>JAISJO010000072.1 GCA_031261485.1 Propionibacteriaceae bacterium | reverse complement strand
TTGTCACGCGGAGCACCCACCGACCGAAGCCACCACCTTTAACCAGATCCCTGAAATGCCTAGCCTACTGCCCATCCGGCCAGTCGTCGGCGATCTGAGGCAACCCATGAGGCGAGTCGCGCCTGGCAGACATCGACGGCTTCGCTGATTTGTTCAAATTGTTTGGGAAGAATGCACTGCTGGTCCAGGCTGAGCATGGCAATATAGCCCACGAGTCTTGCGCTCGTGGCAGCGCCATGCTGAAGTTCCAATCGCTCGGCGAGTTGATGCTGGCTAGAATCACGAGCAAAGTACGTATCGTTCGCCCGGAAAAGCGACTCAACGATATCAAGCGCGAGATTCTGGAGACGTGACACAAACGTGAACCGGAACTTCTTCGGGGACTTGTCTGTGATGGAAAAGACCAGAGAGGTGAGCTTCTTAGCCTCGGTAATGACGGAGAGGTCAACCGACTGGCGAACTTCAGACACAACAGTACTTTCTTCTCGAAAATGAAAATCGGAGCGCCGCCCACGGCGGTACTGGCGCTGCGCGCCATGCGCCTAACGGCGCGATACGAAGATTCTACAGATTCATCTTCAGAGCCGGGCGGACGCCACCGTAAGCATTGTGGACAGTGTCGGCGTTCGGGCGGACGCGGCCGTCGTCGAGGACAATCGGAGCACGGTCACGCGGAGCACCCACCGACCGAAGCCACCACCACCAGGCATCCCCATCGTGACGATAGGCAATGCGCGTGTCTTTCTTGGGTAGGAGATCCTCCTCCTCTTCTGAGCTCAAGAGAAACAGCTTGTCGGTGTTGGTCGCGCCTACAGCCACACGAACTCGCTTGCCGGAAGCGTCAACGTCTACCAGAGCGCTCTGGAAGTCCTTCGGGAGACTGGAGAGGAAGTCATTGTTGAGCCAGGTCCGCAAAGTGCAGGTCTCCCAGTTCACTTGTGCATACTCCGTGTTGTAGGGCTGATAGTCCACAATCTGGTCGCAGAGAAGAAGAGCGGTCTTACGGTCCTTGTTCAGCAGGGTCCAGGAGTATCCACCGACGGAAACGTGGTCTCCGTCTCTCATGGTCTTCAGGAGTTGTCGCGCCTCATCCACGGGCACAGGCTCGATCTGCGGCCGAATCAGTGGAAGTGTCACCTGCGGAAGACCCCCGTAGCCCGCCTCCATCCGATACCGCAAAATAGCTGTATTGATCTGAACATCCGTCCCAGTGAACCAAGACCCCATGGTGGTCAGAAGCCCCTGCCGGGTGGACTCGTCCTTCTCGGCCAGTGACATTCCGAGGAACCCATAAGTCTCACTGCTTGGCGGGCGGATGGCCCACCGCTCCGGCACGTTCTCCTCCAGTGCCCGCAGCATGTACTCCGACAGGAAGAACTCCTGCAGCGACGTGTGCGCAAATCGGAATGCGCCCTGGGTCTCGGTTACGTCGACCCTGGAGAGGAAGGTCGAGTTTCGCAGGTCTTCTTCCAACTTGTCGGGTGTGACCTTCCGGTATCTCTTCCAGCCTTTGCGTTTCTGTCTCCACGTGTCGAACCATTCCTCCAATTCTTCGATAGGGATCTCGGTTCGGCCAGTAGCCCACAACTGCGCGGCCAACTCTTCGACCAAGTACAACTTGTGTTCCAGTTTGATGTGGTGCTTCAAGTCATCACGGCGCAGCCACTTGCGCACAAACTTCCGGTAAATCGTGGAGCCGTTCACCAGTAGGCCCTTGTCACGACGCTGTGCTATCTCTGGGATAGCGTCCGCGACCAGACTCAAGGTGTAAGGTCGCCGACTGAGATCGGAGAGGTTGTGCACCTCGGATACCATCTTCATGATCTGATCGACATCCATCGCAGGAAGCGAGATTTCAAAGTAGTGCCGTATCTGTTTCTTCGTCAGGGGCAGTAGCCACCTGGCCTCGTACCACGAACCGTCTTTATCACTTCTCTCGGCTCCCGTGAGTCTCGTGCGCTCCTCCTCCAAGTTTCGGAAGAACTGTGAACGCGAGGAAATCAGGACGCGGATTGGTACGTCTGCCTGATTGAGGACGGACAGGAGGTCATCGGTGTACAACTGCCCGGCGTCTTCGTCCAGCTTGGTCAAAACCTCATCGAGTCCGTCGAAGATGACGACAGCCCCACGGTTGATCCATCCCCACAGGTCTCTTGACGTGACACTCTCGGCCCGCTTCCATCCTCGATGTGCGCACTGGAGCATCGTCTCTGTCAGGGTCGGCGCCTGCCCATCGCTGAGTTGCACCTTGCGCAAATCGAAGTACAGAGGCCAGGGTGCCTTACGATTGGCCTGACAAGTTGCCTGTTGATTCCTGGTAAATGCCTGACAAGCAATCGTCTTTCCGGAGCCGAAATCGCCGAAGATAGCGAATAGCGGCTTCCCCGCAGAGTCGCGTATCCATGAGTCCAAGTCACTCAGGATATCGACAGTCTCCTTTGATTCCTCGGGTGAAGGGTTCGAGTAATCATTGCTGGTGCGGGAACTGTCCCCATCAGAAAACAACTTTGTCGCCAGTTCTCGTGAGCCTGCTCGAACGATGAGGCGTTTCTCTTCGGGCAGGCGATTCACGTCGGCCAGTCTTGCCATAGGCCAGTCATCCTCCCCAGAAGGAGCCCCAGAGGCATCCGATTCCTCGTAACCCTCCTTGTCTTCTCCATGAGGACCAGGAAGCCATCCGAAAGGCTCCACAGGGAAGTCTTGGGCCAAGAAGGCGTAAACGACCCGTGCTGACCTCAGTGCCGCTTCCGCCTGGTACTTGTCCTTCGTGGAAGGGTCAATCTCATCCTCGGTCGCAAAGTCTGAAACGGCCTTCACGACAAGCCACGGGACCTGGCGGCGATTACAAACAGAGGCAATTGCAGCCGCCTCCATGTCTCCCGCGATGATTCCAAAGCCTGCATATGGTTCCAGCTTGCTGTTACGGTAGGCGGTCTTGGAGATCTTCTGACTCGCCGAAAGGAATGTGCCGAACTCCACCTGCGGCCACGGGTTTTGCTGCTCTTGCCCTTGCTGATTGCGGCGGCGCATCTTGAGGAAGACCTCATCTGGCACGCGAAACGGGGCTTCTCGTGGAGACACCGTTTCCGGGCGAATACTCTCTGCACTTTCTACAACGGCCTCGGACACCACAACGGTTCCGAGAGGGTGTTTCGATTCATTCACTCCGTAGGCGATTCCCACCCCAATGACAAGTTGAGGTTTCCAGTCCTCGCAGGCCGATTCGACGCTCCTGGCGGCGGCGAGCAAACCAGTCCCACTGCGCATCATGACGATGGGGGCTTGCATGCTGGAAGGCCTGTCTTCCTCGCCAACAGTGGCCAAGAACGTGTACGGCCGTCCGTTGATGTGGCCCTCGGTGCTTTCATTGCTGGGGTCGAAGAAGTGTTCAACGGCGGTCGCCTCGTAGTCGTTGCAGACCACCAAGACGATGGGCCGCGCGTCTATGTCAGCGAACTGTGTCAGGTCTGATGATGCGGGAAGGGGAATGCGGTGCCCCGCCCGTGCCAAGTCCTGAGCGAGCGCTTCGGGCGGTGGCACCGAGGTCCACTCAACCTGTACCCACCGTTCCTGATCGCTGTCTTGGGGAGTGAGTTGGAGTCGCAGGGGAGAATGAACCCGCTCTGCTTCGGAATTGATCCAGCCGACTCGGGCCACGACGTTGTCGTACACAGTGCTGACTGCTCGCCCGGAGAAGAGCTGCTCGTGAAGCGTGCTCAAGGACACTCGACCAGATTCATCAAGGCAATTGGCGAGTTCATGCACCTTGTCTCTTGTGCTGGGTTTGAATTCCATGCGGGCTAGCTGTTCCAGCACCTCTGTCTTGGTGCGACTACGCGTCATGATTTCTCCTTTGGGGACTTACGTGGGATAGAGAAGTGATGGGTGGGGTGACAAGCTCTCATCAATTCAGCAAACTTGTCGAGGTCGAAGTCCTTGGGGTTCGTCTTCTTTACGATGTATGCGACTGTCAATGCCCAAGGGAAACCGGAGACGGCGAGAACTATTACGGCCACAGCGACGAGCCCTGCGACGATGTAGTAAACATTCATCGGGCCTCCTAGGCTTGAACTATCCCTAGCGTACCAGATATTTCGATGCATCGAAAAACGAGTCTGCAATTCTCCTTTTTGACGTGGGACTATCGCAGAAGAATTGCAAGACTGACACCGATCAGCCCTTGCGCACTTGATGCACTGATGCACTAGAATCAGATGCATGAGAACGACACTGACTTTGGATGACGACGTCATTGCGGTGACTCGGGAGGTCGCCATTGCTGAGCGCACGACGATGGGCAAAGTCATTTCCGACCTTGTCCGCAGGGCACTCACAACATCACCAGCGACGCCCACCACGGCCAGCACCACTTCTCGGTATGGTTTTCGCCCTCTTCCATCTCGCGGTGTCATCGTGACCAATGACCTGATTGACCAGATCCGGGACGAAGAGGGAATCTGATGCGGTCATTGCTTGATGTCAACGTGCTGATTGCCTTGTTTGATGCCGACCATGTGTTTCATCAACGGGCCTGGGAATGGTTCGACGGGGCTATTGACGAGGGCTGGGCCTCATGCGCGATTACCCAAAACGGCTATCTTCGCATTGTGTCCAGTCCTCGCTACCCCGGAGCACACATCACAGCGAACGAAGCCCTCGGCCTTCTGCGTGGGGCGACGACCGACGCGCATCACGAGTTCTGGCCGTGTGACGTCTCGCTCATCGACTCGGACAAAGTGGATTCCACGCGCGCTTTCACCTCAAGCCAGGTGACCGATATGTATCTGCTGGCCCTGGCGGTGACCCATCAAGGTCGCTTCGTTACCTTCGACCAGCACATTGCGCTTTCCCAAGTGCGCCGAGCGACACCAGAAAATCTTGTTGTTTTGTAATGGCTGGTTCGTAAACCAGTCGCCCAGCCTCTTGCCGAAGAATTGAGCAAAGATGCCTTCGGGGCGGGCAGGACTTCTATCTGCATCCAGACACCACAGGGCGCATCAAGCGGCCTCCGAAAATGTCCGGGGTACCTGGCACCATGTACTCATGACCGTTGACAAGGCAATTATCGTTCCACTGAAACGAAGGCATAGCGCAGTGATACAATCTAGACTGTCTAGATTGGATGGTGACAACGTGAGCGTATGGCAAGTTCAAGAGGCCAAGCAGAAGTTCTCTCAGGTGCTCCGCAAAGCTGATGACGAGCCCCAGTGGATCACTCGCCAGGGTCAGCGAGTCGGAGTCCTTCTGAGTGCGCGAGATTATGAGGCATTGGCGGGGCCGCGTGTCGGGTTGATCGAATACTTGGTTGCTGGCCCTCGAGGCGACGACCTTCTCATTGAGAGGGATCAATCGACTATGCGGCCCGTGGCGTGGAGTTGACGTGATCCGCTTCTTGCTGGACACCAACGTTGTGTCAGAATTGCGTGCCACCCGGCCAGATCAGGGCGTCGTGACGTGGGTGAAATCCCTTGATTCCGAACAGATCTTCTTCTCGGTGTTGACCATTGGAGAGATTCATCGAGGAATTGTTTCCTTGGCCCGACGCGACCCACAACAGGCGGACTCTTTGGCGAGTTGGCTCGCCGGACTAGTAACCGCCTATGGCGACCGCATCTTGCCGATCACGGCAGAGATCGCACACCGATGGGGGGAGCTCAACGGCATGCGAACTTTTCCGGCAGTGGACTCCTTGATTGCCGCCACCGCTCATGAACATGGATTGACTGTTGTTACACGGAATGTCTCCGACTTTGCCGGTCTTGATGTGGCTGTCCTCAATCCCTTCGCCTGAGCCAGAGGAGGTCGAGTGGCTATGACTCCTCGCTCCTGGCTGCCACGCCCTCGCATCTTCGGTGTGTCAAACAGTCGCCCGGCTCGTGGACCTTACCGCAAGATCTCCCGCTGAAAACCTTTGAACCATGTCCCTTGCCAGTACAAGGTCCCTGTGTCGCCAGCCACAATTTGACCAGCCGCCACACCATCAATGGCGAACTCCAGGCGCTGGCCATCGGGCAACTCGAAAGTGGCGAAGTACGACGTGGAGGTGGAACCACCGTACTGCCCACTGGTTCCGGTAATCGCCGAGCGCTCGTCAACTACTCTTGCTGGAGAGTTGACCAAGGGGGCTTTCATGTTGAATTGACGTTCTCGGCGCGCTTTCGAGCCCGACAGGACGACACCAACAACGATCAGTGCGATGAGTGCGACGAAGACGACCAGTATTACGGTGATTGAGACAGCGGCCATGCTTCCAGTGTAGCGGGAGCATGTGGACCGTTATCCCAGCAGAGGCCTCGCGTGGGCAAGCCCGAGGGAACTACTGATAGTTGACCATATTCTCTGTCATTCTGCGCGGAGTCGCAGAATCTACGCCTGTCACATGGATACTGCGACTTCGCGCAGCATGACGAGATGTGTTCATCAGCACTTCTCCAGGACACCTCTGCTGAGCCTGCCCTTCGGCCCGCCGCCGCGAGTACTTACTTGTGAGCCAGCATGCGCCGGATGTACAACTTCAATTCCTTGAAAGCACCGCGAATGTCGATTTCATCCAGCGTCTCAATCAGGGCCAGAGTCTCCCCGTCGCTGAGTGTGTCTTTGGAATTGGCCAGGAAGGCGGCACGGTTCTTGACGATGTACGTGAGAATCTCATCCTCAGACGCCCGATCTCCCACCATGTTCCCCACTATCTTGCTCTTGGCGGCAAACTGGATGAAGTCCTTGTTCATCAACTGGTAGTTGATCTTTCCCTTTTCGTCAGTGTAACGGCCAATGATGGCCTCGTACTCGGGGCTGTCCACCAAGTCGATGGCGTCCACTTCAGTTTCGGTGACATCCTCGGCTTCCCTCGCCTGCTCGAACACCGACACTTTAATCTTGCCGCGCGATGAATAGGGCAGGCCCATAGTCATGTCTTGCGCTTCGTCAACGGCCTCGCTGGGGAAAAGTTCAGCGTCCACCTTCCCATAGGGGATGGGGAAACCATCACGCTTGTTCAGGGTAAACACGGCGGAGGCATCCTGATCGAGGCGAAGGAGTTTGAGGCCCGCCCCACCGGACGCCAACTTCTGTTTGTACGCGATTGCCGGAATGGTCGAAAGTTCCACGGCGGAAGTACGGATAATGTTGATCATGGCATGCGCCTCCTTGCTGTTGACTGCCACAGCCTAGCAGTCTGGCTGTGCAAACCGGCCACCCGCCTCGCGGACCTTACCGCAGAATCTCGCGCTGGAAACCTTTGAACCATGTCCCTTGCCAGTACAGGGTACCCGCGTCCCCAGCGACGATTTGGCCCGTCACATGGCCATCGACTGCCAACTCCAGGCGCTGGCCGTCGGGTAATTCGAACGTGACAAAGTACGACGTGGACGTGGAAGCATACTCCCCGCCGCTTCCAGCAACCGCTGTGCGTTTGTCAATTACTCTTGCCGGAGAGTTGAGCAAAGGAGCCTTCATGTTGAGGCGACGTTGTCGGCGTCCTCTGGACCCCGCTATCCCCAGCACCAGGCCAACAACAATCAATACGAAGACCACACACAAGAAAACCGATACTGCAATGATAGGGCCGATGGACATATCCCAAGTGTAGCGGGCTGGGCTATGCGACGAACGATTCCCAACCCTCGAAGGCGCTGCCGGGAGTCTGCAAATTGAGGCGGCGGATGACGGCGTTCGCTTCCTGTTGCCAGGCTCTCGCCGGGGGCCATGAGTCGTACAAGGCGTAAGACCCGTGTACATGGCCCTTCATGGTCCGGGCAACGGCCTCCACACCGGCCTCCTGGAGTCGGGCGACGTACGCCTCGGACTCTTCTCGCCGGGGGTCGAACTCGGCTGACATGACGTAGGCAGGCGCGACACCATCAAGGGATTCGGCGAAGAGTGGCGAAGCATAGGGGTGGGTAATGTCTTCTGGCTTGCCCAAATAGAAGTCGATAAGGGCAAGGTCCGCTTCTCGGGTGGTGTCCTTGATTGAGTCGTCACGCCAGGACGTGGAGTTCTTGGTCAGGTCCGTGCCCGGAATCTCCAGAACCTGGCCCAGCAGGACTGGTCCGCCTCGGTCTCGGGCCATGAGGGCCACGGCCGCTGCCATGTTGCCGCCGGAAGACACTCCGCCCACGCTTACCTTCGACGGGTTGATTCCCAGTTGTTCGGCATGATCAACAGCCCAAGTCAGCGCGGAATAACAGTCCTCGACACCAACCGGGAAGCGGTGCTCAGGAGCCAGTCGGTAATCAACATTGAGTACTGCTGTCTCGGCCTCACGACAGCGCACACGCATGTACGAGTCGGTGTCGGCGTCCGTGGCGGCTCCGAAAATGAAAGCCCCACCGTGGAAGAAGACATGCAACGGGAACGGGCCGGGTCCAACAGGGTAATAGAGGCGGGCCGTGATGGAGTCGGCGTCCGCGACGGGAATGGCGACATCCTCGACACGCCCGACCTCGGGTGGAGCCGCCTTGGGGCGAGGTCCGGCCTTGGCCATGAGACGACGGGCAAAGATCAGCTTCTCTTCTGTGAGTGGCGCAACCGCCGCTAGCAGTTCCTGTGCCTGGCTGACTTGGGACAATATCGCCTGGGCAGGCTGTTCGAGCCCAGCGGCATCCCAGCGGGGGTCGGTCTTCTTCGCCTTCCGGCTCAGTAGGAGTCGGAGGACGTTGTACATCATCAAAATCCGGTAGTTCACTACCATATGGTAACATTATCTCAATTGGAAGCGATAAATAGAGCCGACAACGACAAGAGACATGGGCAAGTAACGCTGAGTTAGCCGAGTTGTCATTCTGCGACTTCGCGCAGAATGACAGAGAATTGGGTCAACAATCAGTGGTTCCCGGAACGAGTCGGGCAGAAGGGAGCCAGCCATGGGGTTGCGCGAAGTCAAAGCGGAGCGTACACGCCGGTCCATCCTCAAGGCCGCCTTCGACCTCTTCGAACGCGAGGGGTACGACGGCGCCACCATGGAAGAGGTGGCCGCCGCCGCCGAGGTTGGCACAAGCACGCTTTACCGCTACTTCCCCTCTAAGGTGGACCTGCTCTTGACCCCGGTGGCGCAATGGAATGACCACCTGGCTGCGGGTTTGGCCACTCGGCCAGCCGGTGAACCCATCCTGGAGTCCCTGCGTCAGGTCGTCCTCGACTACCTTCGTCAGGTCGAAGTCGAGGCCGATTTCGTCGCCCAGCTGCGCCGTCTGGTGGAGGCGGCCCCCATTGCGCGGGCCGGTTTGTGGGATGTGTACAGCCAGGAGCAAGCCGCTCTTGTACGTGCGGTGGCCGACCGGATGGGCATGAAACCAACCGAACCGCGCGCGGTACTTGCCGCGTACCTCGCTATGTCGGTTGTTCAGATATGCCTCGAAGCGTCCTGGACCGACCCCGAAGCGGTCCCCACAGCAGTCGCCGAGCAGTATTTCGCAGCGATTCGCAACGGAGAGTTGTCGTTACTGGCGTAGAGCCCACTTGATGGATTTGTACCGTCATTCTGCGCGGAGTCGCAGAATCTACTCTTGTCAGATGGATTCTGCGACTCCGCGCAGAATGACGATGTGGATTGGTCAGCGCTTCCCCCTGTGTCATCCGGTGTTTGGGGGTCCGCCGACACCGGACGCGGCCTGCGGAGCGAGACACGTGACGCAGGGATGGGTTGCCGACACCAGTTGCTCGCTGCCTCCTTGGCGAACTTTGGCCTAATCCGTGCGATTTCTGGGGTAGCGGTCGAACTTGGCTCAAAGTACGCCCGATTCCGGGCCGATAATGAGCCATCTTTGATCCAACTCCGCGTACGATCCCCGCGACAGGACGAAGTAGGCCAAAGTTGGACTCTGCTGAGCACTAGTGACTCTCGCGCCCGGTGGGACATGAACTCCGGAACGACATAAAGACAGGATGTCGGACAAAACGGGCCACTTCCCAACCCCGCCGCGCCCGGCGCGGGGGGTCCCCACATACCGGAGGACG
>JAISJO010000062.1 GCA_031261485.1 Propionibacteriaceae bacterium | reverse complement strand
AGAGCATCCCCACGACCTTGTTCTTCAAGGGCGGCAACCTTCTCCTGGCCGTTCCTGGCGCCCTGCCGAAAGCCGAGTTGCGCGACATTGTCGGCAAACTCAAGGACTTCGACCTCAAGAGCCTTGACGCTGACAACGCCAAAGAGGCTGAGGGCGCGGCAGCCTAGCCCGACTCTCAGACCGCGACGAAGAGCTGGTCGGCCCACACGGCGTCCAGCGCACACCGATTGTCCCCTGCGTACAGGGTCAGCTTGGTGTCATCGCACTCGGCTGTCAGTGTCGTCTCGGGGACGATTCCTGCCTCCCACAAGGCCTCCAGGGCGTCAATGTCACGCTGCAGGTACTCCCCAATCCGCACGAGACGGACTTGCACGCCCAAGGACTGTCCCAAGGGCCCAGCACCTTCTCGGAAACGAGCAATGGATGTCTCCACTGACTCCCCCTGCCGAGGAATCGGCGCCCCAAAAGGGCTGACCACTGGGTCGTTCAAGAGAGTCACTAACTTGGCTTCCACGGCCTCGCCCACGACGTGTTCCCACTTGCACGCCTCGTCGTGGGCCTGCGCCCATTCCAACTTGATGACATCGACGAGAAGACGTTCGGCCAGACGATGACGTCTCATGACCTGTACCGCGAGTCGTTCCCCTTCGGCGGACAGCAGGATGCGTCGGTCCTCATGGACGGTCAGCAAGCCGTCACGTTCCATCCTGGCCACCGTCTGGGACACCGTCGGCCCCGAGTGCTGCATACGCTCTGCGATGCGCGCTCGCAGGGGTGGCACACCCTCCTCCAGGAGTTCGTACACCGTGCGCAAGTACATTTCGGTCGTGTCAATGACGTGGCTCATGGCCCCAGCCTAGGGAAGTGCCGACGACTCGCGCAATGCCAAAGGGAAGTGGATGATCAATCAATGATTCCCTGAGGAACCACTGGTTTCCCCATTTCGTCATGCTGCGCGAAGTCGCAGTATCCATCTGACAGGCGTGGATTCTGCGACTAAGCGCAGAATGACAGTTGAAGTGGCCACCAGTCAGTGCTTCCCTCAGGCCAAAAAGACGATAGTCTCGTGACATGAGCACACAGTTGCGCTTGTGGGCGCTGTCGGCTGGTGAAGTACGGCAGTTCTTCCTCGGAATCCCCGAGGAGATGGACCGGCTTCGTGATGTCGCGGCCCCCCTTATCCCTTCCACGCCCGTCTCGCGCGGCCTCTTGTCCAAGATTGGTCCTCTGACCCGCAAGAATCCGCCGATGCCCGTCATCACGCCCGGCGTGCCCAACAGGATGGACGTTGAGGCCCTGCTCTCGGGCAGATTCACCGCCACCGACCGCCTCAGTGCCTCTTGGGCGATCCTGTGCGCCTGGTTGGACGCTTCCGCGCTGGCGCATGCCGACATCGGCCTTACTCCCGCCGAATTGGAAACGCTGGACTTCGACCTGGGACGGGCAGGGATTCCCTACGACGTGGGCATCAGGCGTTTGTGGGGCCGTTCGCTCGACATCCCTCTGCGTCCGTGCGATTCGCACGCGGCTGGTTACCTCCCTTACCGACTCGTGGCGACTCTGAACCAAACCTGGGCCGAGAATGCCGAAGAACTGGAAGAGTCCTCCCGCCCCTTTGTGACCTCCGTCATGGCCTTCACCCAACACTTCTCGCAGTATGCCGACCAAGCGGCCAGTGACGGCAGAGAAGCCCCCGACCTCATCGCGTGGTGGTCCCCCAGCTGAGTGCGTACACTCACCCCATATCCGTCGTGACGGGCATGGCAAAGGGCCCCGGTTTCCCGAGGCCCTTGTCCACGATACCTACTAGGCGAATCGGCTAGCTGATCCATTGCATGATGAGGCCCTGCATGAAGTAGACCAAGAACAGCACACCAATCACCCAAAGCAGCGCGTTGACATCCTTGCCCTTGCCCTTGACTGCCTTGATGACGAGGTAGACGATGAAGCCCAAACCCATGCCGACTGTGATGGAGTACGTGAACGCCATCATGGTGACAAGGAAGAACGCCGGGATAGCCACTTCAAGGTTCTCCCAGTCGATATCCGTGATTTGCTGGAGCATCAGGAAGCCAACGACCACGAGCACAGGCGCAACAGCTTCCGACGGAACCAGATTGACCAGAGGTGTGATGAAGGTGGCAACGAGGAACGCACAACCAGTGACAATGTTCGCAAGGCCAGTACGCGCGCCATCCGAGACGCCCGAAGCGGACTCGATGTACGACGTATTGGACGATGTCGAGAACAGACCACCAGCAGCAGCCGCGATCGAGTCGACGAGCAGAATCTCTTGGGTGCGCGGCGGGTTGCCGTCTTCCTGGAGAAGCTCGCCAGTCTTGCCAATGGCGACGATGGTGCCCATGGTGTCGAAGAAGTCGGCCAGCATCAGGGCGAGAATGGTGAGAATGACAATGGCCCATGACTTGAAGTCAGAATGGAAGGCGCCAATCATGTCGACGTGGTCCCAGAACTTCAGCAACTCCAGGTTGGGCAACCAGGACTGGTCCGTCGCCAACTGAGGAACGTTCAGCCTCCAGCCAGTGTCATTGGCGGAGCCATCCGCATTGACCGAGCCGCCGACTTTGACGATGAGTTCCAGCACGACTGCGAAGATTGTGCCGCCGATGATCGCGATGAGCATGGCTCCCTTGACCTTCTTGACCCACATGATGATGAGGGCCACAAGGACAACGACAAAGACCAAGAGCGGCCAACCGATGACGGACCCGCCGATGCCGAGCTCACCCATCTGGGAGCCCTTGCGGATGAATCCAGCGTCCACTAGGCCAATCAGAGCGATGAACAGGCCGATGCCGACCGAGATTCCTGTACGCAGCGACTTGGGAACGGCGTTGAACACAGCCTTGCGGAACTTGGTCAACACAAGGATAGTAATGATGATGCCTTCCCACACGATGAGGCCCATGACCTGGCCCCAGGTCATCGTGGGAGCCAAAGTGTAGGCGGCGAGTGCGTTGATGCCCAAGCCGGCAGCCAGGGCGACGGGGAACCGGCCAATGACACCCATGAGGAGTGTCATGACGCCAGCCACGACAGCAGTAGCCGCAGCCACCATGCCCATTGTGATCGGAATGTTGGCGCCTTCAGCCAGCGGCAGCCCGGAAATCAGGTTGCCATTCATGTCGGTGGTCGTGCCAAGAATGATTGGGTTGAGGGCAATGATGTAAGCCATGGAGAAGAACGTGACGAAACCGCCACGCACTTCTCGGGTCACAGAAGAACCCCGCGCTGAGATCTTGAAGAACTGATCGAGGCCACGGGGTCCTGAAGCGGAATGAGAGGAAGAGGAAGGTGGCGCGCTCACGACAGCCTTCGGAGATTTCTGAACCATGCCGCCTAGATTAGTCTGTGGCAGGGCCGTAGCGCCATTCTGTCCATGATCAGCATCGCTCGTAGGTGGGGTATTCTAAGATGCCATGTCTGACACTGATCGCCCGCTCCTCCAACAGGCTCCCGTCGCTCCTCTGGATGCTTCCGGGTTCACTGCGTCTGTCGTCGGTACAGTCATGTTCGGTCTGCTCCTCGTCGCTTCGCTCATGTGGAGTTTCCCGCCACCATGGCCGTCCATTTTGTTCGTTGGAACCGCCCTGGGTGGTGCTCTCATTTGCTACACCGCATGGCATCGCAATCGCGCGGTAAAGAGAGAACAAGCAGCAAGAGACAATAAAGAATAGGCATTCTTCTGGGTAAAGAACCGCGACTGGGTAAAGCACCGCACCCAGGGCCCTAAGGGGACCGCGGACAGGACTAGTCAGCACTTCCCTAGTCGAAGAGTGATTCCCCCGAATCAGCGGCGTCATCCCATAGGACCGGCGGCAGTTCGATGCCGCGACGTTCCTCCACCACATCGGAATGCGCCCCACAGCCATGGTCGATGCTCACGACATGCCCATCTGACGGGGAATATACATTTGCACATGCGCCGAAACCTGCGCCAAGCTCACCACGCAAACGAATGAAGTACCCACAAGACGAACAGGGAGCCGGAGCTTGCCGCGCTTCGGGTTGATCAGGGCCGTTCGTCGCCAGCCAGCGATCAGTTGCCTGGTCCCTGCCTTCTTTGCTCAGCACACGCTGACGGCCCAACCCTAATTCCCGCACGACGGCGCGAATCTCGATGGCTTCATCGGGCGTCTTCGGATCAGCACCCGCGACATAGCCAGGCACCAAACGAGGGTCATTGTCAGGCGTTGCCATGAGCATGCCCGGCCCAACATCCCCTGGCGCGATCCTCTCGCTCCACGGAATCCAGGTCGGCGCAAGGAGCGCCCCTTCTCCTGGCAGAAGGACGACCTCGTTGACCGTCGCCGTCCTGGCCCGAGGGACACGCACCAGCGTCACGGCCCAATGCCAGCCTATGTAGCCTGGATGGAGGCACTCGAAAGCGTGGGTGACGACTCTCTCGCCCTCAGCAACCACACCGAGGTGCTCCCCCACTTGGCCTGGACCTTCAACCTCGGCGGCCTCTCGCGCCAAGTCGACCGATTCCGCGCCGACTGTGTCCACGGTGCCCACCATTTAGAGTTCCAGTTCGTCTGCGAAGCCGCGCAAAGCGTAGGCCAGTTTTTCGGCTGTCCGCGCTTCGGGGTAGCGTCCTCTGCGGTATCCGTTGCCAATCGTGTCGAGGAATTTGATGAGATCCTCGGTAATGACAGTCAATTGCTCCGTTGATTTGCGCCGAGCCTTCGACAAAGACTCCGGGACTTCCACCAACGTCACACTCAGCGCCTGTTCCCCTTTCGGCCCTTCGGCCAGGCCGAACTCGACTTTCTGTCCGGGCTTGAGAGTTGTGACACCTGCGGGAAGAACCGACGCGCGCACGTACACATCGCCACCGCCGTCTTTGGCGATGAACCCGAAGCCTTTTGTCTCGTCATAGAAACGCACTTTTCCTGTGGGCATCTTGCCTCCCTTTCTCCTTGACGTGCTTAGTATACTTCCCAACAAGGAAAAGTGCCAACAACACATGCAACGCACGATGGCGCTGGCTTCACTATATGTGCTTGCCGCATGCGGTACGACTGGTGGTTGCGTCAACCCCGAGGGAGAAACCCCACTGCGGGTACAATCGTCCTATGGCAACATGGCGAGACGGACCGAGATACGCACCTCAGGAGCGCCCACAAGCCTTCGCCGAGCCAGCCAGCGGCATAAGTCTGGCTGCCGAACCTGCCCCGGCCCTTCCTCCCGAGCCACCCGTCACCGGGCCCCTGGAGTACACCGCAACCGCCGGGATACCTTTGGACCAGGTAAGTTCCTCCACCGTGGCGACCCGTGACCCCAGCCTGGCTTTTTCTGTGGTCGCGTCTTCGCTGACATCCGTGGAATCAGCCGGGCGTGAGGACCGCGACCCTACCCAGCCTTTTGCCATTGTCGCGTCCATGCCGACGAACAACAAACCTGCCGCCGCATACCCTGCGCCCAGTGGACCTCCCGTTGCACAACCCCGTCCAGTCGCGGCCAAAGACCTGTTCACTGCGGCGTACATCCCCCTGCTCATCATCCTGGCAGTGGGCATCCTTCTCAAACCGCTGTCCATCCTTGCCCTGCTGGCAGCGACATTCATTCCCGCTTTGCGTGTGAGTTTCCGCGGTCGTCAGTTGAGGGTCGTGGGGTACATCTTGGTTGGTGTGGTGCTGGTCACATGGGGAGTCTTCTGGTTCGCCAACCAAGGTATCAACAACCTCGATTTGCAGGTGACGGTTGTTGGACAAGTTCTGTGCGCTGTTTACCTCTTCGCAGACCTCGTCCTGCAGTACCTTGGCCTGCGCAACGGCGAGAAACCCAGTTCTGGGGCATGAGGCGCCGAGCACCACTCATGCACAACGAAGCACCTGAGTTGCCTCGGTTGCTGTCAGCGTGCCGCACCCTCCATTGACGAAGTCAGGACTAACCCATCCTCCATGCTGGACAAAATGCAGTCGACTTCTCGGTCGCCCTTGGCCCAGGAGCCTGCCGTTGGCGAGAAGTAATTCCAGTCCAAATTGAGAGACCTCCAGTCTGGGCCCACGTAGTCCGCAATGGCTGTCTCGCAGCGCTGCCCAGCCGCATCATCGACTGCGTCCTCATCGTAGTCCCCACTGAGACTGACATCGAAAATCTCAGTGATCTCAGTGTCATGGGCTTGGCTGCAGGGCACGCGCGGAACCGACGAGAACGAATCGCCAAGGTCAGAGGAGATGAGGCAGTCTCCGACATGCAAGTCGAAAGCGCCCGCAGTCTCTGTGACCGTATTGGTGGGCGTAGAGGTCTTGGTAGGAGTCGCTGACTGAGTGGGAGACGGTGCTGGTGTCGTCGAAGCGGTCGTGGACTGGCTCGGAGACGGGGTGACCACAGGATCAGAGTCACCGGCCAACTCGACAATGGCAAAGATCACGCCAATGACGACGACAAGGACTCCGACGATGATCACCGGAATGACCCAGCCCTTCTTCTTCTTGGGCGGAGTCGGTGCCGTGCCCCACGCCTGACCATACTGGTGCTGTGCCGCGCCATAGGCAGGCTGAGCGCCGGGGTATGTTTGGGCACCACCGTAGGGGATCTGCTGGATCGTTGGCGCCTGTGGGACAAAGCCCTGGTCGCGTGGGTCGCCGGACCTTGCAGGATAGGCACCTGCGGGGGTAGCAGGAGTTTGAGGGTATGGAGTGGCGGGGGTGGCTGGAGTTTGAGGAGTCTGAGGATATGTTGGGGTGGCCGGGGCAGCGGGCGTGGATGGCTGGACAGGTGGGGCAGCCACTGGGTTCGCCCTTCTCCATGCGACCACCCTTGCCACCTCAGGGTCGCCCTGCGCCTCGAGCCAACTCAGCAATTCGGGGAAAGTGGCCGGATTCGCCGCGACAGTCGCCCTCAGAGTCGGGTAGCGCTGCGCGATCTCCGAGAGTCCATTCGGATGGGTCGAAGGGTCCTGCGCAGCTCGCGCAGCAAAGGAGTAATCAGAGTAGTCGGCCATATCTATCCCTTTCGGTTGGGGACATCCTACAGCCTCTAGACCTGAGAATAATAGGGGTATCTCATGGCCCTTATCCCTAGTGAATCCAGTCTTTGGAAAGGAGAATGGGACCGAATTCCCGAGTGAAACACGTGCCAGCAAGCAAAAGTGGCCGGAGCCTTGCTCCGACCACAATCTCAAGAGTAGCCCCGAAGGGATTCGCGCGTCTTCCCTCTGGGAATCCGCCCCGCTCCGGTTCCCTTCAGGACTCCTCGCGCAAGCCGACTCGGAAGCCAATCGTGGCTTCCTCCTTGACGGCTTGACCCTCGCGGGTTCGAATCCCGAGTTCGAAATGTCGCAGGAAACAAAAGTGGCCGGAGCTTCGCTCCGACCACAATCTCAAGAGTAGCCCCGAAGGGATTCGAACCCTCGCTACCGCCGTGAGAGGGCGGCGTGCTTGACCGCTACACAACGGGGCCAGGCGCTTACGCGCGGATAATGAGTTTAGCAGACGGGGTGGGATTCGGGGAATCTGGGGGGAAGGGCACGGTTCGGTTCAGAAGTTGCGTCGGTTGTATGGCTTCGTTCGGAAGGTTCCGACTTGGACTTGCGCCGCTTGCGACGCTCGAAATGTGGCTCGGTTGGGGTGTTCGCGGTGCTTCGCACCGCTCAACCCCTTCCTGGGCCTCGCACGAGCGGCCTACGTCCGCTCTACGTCGAGCTAGCCGCCGCAATCCCCGCAACACGTTGCGGTCTTGCGCCGCCTATCTCGCCGTCACAAGCTCCCTTTGGTCGCTTGTGGCTCGGCCTGCGTTGGGGTACTAGGACTCGAACCTAGACTAACGGAACCAGAATCCGTTGGGCTGCCAATTACCCCATACCCCATGGGTTTCAACCGAAGAACAACCTTATCGGATTGA
>JAISJO010000061.1 GCA_031261485.1 Propionibacteriaceae bacterium | reverse complement strand
GCATGGGACCGCTGACCCCCGACCCCCCCTCTCTCGCCAAAATGACACGACTGTCACTTTTTCACTAGTGCTACTGTCGCGAGATTGTCTGTCCGGGCCCCCATTCTCCAGTATTTCATTGCGACATCCTTGTTGTTTGCTGTGCATGGAGGAGTTCCAGATTACGATTTGGTAACGATGTACCCCGTACAAGGACAAATAGTGAGAAAATTCTTGCCAAGGGCTGCCAAAAGCGGGTAGGTTCGCTACATGAGTCCGGATACAGTCGCCCGATGGCAATTTGGCATCACCACGGTCTATCACTTCTTGTTCGTCCCGTTGACGATCGCTCTGAGTGTGCTGACCGCTGTGCTGCAATCCATTTGGGTCAGGTCAGGCAATGATGCCTATCTTCGGTTGACGAAGTTCTTCGGGAAGCTTTTCCTGATCAACTTCGCCATGGGGGTCGTCACCGGGATCGTGCAGGAGTTCCAGTTCGGTATGAACTGGTCGGAGTATTCGCGCTTTGTGGGCGATATCTTCGGTGCTCCTCTCGCTCTGGAGGCTCTCATCGCGTTCTTCCTAGAGTCCACGTTCCTTGGGATGTGGATTTTCGGTTGGGATCGCTTGTCCAAGGGTGTTCACCTCGCGACCATTTGGTTGGGCGCAGCAGGCACGTTCATCTCCTCCATCTTCATCATTGCTGCGAACGCATGGATGCAGAACCCGGTCGGGGCTATTTATGTCAATGGTCGCGCACAATTGAACGACTTTGTCGCGCTGCTGACCAACCCGGTGTTCCTCACCCAATGGCCGCATACAATCGCCGCGAGTTTCGTGACCGCCGGTGCCTTCATGGCCGCCGTCGCGTTCTATCGTCTCATCAAGGCCAACAAGGAGAATCCTGAGAAGACCTCTGACCTGACCGCTTACCGCAAGGGCCTCAAGCTCGGCGCGTGGGTGCTCATCGTCGCGGGCCTCGCCGTTGTCGTTACTGGTGACCTCTTGGGCAAGACCATGGTCGAGACCCAGCCCACCAAGATGGCAGCCGCCGAGAACATCCAGGAGAGTTTCCCGGATGGGAAGGCTCCCTTCCAGCTTCTCCCCGGTGTGGACCTGTTCCCCGGTTTCCTCAATTGGCTGTATGGAACTGATCATGTTCAGTCCATCCCTGAACTTGAAGCGCAATACGCTGAGTCCGGCTTCCTCCAATGGGATTCCGCCACTAATACAGCGGTGCCTGGCAACCAGCTCCAGCAGGATGTCAGCAAGTTGGGAGACTACAAGTTCGAGTCTGATCTGACCAAGGTCACGGATATCCAGGACGAGATCATCCCGTCGACGGCTGTCACCTTCTGGAGCTTCCGTATCATGATCGCCGTTGGATGCCTGGCCATTCTGGGTGGCATCCTCTTGCTCATCGTGACTCGCAAGGACAAGATCCCTGCTCCGAAGCCGATCTGGACAGCCATCGCGGTGGCCCTCCCGTTGCTTCCGCTGATCGCCAACTCCTTCGGCTGGATTTTCACCGAGATGGGTCGTCAGCCTTGGATCGTCAATGGCGTCCTGCCCGTGGCGGCCGCAGTCTCCCCGACAGTGAGCACCTTCTCGGTGATTCTGTCGATGGCGCTGTACACGCTGATTTACGCGGCTGGTGCTGTTGTGGAGGTTGGTCTCTTGCTGAAGTTCATCAAGATCGGCTTGCCCGATGAAGTCGTCGTATCCGTCAAGTCCGAGGGCGAAGAGCTCTCGTTCGCCTACTAGGAAAGGGTATGAGTCATGACTATCTTTGATCTCACTGTTCCCGCACAGAGCCCATCCATCTTGCAGGTGGTATGGCTGATTCTGGTGGCAGTTCTTTGGATCGGCTTCTTCGTCCTGGAAGGCTTTGACTTTGGCGTGTCCATGCTGGTGCCTTTCCTTGGCGGAAAGAACGACCAGACCCGTCGCGTGGTCCTCAACACCATTGGCCCTCACTGGGACGGTAACGAAGTGTGGCTGCTCACCGCTGGTGGTGCGACCTTCGCCGCTTTCTCCGGTTGGTATGCGACCCTGTTCTCAGGGTTGTACCTCCCGCTGTTCCTCGTCCTCGTCGGCCTCATCCTGCGTGGCGTCGCTATGGAGTATCGCTCCAAGAGAGATTCCATCACGTGGAGGTACACCTGGGACTGGCTGAATGCCATTGGTGCGTTCCTGCCCGCTCTCGTGTTCGGTGTCGGCTTCGCGAACTTCCTCAAGGGCCTGCCCGTGAACTCGGAAGCGACCAACACCTTTGGCGAGAACATTCCGTTGTACTCGGGGACCTTCTGGGGCCTGTTCATGCCGTTCTGCCTCATCGGTGGACTGCTGTTCGTGACCTTGTTCCTGACCCACGGTGCTCACTTCGTGTCGCTGAAGACGAAGGACGAAGTGCACAAGCGCGCGTCGTCGTTCGCCGTGATTCTCGGCATCGCCGCAATCGTCCTGCTCGCGGTCTTCGTGGTGTGGGGCAATATTGCCTACTCGCTGCCTGGTCAACTCCCCTTGCTGCGCATCGTGGCCTGGGTCGTCGGTGTTCTGGCGATTGTGGCTCTCGGCTTCGGCTGGTTCATGAACTTCAAGGGCCGTGACGGCCTCGCGTTCATCGGGTCCGGCCTGAGCATCGTGTTGCTGATGGTGATGTTCTTCTCCCACTTCTATCCTGGATTGGGCTTCAACAACGCCGTCAACAAGGGTCCGGTGTCCTTGGATATCACGACCGCCGCCAGTTCTCCGCTGACGCTCAAGCTCATGACGATCTTCGCCGCCATCATGGTGCCGATTGTCTTGGCTTACGTCATTTGGAGCTACTGGGTCTTCAAGCGCCGCCTCAACGTGACGAGCATTCCTGCTCTGAAAGTCACCACGGCTGCGTGATAGCAGAAACTACAGGTACGGGGTCGCCATCGCGGCCCCGTACTTTTGTTTGCCACAGAAACTCTCCGCCACGCCTGCTAAGCTCACCAGCACCTAACTAATTCATCGGGGCGGAGGCCGCTCTTGCTGCTGAACATTGCTGTTGTTGAGGACTCTGAAGAATACATGTCCTCCCTCCTTGAGTATCTGGCGCGATTCAAGAACGAGCGCGGCATGGACATGCGCGTGACTGCCTACACCGATGGCGCTCTCCTGCTGGAAGACTACAAGGCTGGCTTCGACATCATCCTCATGGACATCGAAATGCCTGTGACCGATGGGATGACGGCTGCGGAACAGATTCGCCAAACTGACCCAGAAGTCGTCATCATCTTCATCACGAATATGGCCCAGTATGCCATTCGCGGCTATGCCGTTGAGGCCCTGGACTACGTCATGAAGCCAGTCACGTACTTCGCCTTCAGCCAACGTCTCGACCGCGCTGTTGCCCGGATGAGGAAGCGCGCCAGCATGTACATCACGCTCAACGTCAGCCACGGCTCCGCGAAAGTCGATGTCGCCGACATTTACTACATCGAGAGTCGTGGCCACAATCTCGTCTTCCACACTGCGGAAGGTCAGGTGACGACGGTGGGAACGATGAAAGAGATGGAAGCCAGGCTGGCTGAAGCAGGCTTCGCTCGTGGCAATAACTGCTACCTACTCAATCTGCGCCACGTCGACGGCATCCGTGATGGCAGTGCTGTGGTGCGGGGAGAGTCGCTCGTCCTGAGCCGCCCACGAAAGGCCGCCTTCATGGAGCAACTGGCTGCGTACGTCGGGGGAACCTTGCGATGATTGAGCTGGCTCCCGACATTCCGCGTTTCTACACCGCCATCGCCGAGTGGCTGGCCTGGCTCATTGTGGTCTTAGTCTTCGCGCGGAAAGTGCGTTGCGTGAGATTCGTCGCCGTGGCTGGCGTCGCCCTCATCGTGCAGGCGGCATGGTTGTATCTCACGAACGACCTCCCCGTCGGCTTCTGGCTCCCGGTGATGGGTGTGTCAGTTGGGCTGATGTTCGCTTTCATCAAGGCTGTGGCCGGCATCAGTCTTCAAGATTGCGCCTACCATTGCGTCAGGGCGTTCATCGCCGCCGAGTTCGCTGCCTCCTTCGAGTGGCAGGTTCAGTACTTCATCTGGCCCCACGAGGCTTCGGGCGCGTTCTTGCCTGGGGTGCCTTTCCTTGTCGGCGTGTACGCGGCCACCTTTGGCGTGTTCTTCGTCCTAGAGAGGCAATTCGCCGAACATGGCAGGAAGTTGAACGCCTCGACGAGAGAACTGGTTTCGGCCATCGCCATGGGCGTCGCCGTGTTCGCCCTGAGCAATCTGAGCTACGTGACCATCGCAACACCATTCTCTAGCGCTTACGGACGCGAAATCATGAACATTCGCACGGTCGTGGACCTTGGCGGTCTGGCCATCTTGTACGCCCATTACACCATGTGCAGAGAGCATCGGGCCGAGTCCGAGGTGGCCGCAATCAGCGGAGTCTTGCGCGCCCAGTCCGCCCAATACCAGACGTACAAGGAGTCCGTCGAGATCATCAATCAGAAGCACCATGACCTCAAGCACCAGATAGCGGCCTTGCGGGCGGAACCGGACGCTGCGGCCAGGGAGGCATTTCTGGATGATATGGAGCGCAAGATCAGCGTGCATGAAGCACAGAACAAGACGGGCAACCCCATACTGGACACCATCTTGACCAGCAAGTCCTTGTACTGTCGCAGCGAAGGTATCTCTCTGACCTGCGTGGCGGACGGGGCGCTGTTGGACTTCATCGACGCCATGGACATTTGCGTTCTCTTCGGAAACGCTCTCGACAATGCCATTGAAAGCTCGGAGAAGCTGGCAGACGAGAAGAAGCGCCTGATCTGCCTGACCGTGGCGCGCCAGAAGGATTTCCTCATCATCAAGATTGAGAACTACTTCGAGGGCGGTGTCGACTTCCACGATGGTTTGCCGGTGACCACGAAGACAGACAGCGACTATCACGGCTACGGGCTGAAGAGCATCCGAGCGATGGTGAAGAAGTACGACGGCACGATGTCGGTCGAGACCAGCGATGGTTGGTTCGTGCTCAACCTGCTCATACCCCTGCCGGACGCCTCGTGAGTCCGGCGCAATCTATGCGGTAAATCCGACAGGTTGCGCAGAAAGTATTCACGGACGCTTCCCAGCCGAATAGTATGCGAATGAGGCCAAAGGGGGCCGGAGTCAGAAGGATTGCCATGAACAAGTTTTCAGAGTCGAAAATCATTCGCTGGGCGGGGTGGCTGGTGCCGTGCATCTTGGGAGTCATCGCGCTGGTCGCCTTGGTGTGGCCGGACCCACTGGGATACAACGTCCGATTCACAGCCGCCTTGGTGAGGAACCTCGCCATCATCGCTGCCGTCTGGATCATTGCGGCGACAGTCTTTCGGGCGGTGAAGCACAAGCATATTGCCATTGTCGGAACCATTCTCCTTTCGCTAGCCCTGCTCGTGGTGATGATTCTCAACATCGCGGTCGGCGCACTTCCGCTGCTGGTGAACCAACTGCTGGGTAGAACTGGCGTCACCATTTCTGCGGATTTGGCCACCAGTTCCAAAGACATGACCTACCGACTCGAAGCCGAGGGACTGGTTCTCCTGAAGAATGATGGGGATGCGCTGCCGCTGAAAGATGACAAGGTCAATGTGTTCGGCTATTCGGCGGGACTCATCGTCTACGGCGGCTCGGGCTCTGGTTCGTCGGACGAATCTAAGAACGTCACCCTCAACGCCGCGCTGGCACAGGCTGGGCTGAGCGTCAACACTGAACTGTCGGACTTCTATGCTGGTAAGAACGGCGAACGCGCCCAAGGCAGTGTCCTCAATATGCTGGGCGGCGATTACTCCATCCCCGAGATTGCGCCCGCCGATATCGACTCGGGCGTCTTGGACCGCGCCAAGACCTATTCCGACACTGCCCTCCTCGTCATCTCACGCAACGGTGGTGAGGGCGCTGACATGCCTTTGGACATGGCAGGCTACGCGGGCGGCAAGGCAGGCACACACTACCTGCAGTTGACCGACGACGAGTCAGCCTTGGTGGCGTACGTGAGTGAAAACTTCGGAAATGTCGTCGTCCTGGTGAATTCTTCAAGTCCGATGAATCTGGGATTCCTGGACGACTCGGGCGTCAAAGCGGCCCTGTGGATCGGCGGCCCAGGCTCGACAGGGCTGAACGCCGTGGCTGACGCGCTGGTGGGCAAGGTCAATCCTTCGGGGCGGTTGGCGGACATTTACCCCTATGATGTGACCTCTTCTCCCGCGTTCTTCAACACGGGCTCTTTCTCCTACCTCAACAGCGAGCACGAAGCGGGTGGAATCACGGCGCTGTTTGGCGCAGGTGCGAGCACTTACAATTTCAATAACTACGCTGAGGGCATCTACATTGGCTACCGCTACTACGAAACGGCTGCGGCAGACGGGTTCATTGACTACGGAAAGACCGTCCAGTTCCCCTTTGGCTATGGCCTGTCGTACACGACATTCGAGCAGACGATGGGCGATGTGAAGGCGAGCGGCGGGCAGCTCAGTGTGGACGTGACCGTCACAAACAGAGGCAATGTTGCTGGTAAGGATGTCGTCCAGGTGTACAACGGCGCGCCCTACACCAAGGGCGGTATCGAGAAGGCAAGTGTTGTTCTGCTGGCTTTCGACAAGACGGACGTGCTCCAACCCGGTCAGAGCCAGACTCTGTCCCTGACCTTCGCGGTCGAGGACTTGGGTAGCTACGACTACAAGAGCGCCAAGGGCTACGTGGTGGAGGCCGGTGACTACAATATCCAGCTCATGAAGAATAGCCACGAGGTCATCGACAGTCGTGTCTACTCGGTGAACACAGCCATTCATGGCCGAAACAGTGATCAGACCGAGGCAGTGAACCGCTTCGACGACGCGGCAGGCGATGTGACGTACCTCAGCCGAGCCGATTGGGCGGGGACGATGCCGACGGCTAAGACCGTCAGTCGGCCGATCACGCCAGAAATCCTGGCTCAACTCGAAGACACAAGCATTGACGTCGACACCACCGCCCCAGACATTGTGTACAAGGACAACAATCTCACCCTGGCTGACATGGCGGGGCTGGCCTACGACGACCCTAAGTGGGAACTGTTCCTCCAGCAGCTTTCTGTCTCTGACATGGAGGCCCTCATTGGTTCCGGTGGCTGGCAGACCGTGCGGATACCGTCCATCGGCAAGCCGCAGACTATTGAGATTGACGGTCCCGCTGGCGTGAACGGACTGATCGGTGGGCAGGTGGGCACCCAATTCACCAGTGCCGTCGTGGCAGCAGCCACGTTCAACCAGGGCCTCATCGAAGAGTTCGGCGAAGCGATGGGCAAGGAAGCCAATGCTCTCAAAGTCTCTGGGCTGTACGCGCCGGCAGTGAACACCCACCGTACACCGTTCTCAGGGCGCAATTTCGAGTACTACTCGGAAGACCCTCTGCTCTCGGGCAAGATGGGCGCCGCCATGGTTCGTGGCCTGAACAAGACCGGGACGTACGCCTATGTCAAACACTTCGCGCTGGATGACCAAGAAACCAACATGGTGGGTTTGACAATTTGGAGCAATGAGCAGGCCATTCGTGAGGTGTACCTCAAGTCCTTTGAGATAGTAGTGAAGGAAGGCAATGCCCAGGGCATCATGTCCTCCTGGAACCGCATTGGCACGCGCTGGACGGGCGCGAACAAGGCCTTGCTGACCGATGTCCTGCGAAACGAATGGGGTTTTGTCGGTGCGGTCATCACAGACAATGCCATGATGGGGACCTTCATGGACCCCGACCAGGCCATCGAGGCGGGCAATGACATGATGCTCAATATCATGTCCATGACCTTTGATTCGCCGGACAGCGCTTATGGGTTGCAGAACATGCGCAACGCCAGTCATGACATATTGTTTGTTCAGGCAAACGGTCACGCGGTGGACTACGCCAGACCCGGCACGCCTATGTGGATATGGATCTTCACCATCGTGGACGCGGGTCTGTTGTTCCTGATCTGGCTGGGATTCAAGAAAGCATCGGGCGAAAAGAAGCCGAAGAAGCCGAAGAAGGGCAAGGCTGTCCAGGAATCGGTGGAAGCAGCATGACCCTGAGACACGGCGACATCATCGCCAAACTGACACTGTTCGAGAAAGCAGCCTTACTCAAGGGTAAGAACGTCTGGGAGACGTGGGACATTGCGGGGTTGCCCTCCGCTTTCATGGCAGACGGTCCCCACGGGCTTCGCAAGCAGGCTGGGAGCGCGGATATTTTGGGCTTGAATCCCTCCCTGCCTGCCACCTGCTTCCCGACGGCGTCTTGCCTAGCCAATTCCTGGGATGAAGAGCTTTTGGAAGAGGTTGGTGCCGCCCTCGGGGAGGAGGCTGCGGCACTGGATGTGTCCGTTGTGCTAGGGCCTGGGCTGAATATCAAACGCTCGCCCTTGTGCGGACGCAACTTTGAGTACTTCAGCGAGGACCCGCTGCTGGCGGGCAAGATGGCGGCAGGTTTGATTCGGGGCATCCAATCCAAGGGTGTGTCGGCATGCCCCAAACACTTCGCAGCCAATAGCCAAGAACTCTTACGCATGTCCAGCGACTCGGTTGTGGACGAGCGGACTCTTCGGGAAATCTACTTGACGGGTTTCGAGATTGCCGTGAAGGAGGGGTCGCCCAAGGCCCTGATGTCGTCCTACAACAAGGTCAATGGCGAGTACGCCCACGAGAACTACCATCTGCTCACCGAGATCTTGCGTGGCGAATGGGGGTATGACGGAACTGTTGTCTCCGACTGGGGAGCGGTAAACGATGTGGTGGCTTCGGCTGCGCACGGCGGGACGTTGGAGATGCCTGGCGGAGGGCTTGATTCGGCTCGACAGCTAGTCAAGGCGGTGGAGGCCGGTCTGCTGAGCGAAGACGTTCTCAACCAGCGCGTCGATGAGGTCATCGAACTCGTGCTCGGCACAACGGCGAGGGCCAAGGGCCAAGTCGACTTCGACCAACACCACGCGCTGGCGCGAAAGGCCGCAGAGCGCGGTGCTGTGCTGCTGAAGAACGATGGCATTTTGCCGCTGAAACCGGGCACGAAAGTGTACCTGGCTGGGCCTTTTGCCCGGAACCTGCGGTTTCAGGGGGCGGGAAGCTCACAGGTCAACGCCTATCGAGTGGATAGTGCAGCCGACATGGTGCCGGATGCGGTGGGGTCCATCGAGGAAGCCGACGTGGTCCTTCTGTACCTAGGCCTTGATGACGCCGCTGAATCCGAGGGACTCGACCGGAGCCATATCGACCTGCCCCCAGAACAGCTTGACCTGCTGAATGACATCGCCAAGGCGGGCAAACCAATCGTGGCGGTCGTGACGGCTGGGTCGGTCATCGACATGAGCTGGACTGACAAAGCACAGGCGGTGGTTCACGGATTCCTGCACGGGCAGGCCGGCGCTGGGGCACTCATCGACATCATCATGGGCCGGGTCAACCCGTCGGGCAAGCTGGCAGAAACCTACCCGGTCGCGCTGTCCGACACACCGACCTGGGGCAATTACCCTAGTGAAGCACGGACGGCCGAATACCGCGAGGGATTGTACGTCGGCTATCGCTACTACGAAACAGCCAACGTCCCGGTTGCTTACCCTTTTGGATTCGGGATGAGTTTCACCACGTTTGACTACACTGACTTGGTTGTCGACGAGTCGGGCGCAGCTTTCACGGTGACCAACTCCGGCGCAGTTGATGGCGACGAGATTTCACAGCTTTACATCACCAAGACCGGCGGAGTGTTTCGCCCTGTCAAGGAACTGAAAGGCTTCCGCCGTGTCAGCGTCGAGGCTAGGAAGTCTGTGCGGGTGACCATTCCTTTCGATGACCGTACCTTCCGCTACTTCAGCCTGGAGACGGGCAAGTGGGGAATCGAGGGCGGCGAGTATGGCATCCTCATCGGGGCGAGCGTGCAGGACATTCGTCTGAGCGGCACTCTTGCTGTGCAGGGGACGGCTGCGGAAATCAGCGACCGCGAAACCCTGTCGCCCTATGTCAGCGGCGATATTCGCCAGGTGAGTGACGAGGCTTTCGCTGCCTTGCTGGGCCGGGAACTACCGTCGCGGGAATGGCTCGACAATGGCTCGCTCGAGCCGAACAGCGCCTTGCGACAGGCTGAGGGGTCCAAGAGTGGGTTGTTGCGACTGGTCTCGCGGTTCGTCCACACCCGGTCACAGAGGATCGGCAAGGACGGCAAACCAGACTTGAATATGCTCTTCGTCTACAACATGCCGTTTAGGGCCTTTGCCCGCAATTTGGGTGCGGTCTTCACCACCGACATGGTGGACGGTGTGGTCACAATCGCCAATGGTCACTTCTTCAATGGTATGGGACGAGTCATCGGAGGCTTCTTCCGCAACCGCCAGGCCAATCGTCGAGATGTGAAGTCATTGCGCCGAGGAGTACGGCGATGAAGTGGGCAGCCGGACTGTGGAAGGGCTTCAAGGACAAGCACCCTACGGTCGCGCAGTTCCTGGTCTTCTTCATACTCTCCAATGGCGTGACCGTTCTGCAGATGGCATTGATGCCCATTTTCAAGGCCCTTTTCGGAAAGACACCACTGGTCGCCACGGACTTCCAGATCTTCCACATCGGGACCAACTTCAACGGCACCCCGTACTACATGTTCGACTATGCGTCCGGCTCACTGGACGCGGGTGGCGGCGGCGGGTTGGCGTACTTTTTGGCGGTCGAAATCACGATGGCGATAGCACAGGTCGTGAACTTCTTCGCCCAGAGGAACATCACATTCAAAGCAAACAATAGTGTGTGGTGGTCTGCGATGTGGTACGTCATCGCGTACATCGGAATCACCATTGTGGCGGCTGCTGCGCAAGGGTGGTACAAGACCCCGATTTACCACCTGTTCATCGACACGTGGAGCCTGGGCAAGACGGGCGAAACCGTTGCCGATGTCATCACCATGCTGATCAATTCTGCGATTTCGTTCTGGGTGTTCTTCCCGATATTCAGGGTCATCTTCAAGAGTAAAGACAAGCAAGTCGAGGCTGCCGCATGAAAACGATCACTTTCGCTGTGCTCTCCTACAACCATCAATGAATGGCATCCCCGATAGAGTGGGCGTGATGAAAACAATCACTTTCGCTGTTCCCTGTTACAACTCTGAGCAGTTCATGGCAAAATGTCTCGATTCCCTGCTCGCCTGCGCCTCAAGTGACGTTGAAATCATTATTGTCAATGATGGTTCCACTGACGCAACGGAGGATATCGCTTTGGGCTACGCCCGTGACGGCGGCGGCATAGTATCCGTCATCAATCAGGAGAACAGGGGTCACGGCGGGGCCATCAACTCGGCTTTGCGAGTGGCCCAAGGCAAGTATTTCAAGGTCATTGACTCTGACGACTTTGTCGAGGAAGCGGCATGTCACGAGTTGCTCGACGCGCTGCGAACGTTGGACATCGACTTGGCTATCACTAATTACGTGTACGAAAAGCAGGGCAAGAAGCGCAAGAAGGTCATCCACTATGAGAACTGTCTGCCTCAGCGCCGCATCCTGACATGGGACGATGTGGGCAGGTTTGGCGTCGGGCAATACCTCCTCATGCACGCGCTGACGTACCGGACTGCTGTTCTGCGCGATTGCGGGTTGGAACTGCCTGAGCACACCTTTTACGTCGACAACCTGTTCGCCTATGTGCCCATGCCGCAGGTACGCACTCTGTACTATCTCAATGTCGATTTCTATCGCTATTCCATCGGGGTCGAGGGGCAGTCGGTCGCTGAAAAGACAATGCTGAAGCGCATAGACCAGCAGATTGCGGTCAATCAGGCGATGTTCTCCCACGTCGATATCGACGCTGTGGACAACGTCAAACAGCGTGATTGTCTGTTGCACTATCTTGAGATCATCACATCGGTCACGCTCATTCTCCTCGTGCTGGCCCACACCCCCGAGGCGGATGTGAAGCGCGAGCAGATGTGGGCTTACATCGAGAAGGGCTATCCCACCCAGTACGAGTTCTTGTGTCATGGCTTTCCGTCCCGGCTGCTGAGGAACCCAGGCAGAGTGGGAAGGGCGGTGGCTGTCGGTATGTACCAAGTCGCGCGGGGTCTCTACGGGTTCAACTGATTGGCCCAGGCGCTGAATGGCTGGAGTCTTGTGACTGCAATGACAAGTATGGATGCCGCCGAAGCCTCCCGTGCCGTGCTGCTAAACTCGCCATGAGATCATCATGTCGCAACGATCCCTTGAACCCGCCTGGTCGTCCTGATGAACGCGATGAGGCACAGATGCAGAAGGGCAAAGATGCAGGAGAAACTA
>JAISJO010000049.1 GCA_031261485.1 Propionibacteriaceae bacterium | reverse complement strand
CCGCCGAAGCCTACGCCCTCCTCCTCGGCATCCCCATCACCATCGGTGGACGACCCGCCAAACTCCCCGATACACTCATCCCGTTAGCACAACGTTGCGTTGACCCCTAGAATCCGCCGCCTGACGAGGCACGAGTTTGATACAGAACCCGCCGGACTGGGAGATTCAGCGGCGCTCACCTCTACAATGTTGCTTATGCGCACCACATTAGGGACCGTGGACGGACCCTTTACCATCGTGGCAACCGGGGAAGCGGTGATCGCATCGGGATGGACCGATGACGTTGATCGCCTCTTGGAGTTTGTCCATCCGAGTCTGCTTGCTTCCGACGACGTTGCCCAAGGCGGGCACAATCTGGTCATTGACCAGGCAGTACAAGCCCTGCACGCCTACTACGAAGGCGACTTCGAGCCGATTCTGAAAGTCCCAGTGAGCCAGGTCGCCACGGGTTTCCGGGAACGGGCATGGAAGGCGCTGCGCGAGGTCCCAGCCGGTCACCGCGTCACCTACGCCGAACTCGCCACAAACGCGGGCAATCCAGGAGCCGCTCGTGCCGCAGGGTCAGCGTGCTCGCACAATGCCGTCCCCTTGTTCGTTCCCTGCCATCGGGTGGTCGCCTCCGGCGGTGGACTGGGCGGATTCGCGTACGGACTCGACCTCAAACGACGACTCCTCGACCGGGAGAAAGGGTAAGTTCCCGGTTGCCCGATTAGTATCATCGGTCATTACCTGTCTCGTACTTTTCTGTAAGATGGCATTGACGAGGTGATCGTCGGCTGGCTTGAAATAACAGCACGCAAGAGCCGAGACGATGCCTCGTCATTCTCCTGAAGGTAATCCCCCGGCAGCCCTGCCAGAATCATCGGTATCATCCGCAGATGGGGTTCCCATCCACAGCCCCACCGTCGTTCTGCGCGAAGTCGCAGAATCTAGGCTTGTCGGATGGATTCTGCGACTTCGCGCAGAATGACGAAATGGCTTGTCAGCGCTTCTCTGGGCTCTCTTCCTCCGAAGAATCCTCGTCAGTATCCGGCTCAGCCTCGGGAGTAGGATCAGGGGATGACCCGCCATTGTTTCTTACCGTGACAGTCAGATTCTTGAGGTCCACATCGACTTCCCGGTCATCGTCGTCCGGTGCGGCTTGCTCCAGTATCTTGTCGTCTTGCCAGTCCTGGAACTCCCGCCAGTGCCGCAACCCCGGCTGAAAGACCTCGTCCCAACTCATGTATCCATTGTCCCACGGAAGGCCAGTGTCCGCTTCGCTCCAGTGGGGCCTACGCGCGACTCCCGAGGTTAATGACCGGGCAATCTTTCCACAGGCGGTCCAGGGAATACATCGCCCGCGCGTCGGCATGCTGGACATGGATAATAGTCTCAAAGTAATCGAGCAGGACCCACGGGTCTTCGCGGTTGCCTTCGCGGGACATGTGTTTGTGGCCCGCCTTGTACGTGCGTTCCTCCACCTCGTCCACGATGGCCCCGACCTGACGCTCACTGGCGCCAGAGACAATGACGAACACATCGGCAATGCCTAGGCGCTCGGAGACGTCCAATACCGTGATGTTCTGTCCCAGCTTGTCTCCGGCTGCCTCCACGGCGATACGGGCAATCTCAATCGCCGATTCACTTGCCGCCAAGCTCGTCACCTTCTCTGTATAGTCCGCGTTTTGCGATGTACTGAACAATACCATCGGGAACCAGGTACCACAGCGGCAAGCCCTCCAAGACCCGCTCCCGACACGCCGTCGAGGAAATCGCCAAGGCCGGCACTTCCATGAGTGCCACCTTGTCAGAAGGCAGATGGGACACGGTCTTCTCGCTGAATGGCGCCCCAGGACGGGAGACTCCGACGAATTGGGCGAGGTCGAATAATCGCTCGGACCCTTTCCAGGTCAAGATATTGGACAGCGCGTCGGCACCAGTGATGAAGAACAAGTCCACATTGTCGCCGCGCAGAGTGTGAAGGTCGGTGAGAGTGTCCACGGTGTACGTGTCGCCTTCGCGGTCGATATCCACCCTCGACACAGAGAAACGGGGGTTGGAAGCGGTGGCGATGACCGTCATAAGGTAGCGATCTTCCGGCGACGAGACCCGCCGCCCCGCCTTCTGCCACGGATGCCCAGTAGGGACGAAGACGACCTCGTGAAGCCCGAAACGGGCAGCGACCTCGGAGGCAGCGACAAGGTGCCCGTGGTGGATAGGGTCGAAAGTGCCGCCCATGACTCCCAGACGCAACCGCTTCACGTCAGGATCATGGATGAGACCCGATTCGATGTCGTCAGGGGTGACAGTCATAGAACGATTTTAGTCGGTTGTCGCGTCGATGCCTTTCAGTGCCTCGATTTTGAGCGCCAGTTCCTTCTTGGCGAACCCTACGGTCCCAACAAGGCCGCCGGTACGACATGGACATTCATCCCCTATTGGGCAGATTCATGAAGTTCTATTGGGCAGATTCATGCGGTCTGCCACTACGCAACCCGTGATTACTGCTGTTCAGGCCTGGCGTCCACGGAGGGTTCGATGCCTTTCAGTGCTTCGATTTTGAGCGCCAGTTCCTTCTTGGTGGGCTCCACGTACCACACACCGTCAGGGAAGACGACCACGGGAATGTGTCTTTGCCCGGAAATCTTCTCCGCCTCAGCGGGTGCGGTTTCCTTGTCGCCCAGGTCGATGTACTCGTATTCCAGCTCGGCAGCGTCCAGGACTGCCTTGGCCATGCGGCAGTCGGGGCACCACTTCGCCCCGTACAGGACGACGTGGTCTTTCGCGTCTTCGGTTGTTCCCGTGCTCGATGCCATTGTTTCTCCTTTGCCTTGCCGAAGTGGGTTTCGGCCCTAGTGTCCGTCAATGTGGACTAATCAGTGTTGCCGTGGTCCTCGTCAGTTTCCCCGCTATCGTCGGACTCGTCGGTTTCATCATCTTCAGAGTCATCCAGCCCTGTCAGCGCCACATTGACGGCCCATTCGGCCTCTTTGGCGCTGTGGTACTCTGCGTCTTTCGCGCGCCTGCGTTGTACGGCGGGACGCAGTTCTTCCAGGCGATTATCCTCACCGCGACGACTGAGTAACTCAGCACCAATGTCGATTTGTGGAGCGAAATCGAAGACCACTGGATCCGTGCCAGCGCCAATGGCCACCGCGTCGCCGGGTAAGGCGCCCACCGCAGTCAGTTCGTCTTCCACGCCCAGCTTGTTGAGCCTGTCCGCAAGGTACCCCACGGCTTCGCCATTGGTGAAATCAGTTTGGCGCACCCACCGTTCGGGCTTCTCACCGCGCACACGCCATACAAATCCACCCTCACCATCGGATTGACGGCTCACAGAGAACTCAGGGCCACTAGGCGCCTTGGGTCGCACGACGACCTTGACCTGCTCTGGTGTGGGAGCCTCCACCCGACGAGACGCCACAAGACGGGCCATGGTGTACGTGAGAGCCTTCAGCCCCTCGCCAGTCTTCGTGGAGATGGGGAAGACCTCCAGTCCGCGCTCTTGGAGGGACGGAGCAACCAGTTCAGCCAAGTCCCTGCCATCTGGGGCGTCAATCTTGTTGAGCGCGACCAGACGGGGCCTGTCCTCCAGCCCGCCGTAGGCCGCCAACTCGGCCTCGATGGCGTCCAAGTCAGACACGGGGTCGCGGTTGGGTTCGTACGTCGCACAGTCGATGACATGGACGATGGCCAAGCACCGCTCGATGTGGCGCAGGAAATCCAGGCCCAGGCCCTTGCCCTGCGCTGCTCCCGGTATGAGGCCCGGAACGTCAGCCACTGTGAACGTGACGTCTCCAGCAACGACGACTCCCAGGTTGGGCACCAGGGTCGTGAAAGGGTAATCCGCGATCTCAGGTCGTGCCCGCGATATGGCCGCCACAAGGGAGGACTTGCCGGCAGAGGGGAACCCGACCAGGCCGACATCGGCCAGTATCTTCAGTTCCAAACTGATTTCCAGGTCGTCCCCGTCCTCACCCAGGAGGGCGAAACCGGGGGCCTTTCGGGCCTTGTTCGCTAGGGCCTCATTACCAAGTCCACCTCTGCCTCCAGCAGCGATGATAAATTGCGCACCTGGACCGATGAGGTCAGCGAACACCTCGCCTGTCTCGAAGTCGCGCACGACCGTCCCCTCGGGAACAGGCAATACTACGTCCGCGCCACTGGCCCCGTTCTGGTGGTCGCCACGCCCTGGTTCCCCGTTCTTGGCTTGTCGGTGCGAGTGGCGATGGTAATCGATGAGAGTGGTGACTTGGGGGTCCACTCGCAGGATGACCGACCCGCCATTGCCGCCATTGCCGCCGTCTGGGCCGCCCAAGGGCTTGAACTTCTCGCGGTGCACAGAGGCGCACCCATTACCGCCGTGGCCCGCCGTGACGTGCAACCGGACAGTGTCAACAAAAGACGGTATCGCCATTGGTTCTCCCTAACGAAAAAGGGCGGCCCCGCAAGGCCGCCCGCTCTCGATTGATTCACTCAGCAATGGATATGATTCGACGACCGCGTTTGGTGCCGAACTCGACCTTGCCCGCGACGAGCGCGAACAGAGTGTCATCGCCACCACGCCCGACGTTGTCACCGGGGTGGAAGTGAGTGCCATGCTGGCGAACGATGATCTCGCCCGCGTTGACCTCTTGACCGCCATACCTCTTGACACCGAGGCGCTGAGCCTGGGAGTCACGACCATTCCTGGAGCTAGATGCGCCCTTTTTATGTGCCATGTCTTACCTCACTTGATCCCGGTGATTTTCACCTGCGTGTAGCGCTGGCGATGGCCCTGGCGCTTCTTGTAGCCGGTCTTGTTCTTGAACTTGAGGATTCTGATCTTCGGCCCTTTGACCGTGTCGAGGACCTCGGCAGTGACCTTGACTCCCTTGAGCGCCGAGGCGTCGGACGTGACCGTCTCGCCATCGACCAACAAGAGGGCGGGCAACTCGACAGTGTCGCCCACTGTGGCATCGAGTAGGTCGACGTTCACCACGTCACCCTCGACAACTTTGTGCTGCCGTGAGCCTGAACGCACAATCGCGTACACCATAATCTCCCAACGAATTCGTGAGCCCTAGTGGGCATGTCGTAAGGATGCCCGCACAGGACATCGACGACCTATCTTACGCGATGTGGACCAGCGGAATCAAGCGGGTACTTTCGCAACAGTGACCCGACGCGGCCCCATGGACATCGCATTGGCTGAACACTCGCTCATTCACAACCGACTAGACCTCTCCTCGCACACAACGGACTATTCTTCCCCACCATTTATTGGTTCCTGTGGCGTACGTTTCCGAAATATCCGATAGGCCGCATATCCGGCCAAGATACCGAGAGCATTGAGGATGACGTCATCCACATCTGCTGAACGTCCGAAGACGAACTGGGCAATTTCGATGATGAGCGGTATGCCGACGGAAACCGCGAGCATGGGGAGGAATCTGCGAAGTTTCTCGAATAGCGCTGGTACGAAGAGACCGAATGGCGCAAAGAACACGACGTTGCCAATGAGATTGAGCCGCGCCGCCCCACTGGAAGTGGTGAAATACTCAATAATCGTTTTGAACGGTATGAGGTTCACATCCGCCCCATTCCACAGGGGAGGACGATAGAACGTCAACGCAAGGATCCCGGCGATGTACATGACGAATAGCAGCGGGATGACTTCATGCTTTATTGTATATTTCTTTCCCTTTGTCTTGACATACACGAGCCGTCCCACTGCGTAAACTACGCCAGCGACAAGGGCAAGGAGCGCGCCGAGTCTCAGCGCGTAGGGAATCATGGTTTACGGCTCCTCTCGTTGTCGTGCGTCGTTGAGTTCGTGGTTCTTTGTTGCACAGGTTCATTGTCAGGTCCTCACACGAGCCGACCTGTCTCACGGCTTTCTTTTCTACTCTTGCCGAGACGAGTCTTCTTCAGAGTGATCCCCAGAAAAGGTATGCGCCAAGAAGACCGCGAACAGGAGGGCAGCGACAAGCCCAATGTTCAGTTTCAGGAAAATCGCGGCCTGAGCGCCCGATCCGACCAGGAGTAAGTTCACACCCGCCGCGAGATTGATGACACCCCAAATCGCGTTGCCGAGCGCCGAACTCTTGCGATGGGTAAAGCGGGTCGCAGGCGTGCGGAAGGGCCGCCCCTGACAACCGCTGACCAAATGCGGCACGCTATTTATCAGGAAAGCGCCAGCGAAGATCATCGCGACATAGATCATTTTCTGTCCTCTCCGTCACTTCCCCAGGTCTTCTAACAGCGACGGGTGTGTTGGCCGCCACCCGAGGGCGGCTTGGGTCATCTCGCTGGATGCGGGGTTGTCCGCACCAACGATGGGGCCAAGAAAACCGAAGTGTTCTGCTGCTTGTTCCGGTGAAATCGAGGCGGTCGGCACGTTCAGGCGCTTGCCAATGGCTTCCGCCACATCCCGGAATGGGATGGCTCCGTCGCCGACACCTTGGTAAGTGGCGGGGCTGTTCTTCTCCAAGGCGAGCAGGTAGAGCTTCGCCAAGTCGAGTACGTTGACGGCATGGATGTGGTTGTTCCCGTCGCCGACGTAGGCGGAAACACCTTTCTGCGCCGCGATTCCCAGCAGCGCCGCAATGAAACCATTCGTCAGCGCTTGGCCGTGTACGAACCGCGACGGGCGCACCAGCGTGACGCACACCTCGCGCTGAGCAAAGGGCAATGCTGCCGTTTCTGACATGCGCGGAAATGCTCCGCTTCCGTCTGCCTCCGTCACGACATGACCACTGACCCCTCCTGGAACGCCGGAAGTCACGAGCAGCGGCTTGTTCGTGCCGACGAGAGCTTCGCCGATTGCTTCAATCGCCTGCCTGTCGGTCGCTCCCGCCGCCGCGAAGTCCGCGAAATTGTGAACAAAGGCGCAATGTATTACTGCATCCACAGACTGTGCGCCACGCTTCAGACTGTCGAGGTCTTCGAGTGAGCCGTCGAACGAGGACGCGCCCAGCGCCGCAAGTGCCTGTTTGGACTTCTCGGAACGGGAAAGCCCCACAACCTCATGACCGGCTGCGACCAACTCCTGAATGACCTCAGAACCGATGAACCCTGTACCGCCCGTAATGAACACTTTCATAGTTTTCCTTTCCCCAGAAGCCGCGCCTTGCAGACCATCACTTAGTCTAGTCAGCAGTGTCAGCAACCGCGTCTTTGTGTCGCTTGTCCGCGAATGCCGCTGCCGGACAGATGCCGTACAGATTGGGCTGTGGACAAGTGGGGGCTGGGTCTTCCCATGCGATGGACTCTATGTCATGCTACGCGGACGGAGAAAGCGCACATGAAACAACCTTGGTGG
>JAISJO010000009.1 GCA_031261485.1 Propionibacteriaceae bacterium | reverse complement strand
AGGAACTCGTCATAGGTGAGGTCTGTGAACATACGGGCATCGGGATTCTTGTTGGGGTCGGAATCGTACACCCCGTCAGTGCCTTGCTTACCCATGAGAATGACCTCGCAATCCACCTCTAGAGCTCGTTGTGCAGCGACAGTATCGGTGGAGAAGTAGGGCATTCCCGAACCCGCACCAAAGATGACGACCCGCCCCTTCTCCAGATGGCGAATAGCGCGACGTGGGATGTACGGCTCGGCGACCTGGCCCATCTGGATGGCGGTCTGCACACGCGTCTCGATGCCAGCTTTCTCGCAGAAGTCTTGGAGGGCGAGGCAGTTCATGACGGTGCCCAACATACCAATGTAGTCGGCGCGCGCCCGGTCCATGCCGCGTTCCTGGAGTTCAGCGCCTCGGAAGAAGTTGCCTCCACCCACCACGATGGCCACTTGGACCCCCGATTTCGCCACTTCGGCGATTTGAGCAGCAATGGAAGAGGCGACATCCGCGTCGATGCCCAAGGCACCACCGCCGAAAGCCTCTCCCGAAAGCTTCAGCAGAACTCTGTGATAAGCGTCGGCCATCAGGCACCCTCCAAGTATGACAATGCGCCGTGAGAATATCCCACGGCGCACAGTCTACTGATAGTTCGCCCTCCCCGGTGCCTTAGCGATAGCCAGGCGCCCAGGATGGTCAGAAAATGGGGCTTATTGAGGCCCGCCAGCCGAGAAACGAGCAAAGCGAGTGATGACGACCCCGGCCTTGTCGAGGATGGCGCCCACAGTTTGCTTGTCGTCGGAAATCGACGGCTGGTCGTGGAGGCACACATCCTTGAAGAAGTCCTTGATACGGCCTTCGACGATGCGACCGATGATGGCTTCCGGCTTGCCCTCTTCGCGGGCAGTCGCCTCAGCGATGCGCTTCTCGTTCTCGACGGTCTCGTCGGCGATTTCGCCGGCGTGGACGTAGCTCGGATTCATCGACGCGATCTGCAGAGCGACGGTGTGGATGAGGCCCTCGTCGGTCGTGCCCTCGAACTCGACCAAGACGCCCACCTGCGGGGGCAGGTCGGAGGAGCGACGGTGGAGGTACGTGTGGGTCTCGCCCGTGAAACGTGCGACATTGACCAACTCGATCTTCTCGCCGATCTTTCCAGCCAACCCGATCAGCGCGTCCCCGACGGTCTCGCCAGAGGGGAGCTTGACTGCCTTGGCAGCCTCGACGGAGTCGACCTCCGCGGACTCGACTGCTTCAGCGATTTGGCTAGCCAGGGCCACAAACTCTTCGTTCTTGGCGACGAAGTCGGTCTCGGCGCCCAAGTGGATGAGCGACTTGCCAGCGGCGGCGACCAGGCCATTGTTGGCTTCACGCTCGGAGCGTGACGCGGCCTTGGTGGCGCCCGAGATACGCAGCAACTCGGTTGCCTTCTCGAAGTCGCCTTCAGCTTCGGTCAACGCCTTCTTGGCGTCCATCATGCCCGCGCCGGTGGCGTCGCGGAGCTTCTTTACATCTGCGGCAGCAATTGCCATTTCTTTCTCGATTCTTTATGTCAGATATGGGGGATAGGGCGCGGCAAATCGCTTGATTCAGCGGTGCTGCGCGTGGCGGTTGGGCCCCAGTATGCCTAGGAACTCAACTAGTCAGATTAGGCTTGGGCCTCTTCGGCGGTGGCAGCCTCAGGAGCTTCTGCTGCTTCGGGAGCCACCTCAGCGACGACCTCAGCGGGGGCCTCGACGGTCTCGGGGACTTCCGCGACCTCGACCACCTCGGCAGTAACTTCAGCAACCGGAGCTTCAGCGACAGGGGCTTCAGCGACAGGGGCGGCGGGCACTTCGGCGACAGCGTCCGCACCGAGAAGCTCGCGCTCCCACTCCGGCATTGGCTCAGCCTGCTCCACTTCTTCTTCACCGGTCACCTGGCGAGCCTGCGAACGAGCCAGGAGCCCGTCTGCCACAGCATCGGCGATGACTCTGGTCAACAGACCCACCGCGCGAATGGCGTCGTCATTGCCCGGAATCGGGTAATCGACCTGGTCGGGGTCACAGTTGGTGTCAAGGATCGCCACAATCGGGATACCCAACTTGCGGGCCTCATCGACAGCCAGGTGCTCCTTGTTCGTGTCCACGATCCACACGGCAGCGGGGACCTTGGCCATATCACGGATGCCACCGAGGACCCTGGACAGCTTGTCCTTTTCGCGGGACAGCCCCAACAGTTCCTTCTTGGTCAACCCTGAGGCGGCCACGTTCTCAAGGTCCATCGCCTCAAGTTCCTTGAGACGGGCGATCCGCTTGAGCATGGTCGGGAAGTTCGTCAGCATTCCACCAAGCCAGCGCTGGTTGACGTAGGGCATGCCCACGCGCGTCGCCTGCTCGGAAATCGATTCCTGCGCCTGCTTCTTGGTGCCGACGAAGAGAATCTGTCCGCCACGGGAGACCAAGTCGCGCACGAAGGTGTACGCCCCGCCGATCTCGGCGATGGACTTGTGGAGGTCGATGATGTAAATGCCATTGCGCTCAGTGAAAATGAAACGCTTCATCTTGGGGTTCCAACGACGAGTCTGGTGCCCGAAGTGGACGCCAGCGTCGAGAAGCTGGCGTGCGGTAATGACGGCCATTGCTGTCCTTTGTGTCAGGGGGATCACTCCCCATTTGAGTTGTCTGATGTCGGGTGACATCCCTGGCATCGGCTATGCTCCCCACCCCGAAGGGACCTACGAGGACCATGTTGACTTCGCCGATGCGCGAAATACCCTTCAACTGCGTTCAGTTTCCAGGTAGCCCTTTTCAGGGCCAACGAGCAGTCTACCGCCCGGCGCACGCCCTCGCCAAAACCTGGTTTTCGGTTGCACTCTGGCCAGATATCGGGCAGAGTCTTGGTATGAGTTCACAGTCGAACATACCTGATGCTGTTGCAGCTATCCGTAACGTCGTGCTCGTCGGTTCTTCCGGTTCGGGCAAAACAACCTTGTACGAGCACCTCCTGAAGTCGCGCGTGCCCACGTATCGCGGAGACAAGATGGACGCGGAGAGGGCAGCCGCGCTGGCAGTGGCCTCCATCAAGGTGGGCTCAGTGACGGTGACCATCCTTGACGCTCCTGGCCATCCCGACTTCGTGGGTGAGTTGCGTGCGGGGCTTCGCGGAGCCGATGGCGCCATCTTCGTGGTGTCCGCCTCTGACGGCGTCGACGCTGCGACCGAGGGCCTGTGGCACGAATGTGCGGCTGTGGGGATGCCTCGCGGTATCGCCGTCACCAAGTTGGACGACGGTCGCGCCGACTTCGACGCTGTGTTGGCTGGATTGCAGGACATCTGGGGCCAAGCGGTTCAGCCCGCGTACGTCCCTGTCGTTTCGGACGAGAAGATCACGGGCAACCTGTCCTTGGTCTCCCAGGCGGTCCACGATTACTCCTCTGGCAAGCGAGAACGCCGTGACGCGACGGAAGACGAACTGGCCACCATCGAGGATTACCGGGGTGCGCTCATCGAAGGCATCATCCAGGAGTCTGAGGACGACGCCCTGATGGACCGTTACCTCGAAGGCGACAACCTGAAGGAAGATGAACTGGTTGAGGACCTGACCAAGGCGATCTACACCGGTCGTTTCTTCCCGGTGGTTCCTGTCAACTCTCTCGATGAAGTCGGCATCGAAGAACTGCTGACCGTGATCAAGAATGCTTTCCCGAACCCTTCGCGGCATCGGCTCACTGTGTCCAAGGTCGTCTCAGGCAAGATCGAGGCTGCTGAGGCGGAAGTCGGCAACCCCTCGGGCCCGCTCATCGCGGAGGTCATCCGCACCACGTCCGACCAGTTCTCCGGTCGCGGGTCGCTTGTTCGCGTGTACAACGGGACCCTCAAGTTGGACGATTCGGTGGCCGTGTCCGGGCATCGCTCTTTGTTCACAGGTAAGGTTGACACCGCTCATCCCGACCATGACGACGTGGACAAGATTGGACCAATGTCGGTCCAAGGTGTGGGCGAAAACACTCCCACGCCGCAGGCCGTCGCCGGTCAGATCGTCTTCGTCACGAAGATGACCAAGGCCGAGACTTCAGACACTCTGACAAGCAAAGACGCGCCGGTTCTGGTCAACACGTGGAACCTGCCCGAGCCGCTCTTGCCGGTCGCCATCCACGCGGCCACACGTAACGACGAGGATAAGTTGCCTGTTGCTTTGCAGAGGCTGGCCGTCGAAGACACGACGGTACACGTCGAGTCGACTGTTGAGACGAAACAGACCATTCTGTGGACAATGGGCCAGGCTCATGTCGACCTCCTGTTGGCCCGCCTCAAGGACCGTTACGGAGTCCAAGTCGCCACTGAGCCCATCAAGGTTGCCCTGCGCGAGACCTTCATGTCATCGGTCAAAGCTGATGGCGCCCACGTCAAGCAGTCCGGCGGCCATGGGCAGTACGCCAAGTGCTCCATCGAGGTTGAGCCGCTGGAACGCGGTGCGGGCTTCGAGTTCTCCGACGAGATTGTGGGCGGCGTCATCCCTCGCCAGTTCATTCCGTCGGTGGAGAAGGGCATTCGGGCACAGTTGGAGAAGGGTGTCGTCGCGGGCTTCCCGGTCGTGGACCTGCGTGTGCATCTGGTCTTCGGCAAGTACCACCCGGTGGATTCCTCGGATATGGCCTTCCAGATGGCAGGCGCCCAGGCGCTCAAGGAAGCAGCGTCCAAGCCCGGCGCGGTCGCCCTCTTGGAGCCGATTGACACCGTGACGGTCACGGTGGACGACCAGTACATGGGCGCGGTCATGACCGACATTTCCGGTCGTCGCGGCCAGGTTCTGGGAACGGACGCGGATGAGGCGCACCACGCGATCATCCGGGCGCTGGTGCCTCAGTCGGAGTTGAGCAAGTACGCCATCGACCTGCGCGGACTCGCCCGTGGGTCCGGGTCTTTCACCCGCGACTTCTATGGGTACGAGATCCAGCCCCAAGCCGAAGCCGACAAGGTCATCGCGGCCGCCAAGAAGGGTGGGTCCGAGTAAGGGACACTAAACGACCTGGATGCCGTAGAGGCTGAAGACGTGGTCGCCTGACATGATCGGCACGCCTTCCACGAGGGCTTGGGCGATGAGCATCCTGTCGAAGGGGTCTTTGTGGTGCCAGGGAAGAGCCGCCACCGCTTCGCCGTGCTCAATGGTGAAAGGCAGTTCCTCGAATCCGTCGCGGGCGATGGCCTGAGCCACGGGCTCTGGGGGTGGAGGGAGCTTGCCGAGTGAGGTCTTGATGGCGATTTCGACCGCGCTGACGGAAGAGACGTACACGGTCGAGGCCGGGTCGGCTAGGAGGCTCTTACGCTCATCGGACAGCCGAGGTGAGTTCGTCAGCCACCATAGGAGCGCGTTCGTGTCGAGGAGAACTTTCATCCGTACCACACCGCCTCGTCTTCTTCGGTGAAGTCGTCCCATCCATCGGGAATCTCCATGAGTCCCTCCCAAGCTCCCGGCTGGCGCCGTGTGCGGTCGGTGGGGAACGGGATGAACTTGGCCACGGGTTTCCCATGACGGGTGATGATGTATTCCATCAACTCGGACTCAGTCTTGGACAGCATCTGTGACAAATGGGTCTTGGTGTCATAGATGCTGACTGTGAGCGGTTGTGCTGTCATGGAATGAGTATACGCTAATTTGACTAGTCTGGTCAGACCAGAATTGTTGGGAGAGGTTGTTGATGAGTCCGCGAGCGTTCAACGGTTGGGGAGGAGTCTTACCGAGTGAAGAGGGATTTGAGTGGGCGTACAGGGACGTCCTTGTACCCGCCGTCTTTGAGGTTGGCCATGCGCTCCAGGAAGTGCCTGGCCGCGCGGTCGCCTGTGCGTAGCCAACTCCACCCCATCGCCACGATGTACACCGGCAGGAAGAAGACGCCCAGGCAGGCGTACTGGCTGGAGTGGCGAGCCTCATGGGCCAGCGTTCCGGGGATACGCTCTTCGCGGGTGGCGAAGGCGCTCGCAGTGAGCAGAACATTGCCAATTGTGAATGCTCCCGCCACGGGGAATGACAAGCGGTAACCTTCGGCCAGCCACAGTCGGTCGGGACCTCGTGTGAGCTTGGCCCCTCCGAGTTTGGCCACAAGTAGACCCGCAAGTGTCGAGCCGTTGAGCCAGTTGAGGATGGCTCGCGCCTTGACCCACGTGGTCATTGTTCGACTGCTTTCGACTCAGGGCACACGTCCTCGCGCTGGGCTGATTCGATATCGCCAAAGCGGGCCATGTGATCCTTTCGTGCGGTCTCGCCATTCGTGGTGGCGCCAGTTGCGGCAATGACTGGGTTCAATGTACCAAACCCAGTGGACTAGCCTCAGCCATTACAATGGAGGCGATCACAAGGAGAGTCATGCCGTACACCCGAATGTCCCAACTGTTCTTGCGCACCCTGCGCGAAGACCCGGCCGATGCCGAAGTGCCCAGCCACAAATGGCTTGTCAGAGCCGGGTACATCCGTCGTGCCGCGCCCGGGATTTACACGTGGCTACCTCTCGGGCTGCGCGTGCTGGCCAAGGTCGAGGCGATCATCCGCGAGGAAATGGACGCGATTGGCGGCCAAGAGGTCCACTTCCCGGCGCTCCTGCCCCGCGAGCCCTACGAAGTGACGAATCGCTGGATTGAGTACGGCCCCAACCTCTTCCGCCTCAAGGACCGCAAGGGTGTGGACATGTTACTCGGTCCCACACATGAGGAAATGTTCACGTTGTTGGTCAAGGATTTGTACTCGTCCTACAAGGACCTGCCGCTCGTCCTTTACCAAATCCAGACGAAGTATCGCGACGAGGCACGTCCGCGCGCGGGCATCCTTCGGGGCCGCGAGTTCATCATGAAGGACTCGTACTCCTTCGACATCGATGAGGCCGGACTGCAGGCGGCGTACGACAAGCATCGTGTCGCGTACCAGCATGTCATGGAACGTCTCGGCCTGGAGTATGTCATTGTCAGGGCCATGTCGGGAGCCATGGGCGGGTCGCGTTCTGAGGAGTTCCTGGCGCTGACGCCCTTTGGTGAAGACACTTTTGTGCGGTCGCCGGGAGGGTACGCGGCCAACGTCGAGGCTGTCAGTGTCTCTGCGCCTGAGCCGGTCGATTACTCTGATATCGCGGCGGCCACGGCTATTCCCACGCCGGGAGCTGGGACTATCGAGGCTCTGGTCGAGTGCGTCAACCAGGTCGCGCCGCGGACTGACAGGGAATGGGATGGTTCGGACACGCTGAAGAATGTCGTCTTCATGCGGGTGAGTCCTGACGGTAAGAAGTCTCCGCTGGTCATCGGCCTGCCGGGAGACCGTGAGGTGGATGAGAAGCGTCTGGAAGCGGCATTGTCTCCTGATGAGGCTGTTCCGTTCACTGACGAGGATTTCGTCTCCTATCCGGGCCTTGTCAAGGGGTACATCGGGCCTGTGGCTCTGGGTGCCGGGCAGGTCCTCGGTCTCAAGGGGTCAGCCAAGGTGACCTACCTCACCGACCCGCGCGTGGCGGTGGGTACTGCCTGGGTAAGCGGCGCCAACGTCGCGGACACCCACGTCGTCAACCTGGTTTTCGGGCGCGATTTCACATCCGACGGTGTCATTGATGTGGCCGAGGTACGTGAAGGTGATGAGTCTCCCGACGGTACTGGCCCGCTGACCCTTGCTCGTGGCGTGGAGATGGGCCACATCTTCCAATTGGGCAAGAAGTACGCCGAGGCTCTGGGCCTGAAGGTTCTCGACCAGAACGGCAAGCTCGTCACCGTCACGATGGGGTCGTACGGCATCGGCGTCACCCGCGCGGTGGCCATGGTGGCCGAGGCGACGTGCGATGAGAAGGGCCTGGCGTGGCCGCGCAACCTTGCGCCGTTTGATGTGGTCATCGTGGTCGCTGGCAAGGAACCCGCCCTCATGGAAGCCGCCGAGAAATTGGCCGCTGACTTGGAGGTTTCCGGTCTTGAGGTAGTCCTTGATGACCGCAATGTCTCGCCCGGTGTGAAGTTCGCCGACTCCGAGATGATCGGTTATCCCACTAGTGTCGTTGTCGGCCGTGGCCTCAAAGATGGTGTCGTGGAAGTACGTGACCGCGCCGCAGGTACAAGCCAGACTGTTGCCGTGGATGAAGCGGTTGCAGCGATACTGGAGTTGGCCCAAGCGTAAGGTCGGCGGGTGTGCCAACCGGGACGGTGACTGTGCTGGTCCAAACGATGTCGGGTTGGCACAGGCGTAAGGTCGGGCAGACGCGCCAAGTGGTAACATTACCCATCCTCAAACGGCATGGTTAGGGTGTGCTGGGACGTTTCCGGATGGCTCATGTCGCCAGAATCGCCGTTTTGGCGACATTACCCATTCTCAACCGTTGTGCCCCCCAGGAAACGGTCCGTTTGAGGATGGATTGTGCAGAGAGGACGGTCCCTCTTGTCTCGTTGATGTCCGTCAAGTCGCAGGATTGCGCCATGCGAGTCAGTCTTGCAGACAAATCAACGATTAGGCTAGATCTATGTGCGGACGATTCGTGGTGGCGCGGGCGAACTCGGAACTGCTGCCTTTGTTTGACATTGATGAGGCCGGTGACGACTTGCCGGTGCCGTCCTACAACATTGCCCCTACGCAAATGATCAGTGTTGTAGTCGATTCTGGCAAGGATGGCGTGCCGCATCGCCGGTTGGCGGCTGCCCGGTGGGGGCTGGTGGCGCCGTTCCACAAGTCCTTGGCTGATGGCCCCACGCCTTTCAACGCTCGTGTGGAGAAGCTAGTATCGAGCCCGCTCTATCGTGGCCCCTTTGCTCGTCGGCGTGCGATCATTCCGGCGAGTGGCTTCTACGAGCGTCGTCGTGGGGATCGGCAGTCCTTCTACATCCATCCGGACGATGATTCGGTCTTGGCCTTTGCGGGGTTGTACGAGTGGTGGCGCGACCCGACTCGGTCAGACGACGATCCTGCGCGTTGGTTGCTGTCAGCCACGATTGTCACGCACCCACCCCAAGCAACGATGGTATCGATTCACGACCGCGAACCTCTGTACCTCGACCCGACCCTATGGGCGGACTGGCTCGACCCAGCCACGCCCGGCGATGAGACATTGCTTGCTGATGTCCAGGCTGCTTCGACAGCGATTGCCGAAGCCCTCGAGTATCGCCGGATCGGGCCCGCGTGGCTATCGACTGCTGCCGCTTCGCGCAAAGACAATCCCAGCCTCATCGCATCGTCCTAGCGGCCACCGTCGAAAACTCGCTGGCGAAGCGAGTCCGTGGTTGGGGTCGGGCTAGCCAGGCGAGGTGGGGAGCATGATCGACATCGGCCAGCGGGAGTTGACTGGCAAGCGGTTGGGGTCGGGCTGGCAGGGCGGAGGCGGAGACGCCAAGCGGTTTGGGTCGCTGCGATGCGATAGTGACGGCGCCACAGTCCTACTCGCGCCACTTGCCGGACAAAGGACTCGCAAATAGCGGTCCACATGGTGGACGGGCAGAATTCTCATGACGCACACGTCAAGTACTGTCTCCCAACATGAGGGATATGCAAGGTTCACATCACACTGACACTTGTCAGTGTTGTTGCCAGGCGCGCCACTAGCCCGGCTCCATTGCAACACTAACTCCGGCGGCAGTAACTATTCTTGTCGCAATTCTCGTCACACCCCCGTCCTTACTTTGCACACATCTGTGCCACACAAGAGAGAAATGAAATGAAAAAGACCCTACCTACAGTATTGATTGCCTCGCTAGCACTTGCGCTTTCTGCTTGCGGAACATCGCCGGCTGATTCACCTTCGGGAGTTGACCCGGTCGTGGCGGCCCTGAAGGGCACCATCACCTTTGGCACTGAAGGCGTCTACGCACCCTTCAGCTATCACGACACCTCCACAGGCGCGCTCACCGGCTATGACGTTGAGGTTGCTCAAGCAGTCGCTGACAAGCTCGGCTTGAAGGCAGAATTCGTGGAGACTTCGTGGGATGGCATCTTTGCCGCCCTTGAGGCCGGTCGCTTCACTGCGGTTGCCAATGAGGTGGAAATCAATGAGACCCGCCAGGGAATCTACGACCTGAGTGACCCCTATTCGGTTTCTTACCCGGTGGCGATCACTCTGGCCAGCAATACTTCTGTCAAGACCACTGCCGACCTCCAAGGCTTGACAGCAGCGCAGACTGCCGGTTCCAACTGGGGAGCCAAGGCTGAGGCCTGGGGAGCAACGGTCAACGTCGTTCCCGGTTTCGCTGAGTCCGCACTCCTTGTCGAGCAAGGCAGGGCTGACTTCACCCTCAATGACGCTCTGAGCGCCGCCGACTTCTTCACCACCACGGGCAACACCAAGTTGAAGATCGTCTTGGAGGTGACTGAGGAGCAAGTCTCCCAGGGATTCGCCTTGAAGAAGGGCTCTGGTCTTCTCCCGGCCATCAACGCAGCTCTGGCCGAGCTCAAGGAAGACGGCACATTGGCGGCGATTGGTGACAAGTACTTCGGTCGAGACATCTCCAAGTAGTCATCTTCACTCAGTGTGGGCTCTGGACACGGGCCCACACTGAGGCACTCAATTTCACAACACAGATCGCCCATCAACAAAGGAGTAGCCATGGACCGCTGGCAACTTGCCCTTGACTCTTTGTGGCCCCTAGTTCGGGCGGCACTCATCGGAACAATTCCGCTGACCCTGATCTCCTTCATTCTGGGGCTGATCGTGGCGGTGTTGATCGCACTTGCGAAGCTATCGAAAATCAGAGCCCTCAGACTGTTCGGCTCATTCTATGTTTCGCTCATTCGAGGCACACCGCTGCTCGTCCAGATCTTCATCATCTTCTACGTCTTCCCCTTCATCGGGATAAGGATGGACGCCTGGACGTGCGGCATTATCGCGCTGACCGTCAATGTCGGAGGTTATGCCGCCGAAACGATCCGCGGAGCAATCTTGGCGGTGCCCAAGGGCCAGTGGGAGGCCAGCGCAACCATCAACTTGGATTACGTGACGACGTTGCGGCGTATCATCCTGCCGCAAGCATTCAAGATCGCTGTGCCGCCGCTGTCCAATACGTTCATCTCCCTGGTCAAAGACAGTTCACTGGTCTCGACAATCGGTGTGCTTGAACTGCTGCGCCAAGCACAGGTGATTGCGACCCCGACGTACGACTTCCTCACGTTGTACATTGAGGCAGCCCTCATCTACTGGGCCATTTGCATCGTCTTGTCCTTTGCCCAAAAACGGCTGGAAAACTACTTCGACAACAAAGCTACGGTGTAAGGAAAACTCATGTCTCTCTTATCAGTGCGCGGAATCCACAAGACCTTCGGCAAGAACCAAGTCATACGTGGGATTGACCTCGACATCGAACCCGGCACCGTGACCGTCATCATCGGCCCATCCGGCTGTGGGAAGACAACTCTGCTGCGCTCACTCAACGGGTTGGAGAGCCCCGAAAAGGGGGTGGTCTCCATCGACTCAGTCCAGGTGAACTACGCAGAAAAGCCGACTGCCGCAGATGTTTCCCTCCTCCGCTCCAAGACTGGCTTCGTCTTCCAAGCCCATCATCTGTTCCCCCATCGCACGGTCCTTCAGAATGTCACGGAAGGGCTCATTTACGGTCCGAGCCTCAAGAGGCCAGCGAGCGAAGCCAACGCCCTGGGCCAATCGTTGCTGGACCAAGTGGGGCTGGGAGACAAGGCAAAGGCATATCCTTCCGATCTGTCTGGCGGGCAACAACAGCGGGTGGGGATCGCTCGTGCGTTGGCTCTACAGCCGAAACTACTTCTGTTTGACGAGCCGACTTCAGCTCTCGACCCAGAAATTGTCGGAGATGTTTTGCAACTCATGCGTAAGCTGGCGCGTGAAGGCTGGACCATGGCAGTGGTCACGCACGAGATTCAGTTTGCTAAACAAGTAGCAAACAATGTGGTCTTTGTCGATCAAGGCGTCATCGTGGAGCAAGGAACACCACAAGAGGTATTGGCCAACCCGCGTCACCCTCGCACTCGGGAGTTCTTGCGGCGCGTGCTCGATCCTCTGGCCGATGATGCCGAATATGCTGAAGAAGTGGCCTCCTGAAGCAGATCTGACACAAAGTGAGAAAACGAGTGAGCAATGACCCTTACTGAGCCGCTATCCACCTTCCTCGCGGCCTTCCCGAGGGTCGAGTTGGGCTTCTTACCCACACCAGTCCATTCCCTGCCACGGTTGAGTACTCAGCTCTCTGTTGCCACCGGGCGGCCAGTCGATATCTGGATCAAGAGAGACGACGTGACCGGTCTGGCTTCAGGGGGCAACAAAGCCCGCAAACTGGAGTACCTGATCGCCGATGCCATTGCTCTGGGGCGCGACACCATCGTGACTGGAGGTGGTCTCCAATCGAACTTTGCTCGGCAAACTGCTGCGGCAGCGGCCAAGTATGGATTGACGTGCGTTCTGGGGTTGCACGAGGGGTACCTCAAGACTGAGGAGTACGCCAGAAGCGGGAATGTGCTCCTTGATGAGCTTCTTGGTGCCGAGATTCGCATCTACCCAACCCCTAGCTCAGCGGATTCCGTCAGGCTTGCCGCCGAGGAACTGATTGCTGAGGGGCGAAACCCCTATGTCATCCCGGTGGGCGGTTCGAATGCGTTGGGGTCTCTCGGCTATGTACAAGCTGCATTGGAGCTTGTCGAGACTGTCTCTGGAGACCAGCTTCCGACCTCCATCGTTGTCCCAGTCGGGTCAAATGGAACCGTTGCCGGTCTTGCCGCAGGACTTGCCGCCATCGGGTCACGTATCGAGGTAGTGGGTATGTGCGTGGACGATGTGGCATCTATCACGCAACCGGGGGTCCTCGCTCTGATTGAGGACATCGTGGGGCTTGGCCTCCCGCGAGGAAGTGTCAATCTGCGGATATCTGATGTCGCGCTTGGGGAAGGCTACGGCGTTCCCACGGATGGGATGCGTGAGGCGTTGACCTTGGCTGCCCGAAGCGAAGGCATCCTGCTTGACCCGGTCTATTCTGGCAAGGCCTTTGCCGGGATGCTTGCTGAAATCCGCCAAGGACTTGGTCTCGCACATTCTCGGCGCATCCTCTTTTGGCACACCGGCGGGCTGCCGGGCATTTTCCCTTATCGTTCCGAGCTATCGGTTTGAGGCTTGGGCGAGCCAGTCGCTGGTGCGACACGATTCGCAAAATGGGACAACGTCGCAAAGTGGGGTACAGAAATCCCGCACATGGCTGTATGAAAGTGTCGCGAAGGATTGTATTGTGTGGGCATGCAGTACAGACCCCGCGTCATTGATGATCGTGTCGACGCCGTGTTGGCGGACATGGCCTCAGTCGTCATCCAGGGTCCCCGAGGCTGCGGCAAGACAACCACTGGCCTGCACCACGCCCAAAGCTCGATTCACCTGGATAATCCCGGCCAGATTGCCACGTTGGCCGACCAAGACCGCGCCACCCTCCTGGCGGGCGACACCCCTCGATTGATCGATGAATGGCAATTGGCCCCGCAGCTAGCGGACAGCATCAGACGCGAAATTGACGACCGCCAAGCGAAGGGCCAGTTCATTCTGACGCACTCGGTCTACCCACCAGATGGTCAACTGCCCAACTTGTGGGGCAGAGCGTCTGGGCTCACGATGAAAACCATGACCTTGAGTGAATCCGGACACTCGACAAATGCCGTTTCGCTGGAGGACCTGCGTCAAACCAACACCGTGACCCCTGCCAGGACTGACATAGGCTACCCAGACTTAGCCGTCGAGGCCGTGCGCGGAGGGTGGCCGGCTCTGCTGGAGGCGGACATCGAGTCTGCCATGGAATACAACAATGCCTATCTTGACAAGTTGTGTTCTTCTGACATCGTGACCGATACAGGCGTCATCCACAACCCAGTGGGATTGCGCGCCGTATTGTCCAGTTTGGCGCGCAATACTGCCCAGGAGAGTAATTTCCGCACAATCTGCGATGACGTAGCCGCCGCTGGCCTCGCCATGAATCCCATCGCTGTCGGGTATTGCCTCATTGCCTTGAGAAAGGCGTTCGCACTTGAGGAGCTGCCGTCATGGCCCAAGGCCGCGAGTAGGAAAATTGCACTTGGGGACAAGACTCATTTGGCCGATCCAGGGTTGGCGTGTGCGGCACTGTGTTTGTCTCCGCAAATGCTCGCCCAGGATCCGGAGTTCTCCGAGCAGGTGTTCAAAGCGATGGCCATCAGAGATCTGAGTGTCTATGCGGGTAACCATGGTGGGGCGCTATACCACCACCAAGAGACGACCGGGCTGAAAGTGGACGCGATCATTGAGTATGCCTGGAGTTGGGCGGCCATTCAGATCACGTTGGGGGAGTCCATGATTGCCCGCGCCGAACAAGACCTGATACAACTTCGCGATGAACAGTCACGGTTGATCCCCTCGCCGTACATCCCCACGCACGCAGAACAGAGCCCGGCAAGACTTCGGGATGAACGGGAGGATACCTTCGATATCGGTGCGCCAGCATTTATGGCCATTGTCACTGGCACAGAATATGCGTACACGTTGCCGTCCGGCGTCCACATCATCCCACTCGCGACGATGTGCCCGTAGCGGCCATGCGGGGTTGTGTTCCCGGTTCCCGAGGAATCTGCAACCCTGACGGGCGTTGGAAGGGTAAGGAGCGGCAAGGAGGGGTGGGGAGGGGTCGTAGTGGAGACCGACCTACTACACTGATGCGGGTGGACTTACGGAATCTGAGGAAGAGTTACGAGCGCGACGAACTGGATGAGGCGGCCCTGCCCGGCACTCCGCTGGCAGTGTTCGAGAAGTGGATGAACGAGGCCATCGCGGCCAATGTGTCCGAGCCGACAGCGATGACACTGGCAACGGTCGGTGCCAATGGGTATCCCTCGACACGGGTGCTCCTGCTGAAGTCGGCGGATGCGCGCGGGTTGACATTCTTCACGAATTATCAAGGACGCAAGGGCCGCGAGTTGGCCGCGAATCCCCATGCTGCCATGCAGTTCCACTGGGTCGATTTGGAGCGTGTCGTGAGAATCGAGGGTCTGGTGGAGAAGATCCCGGAAGCGGAATCCGATGAGTACTTCGTCACGCGCCCCCTGGATTCTCGTATCGGTGCCTGGGCGTCCCCGCAAAGTGACGTCATCTCGTCGCGGGCAGTCCTAGTGGCCAACGCCGCCAAGGTCTCGGCGACTCACGGACTCAACCCACCGCGTCCGCCGCACTGGGGCGGGTACCGACTCGTCCCCGAGATCTGGGAGTTCTGGCAAGGGCGCAAGTCCCGTCTGCACGACCGGGTCCGTTACCGTCTCGTCGACGGCGAATGGCTCAAGGAGCGGTTGGCGCCGTAAAGGCCACGAGGGTATAACCCTGGGCGCAATCTGATGTTCTCCGGACTGGGTGGTTGATTCGGCGGGGGAGTCGCAATAGACTCGTATACTCGAACATATGTTCGATTGCGAGAGGATGTGCGATGCCCCAGCCATCGTCGGTCGGTGATTTGGTCGCCGTGTGGACGACGCCTGCTGGTGCCCCGCAACGCCTCGAATGGGGTGGATGCAAGTTCGTTGTTTCCGCCAAGCCGGTGGCGTGGATTGACCGTGTGCCATGGTGGCAACTGTCGACTCGTGCCCCCAACGGTTCGACCGGAGCCCTGCTCGAACGGCTGACGTGGCGTGTACAGGCGATGAGCATCGACGACGGTCAAACATTGACACTTGATTTGGTGCCGAGCCCTCAGAACGACTGGTGGCAAGTCGTTCAGGTAAGCGACTGACACGGTCATGAGTCGTGATTTCATCCATCTGCATGTGGCGAGCGCCTTCTCGGCCCACTATGGCACTGCGCAACCCGAAGAACTCGTCGCGGCGGTCGTCGCTGATGGCGTACGTGCGGCCGCGCTGACCGAGCGTGACGGCGTCTATGGGGCGGTGCGCCATATTCGGGCGTGTCTGGCTGCTGGGGTGGCTCCCATCGTCGGCGCTGATCTGCAAATCGCCTATGACACGTCACCGGCGTCTGACACATCGGGGGCTGACCCCTCAGATTCGACCGCGCCAAGCGCGCCCATGGGGACCACACTAGGTGAGATCACGGTCCTCGCGCACGGAGGCGATGGAGGTTTGGGGTGGGCCAGTTTGGCACGGATCATCTCGGCGGCTCATGCCCCGAAACGTGGTGCCGCCCGTCGGCGGGTGCCTCACGGGTCCGCCCACCGTGGCGCCTTTCTGTCGCTCAACCAGATACCAACCTTGCTCCTTGGTCCCGATGGCCCGACCGCCACCGTCTTGCTCGGGCCTCACAGCGATGTCGGCCAGGCTCTGCTGGATGGCCAGAGGACCCATGCGTACAACCTCCTACAGGCTTGGCAACGTCGACTGCCCGGAGGGGTTGCCGTCGAGTTGGTGTGCCATCTGACAAGGCCAGGAACGATGTACAGCCTCGATCAGGCGGCTCTGATGTGGCGCCTGGCGCGACGTCTCAATGTGCCAGCGGTGCTGACCAACCAAGTGCGCTATTTGAATCCGGATGAGGCCATCACTGGGGATGTCTTGGATTCGGTCGGCCAACTCCTGCCTCTGGGAGCTTTCGAGCCGCAACCGAACGGTCAAGCCTGGCTCAAACCAACACTTGTCATGGAGTCACTGGCGCAGTCCCTCGCAGAGCATGCTGGTTTCGACAACAACGCGGTGGCCGACCTGCTGAACACCACCCAGATCGTGGCTGACCGCTGCCAACTTGACCCGGTGGTGGATGTGCAATGGCGACGACCGAAAGTGCCCGAACTCGAGGTATTAGGCATTACCGGACAACCCGACATGGTGCTGCGCCAGTACTGCGACGCTGGCTTGTCCCAGCGTTACCCTCGGGCTGAAGGCAACCAGTTGCGCCGTCTCCAGCAGCGTTTGGAAGACGAGTTGGCCACCATCAACGGCTTCGGGTTCGCGTCTTACTTCTTGACAGTGGCCGACGTCTCACACTTGATCCGCGACCTGGGCAGCCGTGTACAAGCGCGGGGGTCGGGTGCCGGATCGCTAGTCAATTACCTCCTGCGCATCAGCAACGTCGACCCTCTAGAACACGACCTGTTGTTTGAGCGTTTCCTTGGTAAAGCCCGCAGCACCTTGCCTGACATCGACTTGGATGTGGAATCGGCCCGCCGCCACGAAATCTACCGGGCGATCTTCGAGCGCTATGGGGAGCACAGGGTCACCTTGTTGTCGATGCAGAACACGTACAGGGCTCGTGGCGCGACCCGGGACGCCGGTCTCGCCCTCGGGATGGAGGACACGCAAATTGACCAGGTCGCCAGCAGTCTGTGGCGTTTCCAAGCCCGAGATTTCCGCCAGGCGCTCGGAGTCAAACCCGAGTTGAGAGACATTGCCGCTCAAGTACGTACCGACCCACGCATGGACTTGCTCGTTGATTTGGCCGAGCGCCTCGACCGTCTGCCTCGCCATATCTCGATGCACCCCTGTGGCGTCATCCTCGGGACCGCCGATTTGCTCAGTCTGACCCCTGTGCAACCATCCGGCATGGGCCTGCCCATGAGCCAATTCGACAAGAACGACATCGACGACATGGGTTTGCTGAAACTGGACGTCCTGGGGGTTCGCATGCAGTCCACCATGGCTTATGCTGTGCGTGAGATCATCCGCGTCAACGAAACACGCGCAAGTATTGCTGGTGGTCTTCCGGTCGACGCGCCCTATGTCTCCTCCGCTGGTCTCATCGACTTGGACGCGATTCCTCACGATGACGAACCCACATTCGACCTGATTCGCAGCACATACACCTTGGGCATTTTCCAAATCGAATCACCGGGGCAACGAGAACTTGTCGGCAAGATGCAACCCGACCATTTCGAGGACCTGATCGCTGACATCTCCCTGTTTCGGCCTGGGCCGATGAAGGCCGACATGGTCAACCCATTCGTCCAAGCCAAACAGGGTTTTGAGGCGCCCCACTACCCGCATCCGCGCTTCAAACCCTTCCTCAGCGACTCCTACGGTGTCGTCATCTATCACGAACACGTCTTGCGCATTTTCCATGATTGTATGGGCGTCGATCTGGCTGAAGCCGACGAATTGCGCCGTGCCATGGGTCACGACATGGACCTTGTCGAGGCTGAGTTCCGACGGCGCAGTGCCCAACGTCTCGACGACAAGGGGCAGCGACTCTTCACTCCCGCCGAGATCGACCGCATCTGGGCGGTCCTGTACAGTTTCGGCAGCTTCGGTTTCTGTAAGGCCCACGCCGCTGCATTTGCACTAGCCACGTACCAATCCGCCTGGTTGAAGACGCACTACCCAGTCGAGTTCCTGGCCGGGATTTTCGAGCATGACCCAGGCATGTACCCCCGGCGGCTTCTGATGGCTGAGGCCCGTCGCCTCGGAGTCCCTATACTGCCGCTGGATGTCAACGCCTCCGACGACCATTACAAAGTGGAAATGATTCCATCGTCCGATTTCCCGAACTGCGAGTCGGACGAGGGTGGAGATCAAGAGGGCGGAGATTTCGCGGGTGGAGGTCAGGAGGGTGGAGGTTTTGCGGGTGGAGGTTTTGTCAGTCAGCCACCCGGCTTACCCTCTGACAAGCACATTGACCTTGTCTGGCCGGTTCGTAAGGGTGTACGACTGTCGCTGCGCGATGTACACGCCATCACCGGCGCGGAACTGGGGCGCATCCTGGCAGGCCAACCTTACGAGTCAATCGTGGACTTCCAACTGCGTGCCGCCCCCTCACGCTCCCTCCTCACCCGCCTCGCGGCGGTCGGCGCACTCGACAGTCTCAATGTGGCCAATGGACGAAGCACCAGTCGCGGTGAAGCCATTGCCTATGTTCGCCAGTTGACCGCTCGCACCAGAGCCAGTCAGCGCCCATCTGAGAATCAACCCCGCTTGTTCAGTGGTGACGTGGGGTTGACCGACCCCGACGCGATCCAACCAACGCCTCTGGAACGTGTCAGCGCCGAATTGGATGTGCTTGGCTATGAAACTAGTCAACACCTCATCGACTTCTATCGGCCCCTGCTCGACGAACTCGACGTGACGCCAGCCAGCGAGTTGCTCAAGTTGCGCAACCATTCTGAAGTCATTGTCGCCGGGGTGCGGGTGGCCACCCAGACCCCACCCATGAAGTCCGGCAAACGAGTCGTGTTCATTAGTGTGGATGATGGGACCGGCTGCGCCGACTGTACATTCTTCGACGACGCCCAACAGCGCGTCGGTTCCCTCCTATTCGGCACGCGCCTGCTCGTCATCCACGGCACAACCCGGCGCACCGGGCAGCGTGGC
>JAISJO010000003.1 GCA_031261485.1 Propionibacteriaceae bacterium | reverse complement strand
GCCGTACCGATTCAACTCCACCGAGACCGCATCAAACAGTCGCCGAGTGTCTGGCCTGTCCTCTTGTGGCACTGCGAGCCAACGCCCTGGTGAAGAACGCACAACTCTCGGGCGACGCGCCATGATTCTGTGCTGCGGAACATGCGGGCGGCGAAGAACACCTTCTCCACGAGACAGTGCCCTCAACGGCACCATCGAGTCGGAAGTCGCCAGGCCCTCCCAAGCCAAGTCCCACAGCACTTGCGAGACCTGACCCGGCGGGTCATTCGGAAAATCGTCCACGCCCCACGCGCCACCTTGGGACAAACGCTCCCAGACCCGACTCGCCAGGTCAGTGCTCTCGGCGTCTTTGGGCACAGTGGGAAGCGAGGACTCTTCTCGGTCCCCCACCGCCACCCCATGATTCGTCAGTGGTTCCCCAGGGACGTGCTGATTGTCCACTCCCCGTGCAGCCATCCCGATTCTGCTATTCTCCTTGACCCCTGGGGGCGCGCCATGTCGCAGAACGGGTGCAGAGCGGAGGTTGGAAGACTCAGAATCTCCGCTCGCCTGCTGGATTCTGCGACCATGCGCAGAATGACGATCTGGGTCCGTCAGTGGTTCCCCATGTGACGGCACAGGATCACGATAAGGGTCCACCGTTGGGTCTCCCAGTGGCGGCCCTTGGCCTGCCAAGAGGATGGGCATATCCCCTGGCCAGAGGCACACCCACCCGTCTGTGTCGGAGATTCGCCCGTGACCCGTCCATCGGACCTCCCCGCTCGACAGAGCTTCATCCAGGAGGGAAGGAGTATAGTCACGCACTCTCGCGGGAAGGATGACGGATTCCAGCATGGAGTACGGGACCGGATACCCGGCTAGCGACTCGACCGCACCCATGAGGGCTTCCATCCCTTGACCGGGACGGTCCAGTTCATTCCATCTGAGAAGGAATGATGCGAAACGACGCGGACTGACCGGCTTCACCGATGCGCGAAGTTCGCCCAGCCACCGCTTCCTGGCACGAGCAAGAATCTGCGTGCCGACGTACCTGTCTCCCCAGCGTTGAGCTTCCCTGGCACTCACCAAATCCTCAAGGGCGGTCCGTACGCCCAACGCGGCCCACCCATATCTGTCAGTAATCTGCCCCACGCTGACGAGCCCATGCCCACGTACCCATCGCGCGACCAGGCGCTTCCTGCCCTCGACCGTGCTCGGCATAGTCTCATCTCCGGCAACGACGACCATGTCCTGACCGTCAACATCGAGTCGGACCACGCGACCTGCGTCAATCAAGGATTCCAGCCATGCGGCGCTGCCCCAACCTGGGAGGTCGTCGGGCGGAGGAGCGTTGTCGCTGGAATCGGTCGCAGCACCGTCTCGCGGTCCCACTTCCTCAGATGCGCATCGGAGTTCACATTCCTTCTCCGTCAGCGGGCCAAGGACTCGCAGCAAGTCCCACAATTGCTCGGCTGACTTGGCCTTTCGTGAAGGAACCAACCTTTGTATCTCGGCCTCAACCTCAGCGAATGTCTCCTCACCCACCGGCTGGGTATCCCCCAACAAACTGGCTAGCAGGGACGGGTCCACCATCGAGGCGGCATTCAGTCTCTCGGCCAGCGGCTGATCGGGGTCATAGAGAAAAGCGCCCGTGTAGCCGAAAAGGAGCGACGCGGCGAAGGGCGACGGCTCTCGGGTCTCCACCTCGACCAGACGTATCCGCCGTGACGCGATTCCGGTGAGCAGTTCCTCCAGGCCTGCTCTATCGAAAGCGTCATCCATGATTTCTCTCAGAGCCTCGACCACGATGGGGAAGTCGGAATGCTGAGCGACCACACTCAACAGTTGGGACGAGCGTAATCTCTGCTGCCACAAGGCAGAACGCTTGCCAGGATCGCGGCGGGGCAACAACAAAGCCCGAGCGGCGCACTGCCGGAAGTGAGCGGCAAACATCGGTGTGGCGAGGACTTCGTCGCTCAATTCCTCCATCGCCTGTGGACTCGAAGTCAGAATCGAACTGAAGTCGGGCAACCTATCCTGTTCCCCCAGACGTATGACGATGCCGTCATCGGAGACTAGCGTGCGTACATCTTCCACACCGGCCGCTCGTAGGTTACGCACAATGAGCAACGACCACGGTCGCAGCACCGCCTTGCCCAGCGGACACTGAATCATGAGTCGCCATGCTCCCATTTCGTCGCGCCCTCGCTCGACAACGATGGTGCGGCGGTCGGGCAAGACTCCCGTCGCCCGGCGCTGGTCCTGGATGTACGTCACAAGGTTGCGCTCTGCGCGCGGATCAAGAAGACCCGAAACAGGAGACTCCCCCTCTCCCGGTGCGGACTGCCCTTGAGTCCCGCCCAAGTCGAGCGTATTCAGTCGGGCCTCGCCGAGAAGACCCGAACCGCTGCAACCCCCGTCAGACTCTCCATCAACCACATCCTCCGACAGCGACAACCGAGCAGCGAATCCCCCTTCCAACTCGTTCTCCGACGGCAAAGAACGGGCGGCGACCTCCCCAGCCAGGACTCCGATTCTGTCCTCAATTGCCCGCCCCAACTCGGCTGGCCGCGACTGGTCATCGCCATGCCAGAAGGGCACACGCCCGGTCACGCCAGGCGCTGGGCTCACAATGACATGGTTGGTTGTCATCTCCTCGATGGTCCACGTACTGGTGCCGAGCGTGAAATGGTCGCCAATCCGCGATTCATAGACCATCTCCTCGTCCAACTCCCCCACTCTGCGCGGGACAGCGTGCTTCCCCGACGTCGGCCCCGAGTCGCTTCGCACGTACACCGGGTAAAGACCTCGGTCAGGGATGGTCCCGCCCGATGTCGTCACGAGACGGCGAGCACCAGGCCGGGCGGTGACAACCCCAGCGCGGTGATCCACCACAACTCTGGCACGAAGTTCCGCGAAGTCGTCCGATGGGTACGCCCCGGCAAGCATGTCCAGCACGGAATCGAATCCGGCTCTGGGTAGGTCAGCGAACGAATCGCACCGCCGCACAACCTCGTACATCTCGTCCACGGTTGGGCTCGCGTCAATGCACATGCTCACGATGTGTTGAGCCAGGACATCAAGCGGGTTGAGCAGGCGATGCACATGCTCAATCTCACCGGCAACCATTCGGTCCACGACCACCGAACAGGTAAGTAAATCCGCACGTGACAAGGGGAAAAACACGCCGTTTGATGTCGCACCCACCTGGTGTCCACCGCGCCCGACTCTCTGAAGACCCGAAGCGACGGACGGTGGGGACGCGACCTGGATGACGAGGTCCACCGCGCCCATGTCGATGCCCAGTTCCAAGGAGTTCGTTGCAACAACACAAGGCAATGTTCCGGCTTTGAGGGCGGCTTCAATATCGGCCCGTATTCCTTTGGCCACCGAGCCATGGTGAGTACGCGCGATGGGTTCGGATTCCCCGGTCGCTTCGCGGTGGAGCGTATTGAGATGAGCAGTCAGTCGCTCGGCCACCCCTCGGGAGTTGCAGAAACAGATCGTGGACGAGTGGGTGCGGATAAGGTCGTACACCTCGGCCTCGATGTGCGGCCACAACGACGGCGCCTGGGGACGCGGCTTGTCTTGCGGAGTGCTCATCGCCTTCGCCAAAGCCTTGTCAGTGCGCCAATCGGCCTGCCCTGAGGAGCGCATGCCGGTTTGCTCGGCTCGAGTAGGCTTCCGGGACACTAGACCGGGCGAAGCAACATCTGCCCCCTGCGGATGCTTGCCGCCCTGCTCGCCCCCAACAGAATTCCGAGCCGGAAGAATGGGCGAGGCAACGTCACCTTCCTGCAAACCCCCACCAGCCTGAGCCGCCTGGCCCGACTCCCATGGACCAGTCCCCATCGGCATGCTGCCCACTGCGACTTCGCGCAGCACAGGCTCCGTCGCAGTATCCGTCTGACAAGGGGAGATCCTGCGACTCTGCGCATGGCCGCCGGAGTCGCCAAGGACCAGTGGTTCCCCACCTGACTCCCCTGGGCCAGCCCTAGGAGCAGACGGTAATTGCGTCATGTCATCCACGGGGACCCGCACCTGAATATCCCAGGACTTGCGCGCACCCGCATCGACGACAACCACCTCGCGGGTCGTCCCTCCCAGGAATCGGGCCACAGCCTCAGGCGGGCGAACAGTCGCTGACAAGCCAATCCTGAGCGGGCGAGTGTCCGCCAGCGCGTCCATCCTCTCCAAAGACAACATGAGATGCGCGCCCCTCTTGGTCCCCGCCAGGGAGTGGATCTCATCGACAATGACGGTCTCCACCCCCGTCAAGGTCTGGGCGGCAGACGAAGACAACATGAGGAACAACGACTCAGGTGTGGTAATCAGGATGTCGGGCGGGTGAGTCAGGAGTCGTCTGCGCTCGTCAGGCGGCGTATCACCAGAGCGCACCCCAACCCTCACAGACGGCAGCGCAAGACCCAGTTCCACTCCCTTACCAACAATCCCACTCAGCGGTTGGCGCAGATTCCGCTCCACATCGACACCCAGGGCCTTGAGCGGTGAAACATACAACACCCGCACGCTGCCCCGGTTCGACACACCTGTCCCCCAACCCGACTCGCCATCCGACTCACTCTTGCTGTCAGATGACTGCCCACCCGGTGGCCCATGAAAGAGCGAGTCAATAGCCCACAGGAAAGCCGCCAGAGTCTTTCCCGAGCCAGTAGGCGCAATGACCAGGGCATCTTTACCCGCACCTATCTGTTCCCAAGCCAAGGTCTGCACAGGCGTGGGCGCAGCGAAGGATTCCGAGAACCACGCACGTGTGGATTCGGAGAACATCGCCAGCGGACCAGTCACTCTCCTATTGTGACCTACAGGTCGGACATTTTCCGGACGGTCACGGATTCTGCACCGCGTTCGACGCCATCCCGCCCACAACAAGATGCTTCAACCGCCTCGCAGCTCACAAGACGCGAGGTGTCCCTTTCCGCCTGGCTCAAATACTGCCAAGACACCAGAGGCGGGAGAGTCCCCCGCGAACCGCTAGTTGATTGTGCACTGCACTGCTCGGCCCAAAATACGGCCCCTAAATCGTGGCCGTCTATTCGTGGTACTCTTTTCTTGTATCTATACAATTCCTGGATAGTGCCGACAAGCACAGGATTGCGCATCAGGACGCGCTGTATGCAATGACTCATGCGGTCGGGACCGAGGTCATCCCCGGCTTGCCAGGAGAAGAGACACGAGTATTTGTCGGTCATCCGCACGCGCAGACCGATGATTGGATTGAGGTGATGGTCGCAAAGACCACGGGAAACAACTTCACGGTATTTCACGCGATGCCCTTGACGGATTTGTACCGGCATCTCATCACAGGAAAGGAGTAGATATGAACAGAAATCAGGACTATGCGGAACTGGCTGGACGCGCGGAACGCGGAGAACTTCGTCCCGTGCCAGGCACTGCGGTGCGCGGCCAAGAAGCGGCCGAGCTTGGCCAACAGTGGTTGATGGAGGCCACAGGAACCGACAGCGCGGCCGATGCCGTACGAGTCGCGTTGGGCAGGCCCCGGCTAGACACACCTCGCTCTGACCTCGCCACCTGGAAGGTGAAGACCCCACGTACCCTTGACGAGAAGGTACGCTCAGCGGCACATCGCCGAGGGGTCACCGTTTCTGAATGGATACGTGAAGCCGCTAGCCATCAGCTAGACAGTGAGGCCGCACTTGCCCGATAAACGGGACTAGCTGACTCCCTAACTAGCAAGGACCGTCGCCACCCGAGTCTTCCGACAAGTATTCATCACCTCAACTGATCAGTACGGGTGACCTAGTTTCCCTCACGATGGAACCTATTCCATGCGGCCATGTCACCCAAGTACTGCCGAGACGGCTTCAGAAGAAAGAGGACCAGTGGCGTGATGGTAGCCACAGCAACTATCGCAAGTGCGGCGGCTTGAACAATCATCGCAGGATAGGTCGGCATCCCCATGGTGACGAGCACCCAAAGGGAGTAAGCCCCGATAGAGGCCAGGAGCCCCGACACCACATACACACCGACACGGTTCGCATGCCGCGCAAGAACGACGGCACCCCCCAAAAGGCCAGTAGCCGGGGCCACGAACACGAGAGCATAAATGGTCAGAAAGCTGAACATGTCACCCACCGGTTCTGGGGGAAGCCACGGACCCCCTGCGCCGCCCACATACGCTAGGGAAAAGACCAGCAACAGAAACACTGGCACACTGACCATCAGCAGCACCGTTGCCACTCGGTAAGGTCGTGGAGCGATGGGAGGAGGAGAGTCCATCGGCATCTGCCTTCCTGTCTTGTCGGCCTGCTTTCGAGTATCCCACAACCACACGAGACGTGTTGTCCCAGACAGATTCAGTGATTTTTGCTGAATCCATTCAGTGTTTTTTGCTGAATGGGTCGACGGCGTCCACGTCATCCCGATTGATGCCGTCGGACCGTAGACGCCATCAGCGTTCGACCTTTCTGATCTCTGCGCGTCCTCCGGTAATTCGCAGTCCCACATGAAGCGGTTTCCTAACTAGCCAGGACCTTCTCAACGGCTTCGCGCAATCGTACTGGGTCGGATCCTGCGAATAGCACTTCTCTCGAAACTGAGGGTAAGACTAGAGCTGACGTGTTGGAGAATAGCCTTGTCACACCTGAAATCGTACCTCCTTGAGCGCCGATCCCGGGGACGAGAATGTATCCGGTGTAACCGCTCAGGTCAATGCCCAGGGACTCGTGCGTGCCTCCGACGACGAGGCCCACGGCACCCAAACCACTGCCACGGTTCCGCTCTGCGGCCAAGTCGACTATCTCCTGGGCGATGACCTTTCCCGACGCCGAATGACCCAACTGGATGTCGCCGCCTTCGGGATTGGACGTGCGCGCCAAGACGTACACCCCACGCCCGTTCGCCTCAGCCAGAGCAAGAACCGGGTCCAGAGAGCCGAAACCCAAGTACGGACTGACCGTGATGGCGTCGACGGCCAAAGGTCCATTGCCAAGGTATGCGCGTGCGTACGCGGTCATGGTCGAGCCGATGTCCCCGCGCTTCACGTCCAGGACGACCAAACCACCTGCGGAGTGGATGTCGGTCACGCACCTCTCCAAGACGGCGATGCCTGCCGAGCCATACGCCTCGAAG
>JAISJO010000103.1 GCA_031261485.1 Propionibacteriaceae bacterium | reverse complement strand
GCTCATCGACGCCGCGCACACAGCCTCTGGCTCAGACAACATCACCATTGTCATCGCAGACGTGGACACGAAGGCAACCCCCACCCCATCCACCGCCGGGGTGGAGCCAACTCTAGTTGCGCCCAAGTCCAAAGACTCCAAGGCGGCGGGCAAGGACATGCAGTCACCATTGCCCATTTCTCGCTACACCACCTCTGGGTTGGTGGGAGCAGTCGCCGACATCGACGTTGTGCGGGCGATCCCAGGAGCACACGTGTCCCTGCGGCGCACCTCCCGCCAAGTGAACTCCGCGACGAAGACCGAGAAGGCCAGGTACACCCCACGCGAGCGACGCTCGTACAAAGGGCTCATCGCCATCCTCATCGGTGTGGTCCTGGCGCTCGCACTCGCAGCCTGTGGGGTGTACGCCTACGCCTCCGCACAATACTTCGTGTCAGACGCGAGTGGGCGAGTGGCCATTTACCAGGGTCTCGACGGCGACATTCTGGGGCTGTCCACTTCAAGGGTTGTGGAAACCACTAACATTGCTCTAACCGATCTGCCTTTCACCTACCGCGACAAGGTGACGAACGGCATCCATGCCACCTCGGGTGGACTCGAACAGGCACAAGCCACCGTGGCGACCTTGAAAGAACTGAGCGCCCAATGTATCGCCAAGCGTGAGGACCGCCCATCGGGTCAAGGCCCGGGCGAAGACGGGTGCTGACATGGGGACGGGATACCGCACCCACAGGGTGAGCCAGTTGCTCCTGGTTCTCCTGGGCCAGGTCATTGGCTACGGGGGATACCTTCTGACAAGCCTCAATAGAGACGATCATCTGCCCCAGCACTGGGAGCTGGTGGGGCTGTGTTGGTTCGGGTTGGGAATCGCCACAGCCATTGTATGTGGCATCGCCATCCCCCACGCCGACCCCCTCCTACTGAGCCTCGTCTTCGCCCTGACTGGCTTGGGACTTGCGCAAATACATCGCATTGATCTCGACTCCGAGGCGGCTGCGGCACCCACCCAAGTGCTCGCGGTGGGCATCGGGGTCGTCATCCTTGTTCTGATGGTCTTTCTCATCAAGGACCCGCGACGGCTCCAAGGATTCCCTTTCCTCTTGTCGGGACTTGGCGTCGTCTTGCTCCTGCTGCCCCTCATCCCTGGGCTGGGCGTGGAGGTGTACGGCTCGCGTATCTGGATTGCCATAGGCACCTTCTCCTTCCAACCCGCCGAACTTGCGAAACTAGTCCTGGCAGCAAGTTTTGCCGCGTACCTCACTGAGAAACGCGAAGTCCTGGCAGGGGCCGGCAAGCGCTTCCTCGGCCTCGAGTTCCCCAGAATGCGCGACCTCGGACCTGTCATGATCATGTGGGTGGTCTCGCTGGCCATCATGGTTTTCGAGAACGATCTCGGCACATCCCTCCTCTTCTTCGGCCTGTTCATTGTCATGGTGTACATCGCAACAGGCAAGGCCTCCTGGGTCGTTCTGGGCATGACCATGTTCGCCGCCGGGTGTGTGGTCGTCTTCACCTTCGTCGCCCACGCGAAACGCCGCCTCGACTTCTGGCTCCACCCCTTCGACTATCCCGACACCGCCACCCAAATCATCCAGGCACAGTTCGGGTTTTCCCACGGAGGGCTCCTCGGCTCTGGATGGGGGCTGGGGCGTCCCACGCTGATTATCTTCGCCCGCTCTGACATGATTTCCGCTGCTCTCGGAGAAGAAATTGGCATTGTCGGGCTCATGGGCATCATCGTTCTGTATGGGCTGCTGGTCTTCAGGGGCCTGCGCGCTGCTCTGACTGCTTCCGACCCCTTCCTCAAGCTGTTCGCCTCTGGTCTCAGCTTCGCCTTCCTGCTCCAAACCTTCGCCATCATCGGCGGAGTCACACGCCTGCTGCCTCTGACCGGACTGACGACCCCCTTCCTCTCGCAAGGCGGATCGAGCATGGTGACCAACTGGATATTGGCTGCCCTTCTGCTCATCGTGTCCCACCAGGCGCGCAAACCATCCCAGGAACTCGGCCCGACCACAGCCACTGGCGCAACAGACCTGGAAAACGAGACTACCCAAGTCATCTCGGCCAAAGAATTGGTCAAGATTGGGGCGACACCTTTGGCACAGGCGCATCTCACCCCCGCAGGCAGCGAGTCCACCGACGAAAACTGCGATGCTGGGAACAATGAGGCGACCGAAGTCATCGCTCCCACTGCCTCCACCACGCCGAGTCCAGTCGCTCCGCCGCCGCCCCCCACCCATACTCCCGATGCTGCATCGCCCAACCAGGCCGATGACCTGGCTGACACGGGCGGCCTGACCGAGGAGTTCGACCCCTTCGAGTTGGGCCAGGAATGAACAAACAAATCCGTCTCGTTTCCCTCGTCGCAGCCCTCATGGTTTTCGCCCTGCTGGGCAATCTCACGTATTTCTCTGTCTTCCAGACAGCCCCGATGGAGGCCAATGCGCTCAACAGGCGCGCCCGCGACGAGGAATTGGACGTTGATCGCGGGGAGATATTGGCTGGTGGGACCGTCATCGCCCAGTCAGTGCCCTCCACGGATGGCTCGGCGTTCGCCTTCCAGCGGGTGTACCCCAATGGCCCTTTGTACGCGCCTGTCACCGGCTTTTTCTCATCGGTGTACGGCACGTCGCGGGTGGAGAACTCGTACAACTCGTACCTTGCGGCAACCGACGACGCGCAATGGTTCGACCGGCTCATGGGGGAATTCACCGGGCGCGTGCCTGAAGGCGCCTCGGTCATCACCACCATCGACCCAGTCCTTCAAGAGATCGCCTACAGCGCACTGGGCAACGACACGGGAGCGGTCGTGGTCATGGACCCGCACACCGGAGCTATCAAGGCGCTCGTCTCCACTCCCTCCTGGGACCCCAACCAACTCGCCGTCCACGACCCGGCTCAACAGCAGGAGAATCACGAACAGTTGTTCGCCAACCAAGACGACCCCGAGAGCCCCCTGCGAGACCGGGCCAGCCGAGAAATCTTCCCTCCAGGTTCCACCTTCAAGCTCATCGTCGCGTCCGCGGCCCTTGAGCAGGGGTACACCCCGAACACCCTTCTGGACACACCCGCCGAACTGCCCTTGCCAGGAACATCCATCACCCTCCCGAACTTCGCAAACTGCGGAGATACCCAACTCTCCATGGCGACGGCGCTGCAATGGTCGTGTAATACCTCGTTCGCCAAACTGGGGGCGACCCTAGGAGCCAACGCCGTCCGCGACCAAGCCGAGAAGTTCGGATTCGACAGCCCCCACTTGCCTGAATTGGGCGGCGCTGCCAGCCATTTCCCTGCCGAACTCAACGAGGCACAACTCATGATGAGTTCCATTGGCCAGTACGATGTGGCTGCGTCTCCCCTCCAGATGGCTATGGTCGTTGCTGCGCTCGCTAATAATGGTTTACTCCCCGAACCGTACCTCGTCCAGGAAGTGCGCGCCCCCGATCTGAGCGTCGTCTACTCGCACAATGTCGACACGAGTCGCGCAGTGACAGCGTCCACCGCCCAGCAGATGCGTGACATGATGATCAACGTGGTCGAGAACGGCGGCGGTGTGTACGCAGCCATTCCTGGTGTCACCATTGGCGGCAAGACAGGCACTGCTGAGTCCGCGCCCGGCAGGAATCCCTACGCATGGTTTGTCGGTTTCGCGCAAGACCCGGATATTGTGGTTGCAGTGTTCGTGCAGAAGGCGGGGGATGGTTCTGAAACAATGGGTGGGATGTTCGCTGGCCCTATTGCCAAGACAGTTTTCCAAGCGAGCCGATAGACAAGATGAATCCTCAGCATATTCTCAGACATTCACGCCAGAATATACGTGGTAGAAAGGGGTTGTGATGGCAGACGACCTCATTGGTGATCGCTATGTTCTTGGCCCACTCTTGGGCCGCGGTGGCATGGCTGAAGTGCGCCGCGCCCACGACACACGCCTCGACCGGGATGTGGCTGTCAAACGGTTGCGTGCCGATCTCGCGGGCGACCCTGTCTTCCAGGAGCGTTTCCGCCGAGAAGCTCAATCCGCTGCTGGGCTCAACCATCCCAATATCGTGTCGGTCTTCGACACCGGCGAATCCTGGGACGCCGTTGCCGGGGTCATGATTCCGTACATCGTCATGGAGTTGGTCGTTGGACACACTCTGCGCGAAATCCTCCACGATGGACGCAAGATTCAGCCGGTAAGAGCGCTGGAGATGACTCAGTCAGTCCTCGAAGCCCTCGATTATTCCCATCGCAACGGCATCATCCACCGCGACATCAAGCCAGCCAATGTCATGTTGACCTCTGCGGGCCAAGTCAAGGTGATGGACTTTGGCATCGCGCGTGCTGTGTCGGACACGGCTGCCTCCATGACTCAGACAGCCTCTGTCATTGGCACACCACAATACCTTTCCCCCGAGCAGATTCGTGGCGACCAGGTCGACCGGCGCTCCGACATTTACGCCACTGGCTGTCTACTGTATGAACTGCTCACCGGTCGGCCTCCTTTCGAGGGCGACTCGCCTGTGTCCCTGGCCTACCAGCATGTGCGCGCCAACCCCATCCCGCCCTCAGAGATCGACCCCTTGGTGTCCACCCAGATGGACGCCATCACTCTGAAAGCCCTAGCCAAGTCCCCCTCCGACCGTTACCAATCGGCTCACGACATGGCTGATGACATTGGTCGTTTGCTCTCTGGTCAAAAGGTGCATGCTCAAGTCCCACCCCCTGCGTCGGAGGATGACATCAAGACTCAGGTCATCGCTTCCCCCTCCACGACGCAGGTGATGAGCACACGACCCGCTCGCGCTTCGCGGGCCATCGAAGAGCCCCCGGAAGAAGAGGAACGCTCGGCCGTCGGCAAGATTGTGGGCATTGTCTTGGCTTGCATCCTCGTGATCGCCCTCATCACGGTCGGCATCGTGTGGCACTACACCACCAGGGATGTCGTCACACCACCCCCGACCGACTCGTCAACCTCTCTGGTCACCGTGCCCAACCTGACGGGCTTCACTGAAGACAACGCACGCAAGACCCTGGAGGAGAACAACCTCGTCGCCGACGTCAGACACGAGAACGGGAAAGCGGACGACACCGTCGACCGCGTCATCAAGCAACTGCCTGAGTCCGGTGAGAAGATTGCTACAGGCGGAACAGTCATCATCACCATCAATGACGGCCCCGAGGAAATTGTCATGCCGTCGGTTCTTGGAATGAACAAGGACGAGGCCAAGGCCAAGTTGGAAGAGACCTTCAAGAACGTGACCTTGGCGGAAGCGCCGTCCGAAGGGGCCAACGACAAGGTGGACACCATCGTCAGCACGGATCCCGTGGCGGGCACCTCCATCACCGCTGACACAAAGATCACGTTGTATTACGCGACAGGCCAGGCGACTGTGCCCAATGTCGTGGGACGCTCACTGACTGAAGCCATCAGGATCCTGGTCCAGGCTGGGTTCTCTGCCAATCCGACTCTGGTATACAAAGAGTCCACCCAACCCGAGAACAGCGTCATCGAGCAGAGCCCCAGTCCTGACACGAAGGTGCCCAAGGACACCCCCATTGTCCTGACGATAGCTGAGAAGCCGGCTGCTCCGCCAACACAGCCCGTCGATCCACCGACGAACCCAAGTTCCACGGACAACCCGTCAGCCCCCAACACGTAAGCAGACAACAGCTGACATCGTATTCTTGCGCATGTCGCCCAGCGACTTGTGCGCGATAACCGCTCGTGGGTGACAATTAGTCCTGATCTGTGGGGCGCAATGGGACAAGTTCGCTCCAAGCGCGTATCCTTAGATGGCGATTAGAAAGGCGGTGCGTTCATGCCCGAATCAAAGGTCCGCCCTGAAGCGGCAGAGAAGAAGAAGCTGCGTCGCCTGGAACAGGTCGTCGATATCCAGCGTGACAAGGAGCGGGTGGGTCGCCCTGGCGAACGCCGCTGGGTTCCGCCGGTCTTCCTCACCGTCCTGCTGCTCGGTGTCGCGTGGATTGTCGTGGCTAATATCGCCGCGATGTCCATCCCCTTCATGGTCGTCCTCGGCAACTGGAACATCCTCATCGGGATTGGTCTGATCGCAGTCGCCTTCGTCCTCATGACTCTCTGGAAGTAAGCCTCGACCAATGTGGTCGAAGAGGAGGACTGTCGATTACTCCCTGCAGCGCCGCAGAACGCTGGAGGATCTGAGGGGAGCCCTCCGCACACTGGAATCCCGAGACGCCCTCGACGCCGACCCCATGCTCATCCGAGCGGCCCTCCACCACGGCGACCTGACCGAGCGACGTTGCCCGGCCTTTGACTGTGGGCGGCTCATTGAGTTGCATTACACCTTTGGCGACCAGTTGGGGCAATACTCTGGGCGCATCAAGTCCATCCCCGAGTTGGAGGAGATGGAATCCGAATACGGCGAGTTCACCGTGTACACCGTGGAGGTGTGCATCGAATGCGGCTGGAATCATATCGTGGAGTCCTATGTCCTGGGCGACTCTGTCGTGCGCAAACCTCCGCGCAAGTCCCCCACCGTCGAGGACATCTATGGCTGAGTCACTCCAGGTATCTCTGACTCGACGATTTGGCGGGCCTCGGGGCAAGCATGCTGCCGGTTCGTGGCTGACGACCACCATGTACGCCTATCTGCTGGCCACGGCCTCCTGGCTGGTATGCATGCTGAGGCAGATTCCGTGTTATCAAGCAACTCCCAACGTCTCTGTCCCGCGCTTCTCCGCCATGTGCTATACCGACCTGACTGCCCTGTACCTCTCACGCGGGCAAGGCACAGGCGCAGTCCCCTTCTCCACGATGAATTGGGAGTATCCCGTTCTCACGGGCTATTTCGCCGGTATCGCCAACTGGCTCGCGGATCTGTTCGGGGCCAAAATCATGCCAGGGATCGACGGGCAGCAGATACTAGACAACGCACACATCTACTTTGCAGTCAACGCTGTCCTCCTCTTCGTGTGCTTGCTGTGGCTCGTCCACTCCCAACTGATCATCGACCGGCCCACCCTCGCCATCGTCGTAGCCTGCTCCCCCACCCTCATGGCCACCGGACTCATCAATTGGGACCTTCTCGTCGTCGCTCTCACCGCCGCTGGGCTGGCTGCTTGGCAACGGGACAAATACCTGATGGCGGGCCTGTGGTGGGGTTTGGGTATCGCCGCGAAACTGTATCCAGTCGTCATCTTCGGAGCCCTGTTCGTCTGGTGCTTGCGCAAGCGGAAGATGGCGCAGTGGGCACAATCGCTGTCGGTTGCGGTGCTGGCCTGGATTGGCGCGAACCTGCCCGTCATGATTACGCACTGGGACGGGTGGGCCTATTTCTATACCTTCAACTCCGACCGAGGCGCCGACCTGGGCTCGATTTGGTACGCGCTGAGCTTGGCTCGAGTGGGATTCACCAACGCGGCGACGTGGTCGCGGGCCTTCATGGTCATCGGGTACTTGGCCCTGGCCGCCCTGATTTTCTTTGCCCGCAAGATACCTCGCGTCTCCCAGATCGCCTACCTCGCGGTTGCCATCATGGTCGTGGGCAATCTTGTGTACTCGCCGCAGTATGTCTTGTGGATTCTGCCCCTGCTCGTCGTGGCCAATCCCCGAGTGGTGGACCTCATCGTCTTCACCATTGCCGAGTTATTCTACTTCGTCACTATTTGGTTGTTCCTGGGTGGTCCCCTCAATCCCGCCGGACAGCGCCCGTGGGTGTACATCGTGAGCATCGTCATCCGGTTTGGGGTAAGCATGTGGCTCATGGGGCGCGTGGCGCTCGATGTCTGGCGAGGAGCACCGCCTCACGTACCTTGGCTGAATGTGGGGAGCGGCCAGGGCATTGCGGGCTCTGCGCCAACTGTGCAGGATGGTGCCGCCAAAGCCAGTGTGACGGTGGCTGCAGGCAGCGCGGGTCTTCCCGAGACGCAACCTAGGCTGGAGGCCCACGCCAAGGCGAGAGTCGCCATCGACTCTGTGGCTCCCGCTCCCGCCTTCGCGTCGGCCCAGGCTGGCCGTGTGGCCGTCCAAGGATGGCTCGCGTCGCGGCTGCTCCTGCTCATTGTGGGGCTCTTTGTCATGTGGGACCACGGATGGAGCCTGAGGCAGACCTTTGTTCATTGGGACGTCGAACACTTTGTGAACATTGCCACTTCTGGATACTCGGAGTTGACGCAGACGGCCTTCTTCCCTGGCTTGCCCCTCGTCATGGCCCTGTTCTCACTGATTGGCATCCCCAATGCCGTCACTGGGACACTCCTCGCTCTCGCCGGTTCTGGCTTTGCCGCCTGGGCCTTGTACCGCCTTGCGGGTGGTCGCGTCGCTGGGGCTGTCGCAGTCTTGGCGTGGTCCTTCGCTCCCATGGCTATCTTCGGATTCGTGGCATATTCCGAGGCCCCCTTCTGCGCTCTGGCCTTCTGGGCATGGTGGTTCGCGCGCGAGAAACGCTGGGGTGTCGCTGCCGGATTGGCAGGGGCCGCATGCATGTTCCGCGTCACAGGCGTCTTCCTCATCCTCGCTTTGATTGCCCTCGCCTTCCTGTTGCCGCGCGCTGTGCCCCGCAAGCCATGGGAACGGGTGCACCGCCTCGTTTGGCTGGCCATTCCTGCTGCCGTCGTGGCCCTGTACGGCCTCTACCTCAAGATCACGTTCGGTTCCTGGCTGACCTGGTTCCAGGCCCAAGCCGAGGGATGGTCCCGGGCGTTCCATTGGCCGTGGGAGGCATGGAAGACAACCTGGGACGTGGTCTTCAACCAGCCAGAATATGGGACTCAGGCCTCCATCTTCGCCTGGGAGATTCTGGCCATCGTCATCGGGGTGGCAGTCACCATCTGGGCGTGCCTGCACAAGAAGAGGGCGCAGGGCGTGTACGTGGGTGCGCAGGTGGTGGCGTTCTCATTCCAGGTTTGGTTCATTTCTGTCGCTCGGTCCATGCTCACCTGGTTTCCCGCTTTCCTCGTACTCGGCCCCCTCGCTTCGCGCCCGCTGACTGGTCTTCCTCAGCGTTTCCGACAAATTGGTCTGGCTTCGGCTCTCGTCGCAGAGACTGTCCTCATGCTCTGGTGGGCACACCGTTTCTTCACTGGCGCTTGGGCCGGGTAATCATGCCCCTCGGGCGGGGCAATCAGACCCTTGGAAGACGGTCGTTGTGTCGATATGTCGTCATTCTGGGCGCCCTGTCTC
>JAISJO010000088.1 GCA_031261485.1 Propionibacteriaceae bacterium | reverse complement strand
GATGATCCATCAAGCGAAGAGTCATTCAGAGCTTTCTTTGAGGCACTTCGCTCGATGGTCAAGGATTTTGGTGGCGCGCTGGGTGGAATCGCAGACTTTCGGGAATCACTCGCGGCATTATCGAAAATGTCGCGGGACCTGCGACCACCGCTGAGACGTCTGGAACAGGGCCTGACGCTGCTCACTGAGAGCGAATATGTAGTGAACGAATGGGTGGAAATGGCTCAAATCGCTGAAGATGAGCTAAAACAATGACGTTTGGTTGGTGGGCAGTGATCGCCATCACCTGCAGACGGAGAAATTGCGGAGTGTCTGCCACGGTCTCTTGGGCCGAAAAGGGCCAGGCCTACTTCCAGGTCTCTTCCAGAGCCCCCAGTACAAGCCCGGCTGCGTCATTTAGCGGGGTGGGCACGCCGTACAACCGGCCCAACCTCGACACCTCGCCGGCAAAAGACGCGGTCTCCATGGGGTTGTGGTACATGGCGTCTTGGGACATGGAGGTATACCCAGCCGGGTCCAGCGAATCGATGATACGCAGAATCTCGGTGAAGTTCGCATCCGTGAGGCCCACGCCGTGCGCTTGGGCGACCGCCAAACCCTCACGAGCCAAACCGACCAGCAAGTTTCGCGCTTGGGTGCCTTCCTGCTGGAAGGGGTAGTACTTGGCACACAGCAGGGCCGACGCCTGGTTGATGCCGACGTTGAGAACGAACTTCTGCCACTGGCCGACTTGGATGTCAGGCGACACTTCGTGCGGGAGACCGACCTCGGTCAAGACAGCGTCGATCCGACTCAACTCGTCGGCGGGCCCGTCCCCGAAGGTGTCCACCCCGACGCTGTAGTACCGGAACCCGCGACTATCGCGGCCCGCATTGGAGCGGATGGAATACGCCAGGGGCACGAACGCCTGAGGGAACGCGGCCCGCAACTCCCGCTCGGAAGACACCCCGTTTAGCAAAGACACAATGGCGACACCCGGTGTGACAAAGGGTGCCAAATCGGCAATGGCTTCGGATAATACAGTGTTCTTGACCGCTAAGAGAATCACCTCGACACCCTCACCGGGTTCAAGAATCCGCACGGAATACAGCTTCCCATTGACGACCACACCGTCTTTCCGCAGTCGTTCCGCACGCGAACCTGACGCGATCACCGCCACATCCGCATGCGCGTCGTGGTCGAGCACAGTCGCCAGATGGGCCGCACCGAGCGCACCCAATCCCATGATTCCTAGTTTGGCCATAGGGGTTATCTTAGGCGCATGTCCGAGGTGGCACATACGACAACCGCAGCCCACTATCCCAGTGGGTGGTCAGGACCCGGGAGGCAAATCTTGCCCTGCTACACTCGGCAGGCAACCGAAGACGACGGATTATTCCGCCCTGGCTAACCGACGTGGTTGCCACACACAGCCGACTACACTCACGAAAGAACGCAGTTATGAAGAAGACACTTGCCTGTTCTGTGGCCGCAACGATGCTTTTAGCTCTTGCGGCCTGCAGCACACCCTCCACCGACCCTACCGGCGCAGCCACCGACGCACCCACAGCATCGGCTGGCGCCATCAAGATTGGTGCCACTGGCCCCCTGACCGGCGGCGCAGCCATTTACGGCCAAGCGGCTCGCAACGGCGCCCAAATCGCGGTTGACGAAATCAACGCCAAGGGCGGCGTCCAACTGGCACTCAACTACCAGGACGACGAGCATGACGCTGAGAAGGCCGTCAACGCTTACCACACCCTGAAGGACTGGGGGATGCAAATCTCTCTTGGTTCTGTGACCTCGACCCCGGCCATTGCGACCAGCGCCGAGAACTTCACGGACCACATTTTCGCCCTGACCCCGTCGGCTTCCTCGGTTGCCGTCACAGAGGGTAAGAACAACGTCTTCCAGATGTGCTTCGCCGACCCGAACCAGGGTTCCGCTTCCGCACAGTACATCGCTGACCAGAAGCTCGGCACCAAGATCGCCGTCATTTACAAGAACGACGACGTCTACTCCTCCGGCATCTTCGACACCTTCAAGACGAAGGCCGCCGAACTGGGTCTCGACATCGTCTCGACCACCACGTTCACAGAAGACAGCCAGCAGGACTTCTCGGTCCAGATTTCCGACGCCAAGTCCAAGGGCGCTGACCTCATCTTCTTGCCCATCTATTACACACCCGCGTCCTTGATCCTCCAGCAGGCTCAGTCCGTGGATTACTCGCCCAAGTACTTCGGCGTCGACGGCATGGATGGAATCCTGACCCTTGAGGGCTTCAACACATCCTTGGCTGAGGGCGTCATGCTGTTGACCCCGTTCAACGCCGACGCCACCGATTCGCTGACGACCTCGTTCGTGCAGAAGTATCAGAGCGCTTACGGCGAAATCCCGAATCAGTTCGCGGCCGACGGCTACGACTGCATTTACGCTATTTACCAGGCCATTGTCGCCGGTAATATCACGGCAAGCATGACCAATGCGGAAATCAACGACATCCTCGTCGCACAGTTCACGTCGATGACCTTCGATGGTCTCACCGGCGCGGACATGACATGGGATGCGTCCGGCCAGGTGTCCAAGGCCCCCAAGGGCATGGTCATCACAGACGGCGCTTATGTCGGAATGGACTAATAGATAGTCTGTAACTTGTATGGGGGAGAGTTGTTCTGTAAAGGAGCAGCTCTCCCCTAAACAATGAGGAACGTAATATGTCTTTCTTGTCCCATCTCATCAGCGGCATCAGCCTCGGTAGTATCTACGCGATCATCGCGCTCGGCTACACCATGGTGTACGGAATTGCCAAGATGCTGAACTTCGCCCATGGCGACGTGATCATGGTGGGGGCCTATTCCTGCTTCTTCCTCATGTCGCGCTTCCACCTACCGGTCATCGTGGGTGTTGTGGCCGCGATGCTTGTCTGCACACTCCTCGGCGTCACCATCGAACGACTGGCCTACAAACCCCTGCGAGCCGCCCCGGCCTTGGCGGTGCTGATCACGGCAATCGGGGTCAGCTATTTCCTCCAAAATGCCGCTCTGCTTTTGTGGACGTCCAACCCCAAAGTTTTCCCTTCCATCGCTGGCAACACATCCATCAAGTTGCTTGGTGGGCAACTGTCGATTTCGCCCACTGCCCTGCTTTCTATCGCTAGTTGCATTGTCATCATGGTGGCTCTGACCTGGTTCACATCCAGCACCCGAATGGGTAAGGCCATGCGGGCGTGCAGCGAGGACAAGGGCGCTGCTCAACTCATGGGCATCAACGTCAATGTGACAATTTCCATGGTTTTCGCCATCGGCTCGGCTCTGGCGGCCATCGCGGGCATCTTGTTGTGCTCGGCTTACCCAACTCTGACTCCGACGACCGGCTCGATGCCCGGCATCAAAGCCTTCACGGCGGCGGTGTTCGGCGGCATCGGCTCAATCCCAGGAGCCATGATCGGTGGCATCTTGCTGGGCATCATCGAGATTTTCGGTAAGGCGTACATCTCGACGCAGCTTTCCGACGCCATCGTCTTCCTCGTCCTCATCATCGTCTTGCTGGTCAGGCCGGCGGGCATCTTGGGCAAGACTGTGCAGGAGAAGGTGTAATGAATATCTTGCAGAGGGTAAAAGGCCTTGTCAACAAGTCCTTCCTCACGTATGCGATGGTCATTGTCTCCTTCGTCATCGTCCAGTTGCTCGCCAATAATGGCGGTATCAGTTCGACCCTGCGCGGTCAGCTCGTCCCGATCTGTGCCTACGTGGTGATGGCGGTGTCCCTCAATCTCACCGTCGGAGTCTTGGGTGAATTGTCCCTGGGCCACGCTGGCTTCATGAGCGTGGGCGCGTTCTCGGGCGTGGTCGCGTGCATTTCCTTGGGCGACACCATCGCTTCTGAACCACTTCGCCTCGCGGTCGGTTTGATCATCGGCGCAATTTGCGCAGGTATCGCCGGATTCCTCATCGGCATTCCTGTCCTGCGCCTGCGCGGTGATTACCTGGCCATTGTGACGTTGGCTTTCGGGGAGATCATCAAGAACCTCATCAACTGTCTGACCATCGGTCTCGACGGCGGAGGACTCCACTTCGGCTTCCTGAGTTCGGCCAGTGCCCTCAACCTGGAACCGGATGGGCGAGTCATCATCAATGGACCGATGGGCATCTCGAATATCCCGCGCCTGTCCACGTTCACTGCTGGGTTCGTCCTTATTCTTGTGACATTGTTCGTCGTTATGAACCTGGTCAATTCCCGGTCGGGACGAGCCATCATGGCCTTGCGTGACAACCGCATCGCGGCTGAGTCCGTGGGCATCCCTGTGACAAAGTACAAGCTCATGGCCTTTGTCACCTCGGCCACTTTGGCAGGTGCTGCGGGTGCCTTGTACGCCATGAACTTCTCCACCATCGTGGCCACCAAGTTCAGCTTCAACACGTCAATCCTCATTCTGGTGTACGTCGTGCTGGGTGGGTTGGGCAATATCGCTGGTTCGATTGTCGCGGCGACTCTGCTCACGGTCTTGCCCGAGATGCTGAGGCAGTTCAACGATTACCGCATGCTGATTTACGCCATCGTCCTGATTCTCGTCATGCTTGCCACGAACAATGAAACGCTCAAGGGCCTTCCGACGCGCATCCGAGCGTGGGTGACGAGATCGCCAGCCCCACAGGCGGAGGTGGGCATCGATGGCTAGAGTTGAAACGAAACTAGTTCCGCAACCGGCAACCAATTACCTCCCAGAGCGCGACGCTGACAAGCAACCCATCTTGGAAACCCGTAACTTGGGCATTGACTTCGGCGGTCTGGCTGCGCTGGACAGCTTTGACATCGCTGTCAGTCCCACGGAGATTGCTGGACTCATCGGCCCGAACGGCGCTGGGAAGACCACAGTGTTCAACCTTCTCACGAAGGTGTACCAGCCCACGCGCGGGACGATCCTATTCGACGGGCGCGACACGCTGGGCATGAGTTCGGTCCACCTCAGCCGCGCTGGCATGGCTCGTACCTTCCAGAACATTCGCCTTTTCAATAACATGAACGTCGAAGACAACATCAAGGTCGGACTCCACAAGAGCATCAAGTACGGCATGGTCGCCGGGACGTTACGCCTGCCCAGTTATTGGAAGCAAGAGAAAATCGCGCATGAGCGTGTACGTGAGTTGCTGTCCATTTTCTCCATGGAACACCTGACGCAACACCGGGCCGGGTCCTTGCCCTACGGCGCACAACGACGCTTGGAGATCATCCGCGCCTTGGCGACTGACCCGAAGTTACTGCTGCTCGACGAACCCGCTGCTGGAATGAACCCGTCTGAGACCGCCGAACTGATGGAGAATATCGTCAAGGTCCGCGACACTTTCCAGATCGCCGTCGTGTTGATTGAGCACGATATGAACCTTGTCATGGGCATTTGCGAAGGAATCTGCGTCCTCAATTTCGGCAAGATCATCGCCAAAGGAACCCCGTCCGAGATCCAGAACAACCCCGTCGTCATCGAGGCGTACCTCGGGCGGCGCGAGGAGGATCACCCGGAAGATGAGCGGGCCGAGGGCGAGGATCCGGGAGTGACGTACGTTGAAGGACCGGAGGGTCACTCGACTGATGAGTGGGCTGCGGACAAGGGTCCAGAAGTGATGCACGGCGAAGGACGCGAGGAGGATCATCATGCTGACGGTGACTGATCTGAACGTGTACTACGGCGCGATTCACGCTGTCAAGGGCATTTCCCTGGAGGTCAATGAGGGCGAGATTGTCACCTTGATTGGCGCCAACGGAGCCGGGAAGAGCACAACTCTTCAAACCATTTCCGGCTTGCTGCGCCCTCGAACTGGTACTGTCACCTTCCTGGGCGAGCCCATCACCAATCTGCCCGCGCACAAACGGGTCGAGCGAGGTTTGGCGCAGGTGCCGGAAGGACGTCGCATCTTCTTGAGCATGACGGTTGCGGAGAATCTGGAGATGGGCGCGTACAGCCAGCGCGGTGCCGACACTGCCTCCGGCATGGAACAAGTGTTCACCCTCTTCCCCCGTTTGCAGGAACGCCGCAAGCAAATTGCTGGAACCCTGTCAGGCGGCGAGCAACAGATGTTGGCAATGGGCCGGTCCCTGATGAGTCGTCCCAAGCTGCTCATGCTCGACGAACCGTCCATGGGTCTGGCGCCCATCCTGGTCGAGCAAATCTTTTCTACTATCGTTGAGATGAACCGCGCTGGCACCACCATCCTCCTAGTCGAGCAGAACGCTCAGATGGCATTGTCGGTTGCTGGTCGTGCGTACGTCTTAGAGACCGGCCAAATCGTCATGCAGGGCAATGCCCGCGAACTGTCCGGCAACGAGGAAGTCAAGAAGGCGTACCTCGGCGGGTAGGGCTCGATGGAAGTGCTGGTTGGCCCAAGTCGTCATTCTGCGCACGAAGCGAAGCTGAGGTCATTCCGCTCCGTCATTCCGCTCCGTCATTCCGCACCGTCACCCTGCGCGTTGTCGCAGGGTCCAGAATCACCGGTATTACGACGCACGCGCCTTGGAATTGTTCAAGGTCACCCTGCGCGTAGTCGCAGGGTCCAGAATCACCCCTGCATGGATTCTGTTCGGCGCTATCGCGCCTACAACAACCCTCAATCGCCTCGGCCACGAAGCGAGCTTCGAGCCTCTCGGCTCAATCGCTTGTGCGACTACGCGCAGAATGACGATAGGCCTTGGCAGGTGGTTCCCTTGAAGCACGCCTATGTGCTGACCCTGATTACCCCACCATGCTCGTGTGCAGGTAATCCATTTCCTCCGCTGACAACTCCAGATGCAGGGCATCCACAGTCTTGCGGATGTTGTCAGGCGACTCGGTCCCGGTGATTCCAAACACATTGAGGTCTTGGTGCATGAGCCAGGAGTACGCGACTTGCGACACTGTGACGTTCTTCTCTTTCGCCAGTTCCTCGGCCCGCCTCAGCCGTTCGAAGTTGATCGGATAAGCGTATTCGACCGACGCGCGCCCGAAAATCTCCTCGGCCCGATCAGCCTCATTGCTCTTGATCTTCCCGGACAAGAACCCGCGCCCCAGGCTCGAATACGCGAAGATAGGCATCTGGTTCGCCCTCAGCCAATCCCGGAAATCCGCATTCGCGTCGCCGGAGATGGTCACCGAGCCGCCCCACGGATCGCCCATCATGTCGGCGAGACAGTAATTCGGACTGCACACTGTGAAAGGAATCAGGCCATGTTCCTTCGCATAAGCATTGACCTCTAGCGTACGTGCGAGCGTCCAGTTCGACCCGCCGAAGGCGCCGATTCTGCCGTCGATGTGGAGTTTGTTCAGGCACTCCACAATGGGACCGACAGGCACACGGGGACTGTCGCGGTGCAAGATGTAGATGTCAATGAAGTCCGTTTGGAGCTTGGCGAACGAGTCCTCGATGTCGCTCATGATGTCGAACGGCGTGACACGGTCCCTGTACTGACTCGGATTGGCACCCTTGGTGAGAATCGTCACCTGGTCGCGCAGCCCTCGCGCCTTGACCCACCGCCCCAACGACGCCTCCGCCTCCCCGTACGACGCCGCCGAATCGTACGTCGTGATCCCCGCCTCAAAGACAGCATCCAAAAGGTCGAACCGATCCTCATTGTTCATCATCGACCCAATAGCAGTCCCAAAAACAATCCTGGATACTCGTTTGTCCACATAGGGCACATCCCTGTATTCCATCGTGTCATTCATGATTCCACGTCTCCTTCCGCATGCTTGGCTAGCGGTTCACGGCGCATATCCCTGTGGAGTCGGGGGCATCGTTGCCCGTCAGTATTTGCATTGCAATCACTCGAGTAGTTGCAATGCAAATACTGTACCCCTCGAAAGCCGAGGAGGCAGGCGTCCACGTTGCCGAAAGAAAGTGGGCCGCCAGGCAATCATCTTGGCTCCCCCAACATGAAAGCCAACCCACGCAACGCCGTGGCACGTTTTCCCTCACATGCCGAGCAGCGGTCCGTAGTCGCGGGCACTATGCAGGACGCGGAGGACGTGGACATCGTGGTTTACCTTATAGAAAATCAGGTATTTCCCGTTCACCGTGTACCGGACACCCTTTCCTTCGTATCCGGGCACAGGTGGGTGGGCTTCCGGGAAACTCGCCAGACGACTGATTGCTCGACGCATGTCTTTCAAGAAAGACAGCGCGGTTTGAGGAGCGTTAAGAGCCAGATAGTCGCCGATGCTCTCCAGGTCTTCCTCTGCCACAGGTCCGACGATGACGTGAGTCACTGGCCTGCCTGTCGCTGGTACTTCTCCTCTAGACGGCTCATGACTGACCCCAACGGTTGGCCCTGATCGGATCGGCTGAGTGCATCGTCTAGGAGAGCGGACAGAGTCATCCTTCTCGTCTCGTGGTCTTGCACCAGCCGCACCCCCTCGCGTATCACCTCACTCTTCGAACCGTACCTCCCCTGGGCGACAAGTGTGGTGACGTATTCCTCCAACTGGCTTCCCAATTCTGCACTAATCATGGAGTCAGACTAGCGCCGTTACTAACTACTATCAAGAGAACGTCTTGGAAGGAGCTCCGTACGACCACCGCAGAGAGTTGTTCAGTCTTTGCCTGGAGTCGATAGTGTGACCAACCAGGGAACCTTGCCGCCATCCCCGCTCAACTCTGTGTTTGGTCACCGTCCTACACTGTGCTTGGTCGGGTTCCTACACTGTGTTTAGACACATCTGAAATTGCCCACGCCGCAAACGACCCAAGCGGTAGGGGAAGCCGTCCCCACCTGTCCAACATTGGCCATAATCGAGGGATTCCGAGGGTAAGGCACGCAGTCGGTCCAAAGTACGCCCATTCCGAGGCCGTTTTCATGCTGACCTTGGTCCAACATCGTGGACCAGTGCCGAAAACGCACGGAGAAGGCCAAACTCGGCCATTGCCAGAACTACAGCGGCAACAGCAACAGGGCAGCACCGCCGGCGCGCTCACGCCACGTACTCCCGCTGACTTCGCCGACCTTGGTGTACGACGAGTTCCTCACGGTTCCATTCGAGTCAACCTCGCCAACTTTGGAATAGGAAGAATTGCGCACGGTACCGTTGGAATCCACTTCACCGACCTTGGAGTACGACGAATTCCTTACCGTCCCGTTGGAGTCGATTTCGCCGACCTTGCTGTACGACGAGTTTCGAATCACCCCGTTCGAGTCAACTTCCCCGATCTTGGAGTACGACGAGTTCCTAATAACTGCCATGTTCGCATCCTTTCAGGCGGTCGGCCGAACCGAACGCCAGCGTTGATTCCCAGTTTAGGACCGCCCAAGCCATGAGTGCCTTGCCTTGGACTCAATGTGGACGCACGACAGTGGCCCGCGGCATGGACGCCTGAAGCTCTTCGCGGCTGACTAATTAGGTTTGGCTCTCGGCGAGCTCGATTTCTTTCGCCGGTTCGCCACCACCGTAGAGCACGCTGAGCATTCCGTTGCCGTAGCGTCGCCACATGACAAAGGGTATGTCCACGACACGCTCCACCATCCTGAGCGTGGGAAGTTGATCGGGGACAAAAAGCGTTGCTTTGTAGCGCATCTCGCCATCGTTGAAGTCGATCTCAAAGTTGCCTGTGCGCAGACCGTAATTTGCGCGCGAGAAGTACTCACCCAACGAACGCATCGTCAGGAAGTCGTTCTCGTCCGCGCGCATGGGAGCTGTTGCATAGACCGTGAAGAACTCGTCGTCCACGAAAATGCGAATGTCCACTTTCTTGACTTTGGAATCGATATTCATCCCAAAGGTAAACTCCCCGTCCACTGCGTCAAAGTCGAAACGCCACTCTTGGCTTCTCAAGTACTCGTCAATTCGCTGTGCGAGATCCGTGTTATACGACATCCTGGCCTCCTGAAATCTCGGTGTTGATTCATTACACCATTCTTTGCGCCGGGCCTCAAGCGTTCGAGGGTCGCGTCTCGCATGCTGTCGCATATCTTGCGCGTATCCCGAGTTCCGCGAGGCTCTAGAAGGCATGCCGACCGTCGCGGCTCGACTCTTTGTTGGGAAATCTCACTTGTCAGTCGGTGGTGGATTCCTCACTGAGCCACAAGGACTATCTTGCCGACGTTCTCGCCTGACTCCAGGAAGGCATGTGCTTTACTGGCCTGTGACATGGGGAAATACGTGATGGGCGGGAGCGGTATCGCGCCTGACTCAAACAGGGGCCACACGCGGGCGACGACTTCATCGACAATGTGTGCTTTTTCTGTGGCTGGTCGGTAGCGCAGGCTCGTGGCGGTGAGGGTGGCGGCTTTGTTCAGGAGTAGGCCGAGATTGAGGGTGCCCTTTGTCCCGCCTTGAAGGCCGATAGTCACCATGCGGCCCTTGCGCTTGAGCAAACGTACGTTGGCTTCGAGGTACTTCGCGCCGATGATGTCGAGGATGACATCGACCCCGCCGGTGGCTTCCTTGAGTTCGGCTTCCCAGTCGCCATGGTAATCGACCACGACCTGCGCACCCAGGCTGCGAGCGTACTCCGCTTTCGGGGCTGACCCCACAGTGGTGACCACGCGACACCCGAGGCTCGCCGCATAAGGGATGGCAAGAGAGCCGATGCCGCCCGCACCGCCGTGAATGAGGACCGTTTCGCCTTGGGCCAGGTTCACATGGTCGAAGTTGGACACGACCGTCGCAGAGATCTCGATGAGCGCTGCGGAGCCTTCGAATCCGACTGTGGACGGGCGAGTGGCGCACTGGCCTTCAGGGACCGTGACGTACTCCGCGTATCCCCCACCCGACAAGAGCGCGACCACCTCTTGGCCGACAGCCCACTTCGTCACTCCTGGCCCGACAGCGTCAATCTTTCCGGCGACCTCAAGCCCGAGAGTGTCTGTTACCCCTTGTGGGGGTGGGTAATGCCCCTGGCGCTGCAAGAGGTCTGCCCGGTTCACTCCCGCCGCCGCGACCCGAACACGTACTTCCCCATCGCCGGGTTCTGGAGTGGGTGCCTCCCCCCAGTGTAGGTTCTCAGGAGGTCCGGGTTCAGTGACAAGAACAGCGTGCATGGTGCCATTCTTTCACGGTAAGTTGGGTTCATGGTGAGTCCAGCATTACTGAACGAAGCAGTCAGCCTCGCGCCGAATGACCGCCTGTCGTTGATGGGTGCGCTCTGGGACTCTCTGTCCGATGTGCCACCGACGGCTGAAGAGTATGAGGCGGCGAAAGAGTCGCTGGCCAGTTACCGCCAGAACCCATCTGATGTTGAGGACTTTGACACTGTCATTGCCGAACTGGAGCACTTGTACGTTTGAGCAGTCACACCAGCAGTGGGCGGAGGCACTCGACCCAGGCTGCGTATCCGGGGCCGGTCAGGTGGAGACCGTCGATTGTGTAATCGGGACGCAGGGTCCCTTTTGGTGTGGCGAGTGCTGGCCAGAGGTCGAGGTAAGTAACGGATGGTGCGGCACTGTGTGCGGGGCCACTTGAGTGCTCCGCTGAGGCATCCTGAGGTTCATCAGCTTGTGTCCTGCACCGGAAATTGGGTGATGAAGTGGGTGGTGCCTGGTTTTCGTCTGACAAGGCGGAGGAAGGAGCGATGGTGGACCCATCGCGACTGACGACAACGCGGTCAGGCGGAAATCCAGGTGACGACCGCATCGGCGAATTTCCGGCGCAGGACACCAGGGCTGCCAGGTGCCGATTCAGCGCAGTGACGGGAGCGCGATAGGACTTCTCTCTGGGAGGAACGGAGTTCAGGATGATTCGGCTTGTCGGTGCGACGGCGTGGATGTCAGCAACCAGACCGGCAATGTCATTGGCTATTGCCGATGGGCGACGGCCAAGGGACAAGTCATTGGTGCCGACCTCGATACAGACGTATCGCTGGACCCGGATCGCAGAGCCGACTCGGCGACGGACACCGCCAATGGTGTCACCGCTGATGCCACGATTGGCCACCTTGAGTTGAGGGAACCACTCATTCCACTCACCGTTGTCCATGAGGGAGTCTCCCAGGAAAACAACGTCCACTTCTGGTCCACCCAACGTCTCGAATTGGCTGAGGCGCATATTCTGCGTGGGCACCAACATACCCGCCAGCATCCGTGTGCCCCAAGTCGCCGGGGCGGAGATGTGCGGCTCGCGGCGGGTGCGTGGAGTGGAGTCTGGCTCAGTTCGCGGGGAAGACATGTCGCTCATACCCTTACTCTTCTTCGGCTCAACGCACCGAACGAATACGGGTCACGGCGAATGCCCCGGCGATGGCGATGACCGCAGAAAGGACGAACCAGACAATGTACCCACCGCCAGGGAACAGTATCTCTCCGAGCGGAATGACCAAGACGCCAGCCAGGAAGGGCGAAATCGCACCGGGCAATGTGTTAGCGATGTTGAGTACACCCAGGTCTTTGGCAGTGTCATTAGGGTCCGGGAGAACTGCAATACACAATGCTTGGTCCACAGCGAAGAAGATGCCAGCGCCGACGCCAATCACCAGTTCGCCCACAAGGATGAGGTTGAGTCCGCCGATGGCTGGCGAAGCGGCAACGATCAACACGCCCACCGAGATCATCAGACCACCGACCATGACGAAGGGCTTGCGGCGTCCCACCTTGTCAGAAATGAAGCCGAAGATCACCGAGAACACGACGAGAGAACCGACAGCGATCAGGTTAGCAGTCGCATTGAAGGCGAGTTGTTGTGTTGTGTCCATTCCGTAGGCCACGCCGAGGTAGAGCGTCAGATAGCCGGTGACCGAGCCATAGCCGATGAGGACGAACATCTTGGACAGCCAGGCCCAGCCGAAGTCCGGGTGCTTGCGCGGATTGAAGACGAAGGAGCCGAGAATCTGCAGCACATTGAGCTTCTCTGTGGGCGGCAGGGTACGTACCTTGTCGCGCAATGTGAAGGCGAAAATGAAGCCCAACACCAGTCCGACTAGGGCAGGGATGGCGAAACGCAAGAGGTCAGTGGGTAGCACCATCAACATGACGGACGCAACGAGAATACCGAGCGGAGTTGCCGCGCCAATCAGGCCGGAGGGTCCGCCGCGCTTGGCTTCTGGGACCTGGTCGGCCAAAGTGGCTGCCTGTGCAGCGAAAGCGAGATTGCCGAAGAGACTGGCGAAGGCCATGGCAATCGTCAACCAGAAGGTGTTCGGGGCCAACCCTGCGCACACAGTGAAGATGACCAGACCGATGATGCCGCCGATGAGCCAGGGGCGACGCATGCCGAAACGCGACATTGTGCGGTCGGACAGGCGACCCGCGAGAGGTTGTACGACAAGGGCGACGACCATGGCGACACCTGAAACGATGCCAAGATGCAATGGCGCACGTTCCAGGCCGACGAGTCCTTGAATCTTCACGGACAGCCCGCCAATGGTCGGTGCGAAAATCGCCAAGTAGAGCCCGAAAGCCGAGAGGGTGACAGTCGGGACGTACCCCTTGGGGATGCGTTCCTCAGTCGGTCCCGTTGCGTCCGGCTCGAGGGTGATGATTGTGGAAGGTGTGGCTTGCCTCGGGGGTGTGGTCAGGTCCGTCATAGTCAGCTCCTTTGCGAGTGCTCTTCGCTAATACCAACGTATGCGTAGGTATTGGCATTCCCAATACTGACACTCGCGTAGGTATTTGTCAAGAGGGTCCAATTCGGCGCAAATTCCACACAAAAGGCGCTGTCAGGCTGGAACACGCTCAAGAGAGAATGAACTGGGTCAACCTAGCTCAGTCGCACGCTTGTCCACCTTTGTGCACGCATGCTCATGAAGACACTGATTCTCGCCACTCGTCACTCCGCGCCGTCACCCTGCGCAAGCGAAGCGCTGGTCGCAGGGTCCAGAATCCATCTGCCGGGCGTAGATTCTGTTCGGTGACTATCGACTAAGAGCGAACGCATCAGCAAATGCCACTTGCCCCTCTTCGGTGAGCATGTCCGCGATGGCTTGGCGTACCTGGTCGACAATATCGAGGTCACGGTCGAGAAGCCATTGGATTTGCAGCCCATCGACAAGGGCAGCGAGACGGATAGCCGCCTGTTCAACGACCACTCCAGGTCGCAGGTACTCCGCCGATTCGACAAGGCGCAAGACGTACGTCAGATTCTCGTCAATCTCCCGGTAACGGGCCACGAAGAAGGAGTGCGCAGGGTGGCTGGGATCAGCCGCCTCGACGGCGAGCCTGATGACCAGTTGGGGCACATCCGCACCGGACTGTGTGCGCTCGGACAGTTCAGCGACTGAGCGCAACAGTTCCAGGCCGTCGGGAGTTTGGGTGTACGCCTGTGCGCGCTGCATGTCCTGTGGCCCACCCAAGGTGACCTGGAGAACATTGGCGAGTAAGGAGTCCTTGTCGGGAAAATGATGCAGCACCCCGGCCCGCGAGATCCCACACGCATCAGCGACCGCCTGGGTCGTTACTCCCTCAAAGCCGCGCTCCGCGAACAGCCGTGCCGCTTCGGTAATAATCTGCTCGCGCCTGGCCAGACCCACGGCGTACGGGCCGCGCGCACCGCGAACCTGCTTCTTCTTCCCAGCCATGCGGTTCATGATAACACCCTCCTGAAAGATCCTCTTGACAAATACCAACGAGAGCGTCAGTATTAGAACTCTAATACCTTCGCAGACGTTGGTATTAGAAGTCAAGGCACCCGGCAAGGTGTCGGCAGGCAGAATCTGGCGGCACATTCGACGAAGAAACGGAAAGGAATCTCATGCCCATCACCCCATCCCGAGCCGCAGCGCTCGCCCGCGCAGATGAACTTCTGAGCACCATGACCCTGCCTGAGAAGGCGATGCAGATGGTCGGCATGATGCCGATGGCCTTCCTCGGCGCGGATGGTCCGAACGAAGCGTCCATGGGCTACATCCTCGCCCAGGGCATCGGGCACATCGCAGGGGCGCCGATTTTCGGCCATCGCCCAGCCCGCGACATCGCCCGCAATGTCAACATCATCCAACGCTTCTTGAAAGAGAACACTCGCCTGGGAATCCCGGCCATTGTGCACAACGAAGCCCTCAATGGTGCGGTATTGCCACTTGCCCCAGTCTTCCCCACAGCCATTGCCCTGGCCGCAACCTGGGACCCTGATGCGGTCAAGGAGATGGGCACCCTCATCCGCGAGCACATGCGCGCCGCCGGTATCCGCCAGGCCCTCTCGCCCGTCATGGACGTTTCCCGCGACGCCCGTTGGGGACGTGTGCATGAAACGTACGGCGAGGATCCTTACCTTGTCTCGGCCTTCGCCATCGCGTACACCCAAGGCCTCCAGGGTGACGACCTCGCCCAGGCCGTCATGGCGACCGCCAAGCACTTCCTCGGGTACGGTGCCGCTGAAGCAGGTCAGAACGCTGGGGTGACCAAGGTGAGCGAGCGCGAGTTGTACGAGGTGTACGCCCGACCCTTCGCCGCCGCCATCGCCGAGGCGAATCTGGGTTCTGTGATGAACTCCTATTCCGAGTATGACGGTGTCCCCATTGTCGCTTCTGCCCATATTTTGCGCGACCTGTTGCGGACTCGTCTGGGCTTTAATGGCACGGTTGTCGCCGATTATGCCGCTGTGCAAAACCTGGTCGATGTGCAGTCCGTGGCCCGCGACGCGGTAGAGGCCGGTCTGCTGGCTCTGCAGGCTGGGCTGGACGTCGAACTCCCCACACCCTATGGCTACGGTCCGGCCCTCATCCAGGCTGCGGCGGCTGGCCAGGTCGACATGACTCTGATTGACGAAGCCGTTCGGAGAGTCCTGGCTGACAAGTACGAACTTGGCCTCTTTGACGACCCGTACGTCCCCGAGGATGCCATTGAGGTCATCGCCACCGAACCGAAATCTGAGGAACTGTCGCTGCGCCTGGCGAGCGAATCACTCACCCTGTTGAAGAACGAGGGCAACGTGCTCCCCCTGCCGACAACAACAAAACACCTGGCCATCATCGGCCCGCACGCCGCCGATATCGACTTCAACTTCCCTGCGTACACCTACCCCGCCAGCGTCAACATGATGCGCGCCATGATGATGGGTCAAGGGTCCAACATGGCCGGTATCGAAGCCGCCTCCGACATGATTGGTGGAGAGGTCGTGGCTGCCATGGTCGCGGAATTGGGCCCCCTGCTCATGACCCCTCCCGACGATTTGGAGCGTGCTGACTATGGTTCAGTCTCCTTGTCCGATGCCGTCGCCGCCCTCCTGCCCGACACGGAAATCGAGGTCGTCGCCACAGGTGTACTCGATTCTGAACCAACCGACTTCGACGCTGTGCGTGCCGCAGTGGCCAAGGCCGACATCGTCGTCTTGGCTTTGGGCGGGCGACCTGGCTGGTTCGGCAATGCCCTGACCGAGGGCGAAGGCAGTGACTCCGCGAATATCGACCTCCCGCACAACCAAGACATCCTTGTGGACATCGCGGCCGATTCTGGGAAGCCCGTTGCCGCTGTCATCTCCACCGGTCGGCCTTTCGCCATCAACCAAGTCGCCGAGCGGATTCCCGCGATCCTGTGGGCGTATTACGGTGGCCAACGCGCTGCCCAGTCTGTCGCCGCAGCACTCTTTGGCGAAATCAACCCCGGTGGGAAACTCCCGTACTCGATTCCGCGCCATTCGGGCCAAGCACCCATTTACTCTAGTCAACACAACGGTAACGGCTATCGCCGCCCAGCAGGCAACGTCAACCTCAACTACCTCGACATGGAGTCCACACCGTTGTACGGCTTCGGCCACGGTCTGAGCTACACGACCTTCACGTACGCCAACCTGAATGCCCCCGAATCCGTCGGCATCGAGGACAAAGCGATCACCGTCCAGGTGGACATCACCAACACTGGTGCAATCGCTGGAGACGAGGTCGCACAACTTTACTTCTCCACCCGTGCAACAGGTGTGACGCGGCCCGCCCAGGAACTCGTCGGGTTCAAGCGAGTCCATCTGGAAGCCGGTGAGACCGCGACAGTCGAGTTCTCTGTGCCGGTCACGAACCTGGGCCACCTCGACCTGACTGGGCGTTTCGTCATCGAACCCGGTTCACTGGGAATACTGGTTGGGTCCGGTTCGGACGATATCCGGGCACAAGCGACACTCGAACTCACCGGTGATATTCGTGAATTGGGCGTCACCGACCGCACGTACACATCCTCAGCCGCAGTCAAGCGCTGAGGAACCACGGCATCAATCAACACTTCCCACAATTCGTAAGGAGAAAGACCATGGCAACACCAAAAGCCTATATTCGCAAAGGAACCAAAGCGGCCCATCCAGTCGTCTGTCTCGGCGACTCGCTGACTCAGGCAGTTCTCAGCGCTGACTACCTCGGATACCTGACCGAAGAGTTCGGCCCCCAAGGATACGAGTTCATCAATGCTGGTTACTCCGGTGACACAGCGTACGACGTTCTGCAACGAGTCGATGAGACCGTTGCTTGCCATCCAGAAATCGTCATAGTTGCTTGTGGAGCGAACGATGCGGCAGCCCACATCAGCCCGCCGTGGATGATCTGGTACCTCAAGGACCGCAAATCGCCACTGATTCCGACGATTGAGTGGTTCGCCGAGAACATGACGAAGATCTTCGCCCGACTCCAGAAGGAGACCACGGCCAAACTGGCAGCCCTTGAACTACCTCTGTTCACAGAAGAGCTGAACGGCGAAGTCAACGCGAGAGTCCAACGCTACAACGGAGTCCTCCACCAAGTGGCCGACGAGGCGGGTGTCCCAGTCATCCCCCTCTACGAACCCATGGCCGCACTCATTCCGGCGGACTTCACTCCCCCAGCATGGGACCTCGGCCGCGATCTCATGGGCAAGGCACTGACCCAGCATTACCTCATGCGCCGCAGTTGGGACGAGATCTCGAAGCGAAACGGCTTCCTCATCCACACCGACCAAGCCCACATGAACTCCACAGGCGCCCGCCTGATCGCCAACCAGATCGCCGAGTGGATACGTACCGTGTGAGTGGGGCAAGAAGTCTTCTTCACCGAATGCAATACGCCGCGTACAAGGGAACAGACTTGATGCGGTTGTCGAGGCCGAAGTTCTTCGTGGACAAGCGAATGGCGTACTCAGGTCGATATTCGTCCATGTACACGCTGAGGCTGCGTGACCTTGTGTGTTGGCCCGCCTTCACCTCCACAGGGACAATGTTCTCTTCGAGTTGGAGCACGAAGTCGACCTCCGCTCTCCCATCGCTCGCCCAGTAATACAGCGGATGTCCGGCAGCCGTGAGCGCTTGGGCCACATAGTTCTCCGTGAGCGCCCCAAGGAAGCCAACATTGACTTCTTCCTTTGCGAGCACCACCGACATGGGGAGGCCGCTCTTCATCGTGAGCAAGCCCGTGTCGCCCATGTACAGTTTGAAGCCGGTGAGGTCCATGTACGCCGCCAAGGGCATGAGTGCGGTCGAGAGTCGGTTGCACTTCATCGCCACCCCAGCGAAACCCAGCCACTCAACAGCCGCCCCGAAGACCGCCGCCGTCCCGCCTCTTTGCGCCACCTTGTATTGGAATTTGTGATTGTCCTTGGCGAGTTGAGCAGGAATCGAATCGAAGGCGGCCCTGATCTTGACAGATTCTGATTCCGTGGCATATTTGGCCATGTCAGCACTGTAATCGTTGAGGATTCCTCGCTGAATGTCAGGCACCTCCAGCAGCGACCCAGAGTCCACGCTTTCCACCACCGCCCGAGGCATGCCCCCCACGACGAGATACTCTCGATACAGGCTCAGCGCGCGAGCGTGGAGGGCTTCGGGCAGTGGCTTATCCTCGGCGTATCCCTGACGAATCCGGGAGGACAGGTCGTCTTCTTCGGCAGCCCACAAGTACTCCTCGAAATCGAGGGGATGGAGGGTGACCGACTCGACATTGCCGACAGGAAACGAGAACTGCTCTCGATTGACCGCGACACCCAGCAGACTTCCAGCAGCGACCACGTGGTAGCCACCGGCTTGCTCCGCGAAATACTTCAGAGAGGTCAGAGCGCGCGGACTCGACTGGACCTCATCCAAGATAATGAGTGTGCGACCAGGCACGATACGTTCGCCGGTCTCAGCCTCAAGATTAGTGAGGATGTCCTGCGGGCTGATATTCCCCTCGAAATACGACGCAGCCAGTTGGTTGGTTTCCAAGTTGACATAAGCGACATTGTCGTAGTGCGTTCGACCGAACTCGCGCACGAGGTGGGTCTTGCCCACTTGGCGCGCACCATAGAGCAAGAGTGGGAGGCGATTCCTCTTGTCTTTCCACGCCTCCAGGTCTGCCTCAATTCTTCGCTTCATGGGCCCTCCTTTCACTCCATTATGATACTTATCGCTAGAATAATCAATGAAATCTGATAAATCTGCACTTAACGGTCAATGAGGGGTGGTGTCGAACCAGCCAACTTTGGCCACTTCCGACAGTATTTCGGCATCGGAATCGAGGTTGGTCCAAAGCACGCCCATCCTGAGGCCGGTTTTCGTCTGACTTTGAGCCAACATCGACGACCGGTGTGGAAAGTGTGCGGAGAAGGCCAAAGTCGGCCCATCAGTCGTGATCGACGGTGGCCCTCGCTTTTGTCCTTGGCCAGACCCTACGGGTATAGTTGTGACGTTGCCTTTGGCACGCCGCCTTAGCTCAGTCGGTAGAGCGGCTCACTCGTAATGAGCAGGTCTGCGGTTCGATTCCG
>JAISJO010000036.1 GCA_031261485.1 Propionibacteriaceae bacterium | reverse complement strand
GACTGCCGCTCCAACCCGCATTGGCCCACGCTGTAGACTTCGTGTGTGAACTTGACTGATGTTTCTGCTGACTTGGCCAACGTGCTCTATACCCAAGAGCAAATCGACGCGCGAATCGCTGAGATGGCTGCCCAGATTGACCAAGATTATGCCGACAAGAATCTCCTCATGGTAGGCATCCTCAATGGTGCCGTCATGACGATGGCTGACCTTTCCCGCTCCCTGACTATTCATTGCGAGATGGACTGGATGGCAATTTCGTCGTATGGTTCGGGGGTTTCCTCCTCGGGCGTGGTGCGTATTCTGAAAGATATGAACACGTCCATTGTGGGCCGAGACGTCCTTATTGTGGAAGACATCGTGGACACTGGGCTGACCCTGTCTTACCTCGTTGAGAACCTGAGGTCGCGTAACCCAGCCAGTATCGAAATCGCTGCCGCATTCCGTAAGCCCGAGGCGCTCAAGAAGCAGGTCGACGTCAAGTATGTCGGCTTCGACATCCCCAATGAGTTTGTCGTGGGGTTCGGTCTGGATTATGCGGGCAAGTACCGCAATCTGCGCGGTCTCGGTGTGCTGTCTCCGAAGGTGTACGCCTAACAAGCCGTAGGTGGGTGGTTCATGAGTTTACTGAAGGCAATTGTCAAGAGTCCTTTTCTGTGGGTGTTGGTTGGCCTGGGCGCGTTCGTCCTCGTGTTCAACCTCGTACAGGGTGGGGACGAATACAAGGAAGTCCCGACGTCCGAGGCGGTTGCCATCATCCTGAGCGACGACCCGCTCAAGGAAGTCATCCTTACAGACAATGAACAACTAATCCAGATTACCAAGGAAGATGGCGAAAAGGTCTCCGCGTACTGGGTGGGCGACAACGTAGACGACCTCAAGGCCCGCCTCCAGACCCGTGTCGAGGACGGCTCGTTGGAGAAGTGGAATGGGGTCAACGCCCAGCCAGGAGTATGGGCGTCGATCATTTCGTGGGTCGTACCGTTCCTGCTTATCGGAGTCCTGTTCTTCTTCATGATGAGTTCGGCTGGCGGCGGTGGTGCTGGCGGTCGTCTCTTCTCCTTCGGGCGCTCGCGGGCCAAAGTCTCCAGCAAAGACACGCCCAAGACTACTTTCGCCGATGTGGCGGGTGTGGACGAGGCTGTCGAGGAATTGCAGGAGATCAAGGAGTTCTTGGAAGAACCCGCCAAGTTCAAAGCCGTGGGCGCGAAGATACCCAAGGGAGTTTTGTTGTACGGCCCTCCGGGCACGGGCAAGACCCTTCTGGCAAGGGCAGTCGCGGGCGAAGCGGGCGTGCCGTTCTACTCCATCTCCGGCTCAGATTTCGTGGAAATGTTCGTGGGCGTGGGCGCCTCCCGTGTGCGCGACCTCTTCGACCAGGCCAAGGCCAATGCGCCCGCCATCGTCTTCATTGACGAGATTGACGCGGTGGGTCGCCATCGTGGGGCAGGCATGGGCGGGGGCCACGACGAGCGTGAGCAGACGCTCAACCAGTTGCTCGTGGAGATGGACGGATTCGACGAACATGGTGGAGTCATTCTCATCGCCGCCACCAACCGCCCGGACGTCCTCGACCCGGCGCTGCTTCGGCCGGGGCGTTTTGACCGCCAAATCGCTGTGGACGCCCCCGACTTGCGTGGGCGGTACAAGATTCTGCAAGTACACGTGAGCGGCAAGCCCCTGGCCGAAGGCGTCGATTTGAAGGGTGTGGCTCGCCGTACACCGGGCTTCACCGGCGCTGACTTGGCGAACGTGCTCAACGAAGCCGCCCTGCTGGCCGCGCGTACGAACAAGACCGAGATCACAGACGAGATTCTGGATGAGGCTATTGACCGCGTGGTGGCTGGGCCGCAGAAGCGCACCCGCGTGATGAACTCCCAGGAAATCCTCAACACCGCTTATCACGAGGGCGGGCACGCGCTCGTCGCAGCAGCCATGCCTGGCACCGACCCTGTGCAGAAGATCACGATATTGCCGCGCGGGCGGGCCCTTGGTTACACCATGGTCATGCCGGACCAAGACAAGTACTCCCAGACGCGCGGGCAATTGCTCGACACCCTGGCGTATCTGCTGGGCGGGCGTGCCGCTGAGGAACTCATCTTCCATGACCCCACCACAGGCGCCAGCAATGACATCGAAAAGGCAACGAAACTGGCCCGCGCCATGGTCATGCAGTACGGCATGACAGAAACTCTGGGAGCTGTGCGGTATGGGTCCGATGACTCCGAACCCTTCATGGGGATGGAGATGGCGAAGGGTCCTGGAATCTCCGACGCGACTGCAGCCATCATCGATGCGGAGGTCGCCGCGCTTATCAACACGGCCCACCAGGAGGCATTCGACACTCTCGTGGAGAACCGCGAAGTCCTCGATGAACTCGTGAGGCAGTTGTTGGAAGCCGAGACGCTCGACAAGGAACAAGTCGCTGCCATTTTCACAGCCCTCAAGCAGCGGCCGGTGCGTCCCGCGTGGACGGGGTCGGACTCTCGCCAGCCGTCTGCGATTCCGCCGGTGCCGGCCCCCGAGCGGCCAGAACCTGATTTGGATGCGGATAGCGACCGGCCTCGCGATGACGTCGAGAATCCCGAGCGCAAGTCGGATGGGTCGCAGGGTCCCTCCCAGTCTCATCCGGGAAGTGGTCCCTCGTTCCACCCCTACGACCCCAGCCAACCGGGCATGCAACCACCCGATGGTCCGCTAGGTCCTGGGACGTGGGTCGATCCGGGCCCTCCGCCCACGTGGCCGCCACCCCATACGAAATAGACCGGAGATAGCCATGGCGTTCGATTCTGCTCGCGTGGAGGCTGCCGTGCGCGAACTCCTCCTTGGCATCGGCGAGGACCCCGACCGCGAAGGTTTGCGCGAGACCCCGGCCCGCGTCGCGCGGGCTTACCGTGAAGCATTCGCAGGGATGGACCAAGACCCAGCCGAAGTCTTAGGGACACGATTCCTCATTGAACATGAGGAAATGGTACTCGTCAAGGACATCGAATTGTGGAGTTACTGCGAGCACCACCTGGTTCCCTTCTACGGTCTCGCACACGTCGGATACATCCCTGGCAAGGGTAAAGAGATCGTCGGCCTGTCCAAGTTGGCGCGCTTGGTCGACGTGTACGCCAAGCGTCCCCAGGTACAGGAGAGGCTGACCACCCAGATCGCAGACGCCCTTGTTGGCTCCCTGAACCCCGCTGGAGCCATCGTCGTCATTGAAGCCGAGCACCTGTGCATGACCATGCGTGGCGTCCACAAGCCAGGTTCGCGCACCATCACCTCAGCGGTGCGTGGCCAACTGCACGACCCTGCCACCAGAGCCGAGGCGATGAGTCTCATCATGACGGGGCGGAAGTAGGAGTACCTGGTCTAGGCGATGGGGGCTTCCAAGTCAGGCGGCAGCTTTGTCCAATTCTGGAAGGTACGCCAAGAGGGCCTCGCGCACAATCTGGCTTCTTGTCTTGCCGGTGAGGTCGGCCAGTCTCGACACGGTGGCGTAATCACCAGGAGCCAGGCGTGCCCTGATTTCTGGGGAAGGAGCCGACTGGCTGGAGCCTCCCAGGGCCGGTCTGCCTGCCCTGACGATGCTCTCCGCTTCTTCAACAGAACCGAAAATGTCAGTCACCCATTCCTGCCTCGTTGGGCGTCTCTGCACAGCAGGCGGGTCGAGTGGCACATCGGGGTCCGTCAGCCTGTGGGCCAGGGCGGCGTAGTCTCTGGCCGCCAAGGTTTCAGTTGATCCATCCATCAGGACGCTCCTCTCTGTACTGGCTGAATTTCTCTCCCAGCGCCATGCCGTGAAAGATGATCGCTGGTCTTCCGTCATCGAACTGCTTCACGAGGACCTCAATCTCTGCATCGTTCAATTCGTGGCTCTTCCCAATGAAGACCACAATTGTGCCGTCGCTTTCCGTTTCAACTTCACTGCGATAGTTCGCGTGAAGTATGACCTCTGTGAGATCAGACCTGGTCAGATGATGCTTGAAGGCATGTGCATCCCAGATAGGCGGCATTCTCTTTCCTCTCGAATAGTGTAGCGCAAAATTAGGATCCTGATACTCGAACGGTGCTTGACACAACGGAGCGTCGAACTGGTTTCTCGTAGCGTTGGCGCCCATCCGTACACAATCCTGTCGGGGGGCCTTGGCCTGTGGAGAGTTATCCACAGGAAAGAGGATGGTTGTCAGAAGATCCTTACCATGGCTGGCAGTCACTAGGGCGTGCCGCGTTCATGGGAGAATGAACCCATGCTGACCTTACTGGCACCAGGCCCGACGCGACTCATGGGAATCGTCAATGTCATGACGGATTCGTTCTCGGAGCCCGGCCGGTCCATCGAGGACGCGATTGCGCTGGGGTTGCAACTGGTGGACGAGGGTGCGGACATCATCGACGTGGGCGGGGAGTCGACTCGACCTGTCCCGACAGGGACTCCTGTCGAGGGCGTCGGCTCTGGGGTGGTGCCGAAGGCTGTCGGACTGGTTGCGCGCGTGACCGCTGAGGACGAGTTGGAGCGTGTATTACCCGTAGTCAGGGCATTGTCTGAAACTGGGGTGATCGTCAGCGTGGATACTATGCGGGCGAGCGTAGCTTATGAAGCTGTGCGGATGGGGGCGCAACTCATCAACGATGTGTCGGGCGGGTTAGTTGACCCGGGCATGCTGGAGGTCGTGGCGGGGGAGCGCTCCGTGGCGTACATCCTGCAGCACTGGCGGGAGCCCCTCGACCACGAATCCACCCACGTCGATGTCGTGCCCGAGGTCATAGCGGAGTTAAGCCAGCGTCTGGAAGTCGCGGTTGACAAGGGGATACGCAGAGAGAACATCATCTTGGATCCTGGTGTTGGTTTCGGTAAGACATCGTCGCAATGCTGGGAACTCGTGAGGCGCGCCGAAGAAGTCATGGCATTGTCACCTGGTCGTCTTGATGATGTGGACAGTGGGAGTCGAGGATATCCGTACCCGTTCCTGTGGGGAGTCTCCCGCAAGCGATTCTTGGCAGACGCATATAGCTACCCGACTGAAGCCTGGCAACGGGATGTGGCTGGAAGTGCCCTGACCGCCCTGCTCGCTCGAGCGGGTGCTTGGGGGGTGCGTGTACATACGGCAACGGACAATCGTGTGGCTATTGATGCGGCAACTCTGGCGAAGCGGGGGATGGGTGGCAGCGCCGTCGGCGGGGGGACGCTCACGGACACCTGCCGTCAGTCTGCGCGTAGTCGCAGAATCCATCTGGCAGGCGGAGATCTTGGATCCTGCGACTTGGCGCAGGATGACGGAGAGGGTGGCCGGTGATGCTCACGACCGGTCCACGTTCGGTGTCACTTGGTCTGACCATGCGTGGGATGACTCAGAGAGTGGCCGGTGACCGGGACTTACGCGAATCGGATGAATTGGTAGGAACGAGGAACGGGTAATGACATATGTGTCTCTGTCGGCCTTGAGCGCCTTCGGGCATATGCACGTACAAGGCATCTCAGTATGGGCGCACCACGGGGTCTTCGACTTCGAGCGCCGCGACGGCCAGGAGTTCACTGTGGACGTGGACTGGTGGGGCGACTTCGAGGCCCCTGAATCCTCCGATGTGCTACAAGAGACAATCGACTACGGTCAGGTCGCTTCGCTGGTCAGCGAGGTGGTGAGCGGCGAGCCAGTCGACCTCATCGAGACTCTCGCAGGAAGGGTTGTGGACGCTCTCTTGGGCCGGTTCTGTATGGAGTATGTCCAAGTCAGCGTACACAAACCCCATGCGCCGCTGGAGGTCGAGTTTCAGGACGTGGTGTACACGACCGGAGTCCGCTCCCAGGTCGAACAGCGCCCCAAGCGCGAAGTGGTGTACTCCCTAGGGTCCAATATCGAACCGCGCAGGGCGTACCTGCAATTCGCGGTGACCGCCCTGGCGACCACGCCGGGTATCGAGAACGCACGAGTCTCGCCCGTCTACGAGACAGCAGCGGTGGGCGAAATAGAACAAGATGACTTCCTCAACGTGGTACTGATTGCCGACACAACCATGGCCGCCAAAGAACTCCTGCACAGAGGATCGTCTATCGAGCAGCTCGCCCGAAGGACAAGGGACGTTGCACACGGCCCCCGTACCCTCGACGTCGACCTCATTGCGGTGGGGGACGAGCAAATCGACACCCAGGAACTGACTCTTCCCCACCCCAGAGCCCACGAACGAGCCTTCGTCCTCATCCCATGGTTGGCTCTCAATCCCAACGCGACCCTGCCCGGACAGGGAAGAGTCGCCCCCCAAGCAGCCGCCCTGAATCAGCGAATCCGCCCCCAAATCGAGCGCCTGTTCCTACCGTAGGGGGCTACTGAACAGCCCAACTCGTCGTTCTGAGCAACGGCACCCAACCGCTCGAGCCGAGAGGCTCGATGATCAGTGAAGCTCCGAGGGGTGTGGGCAGTACGGCATGTGCAGGCTTGGGCTCAAATCGTCCCGCCGATTTGGGGCGCCCATAGTGGAGCGAGGCGATAAGATGGCGCAGCCATCGCCTCGCGCAACGACCTGCACATGCCGTACTGCCCACACCCAACCCGCCTGTAGCACTGCGACATACCCAACCCACCTGAAGTGCTGTTCACGATGTACGGCCCACGCCAACTTTGGCCTTTACCGACTGATTTTCGAGGGCGGGATCGGAGTGGGCTCAAAGTTGGCCCATTTCAAGGCCGTTTTGGAGCCGACTCTGATCCAACATCGTCGCGCGGTGACTGAGCCGCACGGAGGTGGCCAAAGTTGGCATGAAAAGGAGGGGCATGAAAAGGAGGGGGATGGGAAGGAGGACGGGGAAGGAGTCAGAGGCGCGCGACATACCTCCACGGCCGGGCCTGGTCTTCCGCGCTGGCGTACCCGATGCCGATTCGCGGGCCAGTCTCAATGCGGGGCGGGGCGTACTCGTCATCCTCGAACCACAAGGTGTCGCTCACGCGCAGGTCGAGACGATTCTCGGCCATGGTGATGCCGTATTCCCTTGTCAGACGGCCAGGACCAACAATGGGCTCGCGCTGGGGATCGAGGGGTTGCACTCCTCTGATGAGGGCGGCCTGGGGATTACCCTCTTCTGCGGCGACGACGTTGAGCATGTGGTGGATGCCATAGCAGAGGTACACATAAGCGTGACCTCCGGCAAGGTACATGACCTGTGTGCGGGAGGTTCGACCAGCGCGGGCGTGGCAAGCAGTGTCGGCCTCACCTCGGTACGCTTCGACTTCGCACACCCGCGCCCGGAGAACTCCATCCGGGGTCGCCCTGCACAGTATCTTGCCCAGCAATCCAGGAGCAACGACCAGCACATCTTGCCCATAGAAATCGTCGCCCAATCGCCTAGGAGAAAGGGACTGCCCCATGCCGCTTTTACCCCTCAGGCCGCAGCAGGGGGAACAGAATGGTTTCGCGGATGCCGACTCCGGTGAAGAGCATGATGGTGCGGTCGATGCCCAGGCCGACCCCACCCATCGGGGGTGCACCGAACTCCAGCGCGCGCAAGAAGTCTTCGTCGAGTTGCATCGCTTCAGGATCTCCACCGGCTGCCCGCAAGGACTGTTCGGTGAGGCGTTCGCGCTGGATGACGGGGTCGATGAGTTCGGAGAATCCTGTGCCGCGCTCGACGCCGCCGATGATGAGGTCCCACGCCTCGACCATGCGCGGGTCGTCGCGGTGGGGACGCGCCAGCGGTTGCGCGATGGCCGGGTAATCATGGACGAAGGTCGGCTGGATGAGGGTGGGCTCGACCAACTCGGAGTACAACTCCATCGCCATTTTCCCTAGTCCGAGCTTGGGGTCGTACTTCACATCGCGCTCGTCGGCCCATTTGTGCAAGGTCTCCAAGCTCGTGTCGAGCGTTACCTCTTCTCCAATCGCGTCAGAGAGCAGGTCGTAGAACTTAGCCCAACGCCATTCTCCGTCGAGGTTGATATCCAAGCCGTCAACTGTCACGACCCGACGGCCCAGAGCGGTGTCGGCCGCGTTGACAATGATACGTTGCGTCGTGGCTGCCACCGTGAACTGGTCGCCCCACGCGGCATAGAACTCCAGCATGGAGAACTCGGCCGAATGGGAAGAGTCGATGCCTTCGTTGCGGAAGATGCGGCCCATCTCGTACACCCGGTCTGCCCCGCCGACCATTGCCCGTTTCAGATACAACTCCAGCGCAATGCGCATAGTCATGTCAGTGTCGAAAGCGTTGAGGTGGGTGCGGAAAGGTCGAGCGGTCGCACCGCCATGGATGAGTTGCAGGACGGGGGTCTCGATTTCCAGGAACCCCTCAGAGTCGAGGGTGTCCCGAATCGACTTCACGATAGCCGAACGGGTGCGCACCATTTGCCGCGCCTCGGGCCGCACCACCAAGTCGGCATAACGCTGGCGCACGCGACCCTCCTCTGACAAGCCCTTATGTAGGACAGGCAGGGGCCGCAAAGCCTTGGATGCCAGGGTCCAGCTCGTTGCCAAGACAGACAATTCGCCACGACGAGACGAGATGACGCGCCCGGTGACTTGGATGAAGTCGCCCAGATCCACATCCGTCTTCCAGGCGTCCAGGGACTCTTGTCCGACCTCGGCCAGAGACACCATGACTTGCAAGCGCTCACCGTCAGAATCGGCAGTGAACCCGTCCTGGATGGTCGCAAAACAGAGTTTGCCTGTGTTGCGCAGGAACATGACGCGGCCCGACACGCCGACAATTTCGGTGGTTTCTTCGCCTGCGGCGAGGTGGCCCCATTGCTCGCGGACGTGGGACAGCGACACGGTCCTCGCCACCGAGACAGGATAGGGCGCGGTGCCTGACGCCAGCAGTCGCGCACGCTTGTCCATGCGGATGTGCATTTGTTCAGATGCGTCGGGGGCTTCGAAAGATAAGTCCGCCTCGGTCTGGGCAGTGGTCAGTTCTGGGTTCTCGCTCGATTCGTTCACCCCACAAGCGTACCGTGCGCCTGTTGAGCCTTGGCCGCCAGAGGGGAAAGGAATCCATTTTCCCTTCCCAGGTGGCGCGATTTCGTGCAATTCATATTGTGAAACGCCGTTCGACAGTGGCAGTACGGTTTGGTACCGTGGTCCCCGCATGTACTGTGTGTGACATCCCATGCGCATGTGCAGCGAAATCACCATCTCGCATGACTCAATGGAGGGTCCTATGGCTGATGCCAACTCGAACAAACTCACAACGCGCGACCTCATCACCACCGGGGTGTTCACCGCCCTTTACTTCGTGGTGCTGGCGGTCTTCGGCCAACTCGGCGCTCTCATCCCGATATTGCAGGTGCTCGGCCCCTTCTATATCCCCCTGATTTGCGGCATCGTCTTCGTGCTGTTCACCACGCGCGTCCATCACTTCGGCATGATCACGATCATGGGCATCCTGGTCGGACTGCTGGTCGTGGTGACGGGCCAGTCGTGGGTTGTGGCCGTGTTGGCAGTAGTCCTGTCACCCATCGCTGACTGGCTTTTCAACCGCGCTTCAGGCGACGCACCGGCCAAGATTGGCACTACCGTGGTCACCTACGTCATCTTTTCCGAGATGCTGATTGGCATGGTCGTGCCGCTGTTCTTCCAGCGCGAGGCCTTCTTCGAGCGTTTGGCCAGCCGCAAGGCCGCCGACTGGGTGTCATCTCTGGAAGCCATGACGCCGCCGTGGATGTTCGTGGTGATGATCGTCATGATTGCCGTCGGCGCCTTCCTAGGAGTCCTTCTGGGACGCGCCATCTTCCGCAAGCATTTTGCGCAGGTCGCTCGGTAAGTAGTCGCTGTCATGGCCCTAGGCGACGCCCTGAGTTATCGGAACGCGCCCCTCGTGGCGCTCGACCCGCGAACCTCAGGACTCGTCCTCATTCTGGTCAATGTCATTTGCTTGACCGCTGGGTTCGACTTCGGCGCCATGTGCGCTCGCATCATTGTGACTGCCTTGGTGACCGCATTGTTGGCTGCCGAAAAGCGCTGGCATTGGGTCATGATCGTCGCTGTGGGGACGGGACTCAGCCTTGTCATCGAGGCCTTTGGCTTTCAGCTCATCAGCGGTCCTGTCTCCTTGCTCATAGCGATGTGCGCCAATCTGGCGGCTCGTTTCTTGCCGATTGTCGGCTTGGGTACGTACGTTCTGACAACGACCACTATCAGTGCTTTCATGGCGGCTTTGCGCCGGATACGTGTGCCGATGCTCATCACCATCCCCTTCGCGGTGGTGCTGCGCATGATTCCCACGGTCGCCAATGAGTCGTCCGCCATCGCCGAATCGATGCGTTCGAGAGGATTACGCCTGGGTTCCGCCCCAGCGCGTGATCTGCTGGAGTATCGCCTTGTCCCACTGATTTTTCGCACAGTTGACCTGGGCGATGAACTTGCGGCGGCGGCACTGATTCGAGGACTCAGCGTGGATCAGGAACGTACATCGACCAGTCGCCTCGGCTTCCACGTCAGCGATTTTGTTGTATTGCTCATTGCTGTGGCCGCGACTGTGCTGTGGGTGGTGCTCTAAATGGACGGCCCTACCGCAACTCCTCTTACTCCAGACACCGAGCCGATGAGCGCGTCGATTCACCTCGACAGTGTCGGCTTCCGCTACGAACATGCCCAGGATGCGGCCTTGGTGGAAGTAAGCCTTGATGTCGCACCGGGCGAAGTGGTCCTGGTGTGTGGAGGTTCGGGTTCGGGAAAGACCACGCTCTTGAGGGTGGTCAACGGCCTGGCTCCGCAGTTCTACCCAGGGGAGTTGACGGGGCAGGTGAGCGTGGCTGGCACCGACCCGACCGTCACAGAGCTGCCCCAGTTGGCTCGTCTGATCGCAACGGTGTTCCAGGACCCCAAGGCAGCCTTCTTCACGACCGATGTCGCTAGTGAACTGGCGTTCGGGCCCGAGAACCTGGGGTTGCCGCAAGACATCATCGGATCTCGCGTGACTCGGGGACTAGAGCGCTTCAACCTTGCTGGATTGCGCGACCGCAGCACGGTGGCTCTTTCCGGCGGCGAACAACAACGCCTGGCCTGTGCCGTGGCTCAGGCGATGGCACCCAGCGTTCTGGTCTTGGATGAACCGTCGTCGAGTTTGGATGAACTCTCATTGGCCAGCCTGGCCCAAACGTTGGAGGATTGGAAGGCTCAGGGAAAGACCATCATCATGGCTGAGCACCAACTGGACTACGTCGTCCCGGTGGCGGATCGCATCGTGGTGATGCAGAACGGTCGCATCGTGGCGAGCCTGAGTTCCGACGATTTCTCGCACCTGGACGATGAGCGCAGACATGTCTGGGGATTGCGCTCGTCTGCGGCAGCGGTAACAAGCGGGGCGCCTCATGTCACGTCTCAGACCAGCCAGTCCACAAGCCTTGTTGCTGACAAGGTCCTCATCAAACGAGGCGACCACAGCTTTGCCCTCAGCCTCGACCACGCCGAGTTTCCAGCCGGTGCCATCACGGCAGTCGTCGGACCAAATGGTGTGGGAAAGACAACACTTGCCCGCTGGCTAGCAGGTTTGCTCAGGTCAAGCAGCGGAAGCCTTGCCTATCAGGGGCACGGACTGTCCCGACGACAGCGGTTGCGTCAAGTGAATCTTGTGGCACAAAACGTCAATCATCAACTCTTCACTGAATCGGTGCGCCACGAGGTCGAACTCAGCGCCATGATCGCTCGTCGCGGCAAGACTTCGGCAATAGACGTGGACGACATACTTGCTCGCTGTGACCTGCTCGACCTTGCCGACCGCCACCCCATGACTCTCTCGGGCGGGCAGCGCCAACGTCTGGCCATCGCTGCTGGGTTGGCGAGTATGCGCCCCATCATCATTCTGGACGAACCCACCAGCGGCCTCGACTGGACGCACATGAACCAGGTGGCCGAGTGCCTGAGTCAGGTTCGTGACACGGGCCGGACGGTCATCGTCATCACCCACGACCGCGAACTCGTCGCAGCAGTGGCCGATGACGTCATCCGCCTCACCAACTCATGACACTCTCCGCCAGACCACTGACTAACGCCCATCGTCATTGTGCGGCTTCTCGCCGAACGACGCCATAGGTTATTCGGTCGTTCCCTCGGCGAGAAGAGTGGGTGGCAGGGCACGGTCGCCGGTAGAGTCTATGTTATGTCAGCCTCACGACTCGTCCCGGACCGGGGGAGACCCGGCGCGTGGATCGTGCGTATGGCGGGGACCGACCATTCGTACATCGACCCGTACGACCCCACATATCTGGAGTTTGACTACGTACAACGCATCGCCGCGATCATCGACACGACCTGGGAGACGGGCGCACGCATCACGGCTGTGCATGTCGGTGGCGCGGGCATGACCATTCCGAGGTATATCGCGCACACCCGCCCGACATCGGCACAAATCGTCTTGGAACCTGACATTGTTCTCACCGAGGAGGTTCGAGCGGCCGCACCCTTACCCAAGAACTCCGGCATCAAGGTGCGCGGCGTGGACGGAATCACCGGACTGGCCGGGCTCAGAGACGAGTATGCGGACCTGGTCGTCCTGGATGCGTTCGCAGGGTCGCGGGTCCCTGCCGAATTGGGGACACGCGAATGGTTTACCGAAGTCAGACGGGTATTACGAGGAAATGGAACCATGGTCATGAATGTAACAGACCATGTTCCGTTCTCCTATTCCCGGCGGGTTCTGGCGGGAATACGCGAACTATTCGCCCCGGTCGTCTTGGGAGTCGAGCCCTCCACCCTCAAAGGTCGTCGGTTCGGCAACCTGGTCGTCGCTGCGGGGGGAGCACTGGACGAGCATGAGTTGACGCGCCGAGCGGCAGGCGCGGCTTTTCCCTACCGCATTCTGTCCGGGCTCGAACTGGACCGATGGGCAGGAAACGTCGTGCCTTACACGGTGGGCGATGCGGAATCCTCTCCGCCCCCGCCCGACGGACCTGGGGCATACCGGTGACACTCCCTTCCGAGATGGCAGAATGTACCCATGGGGAATGACCAAGGCCGCGAGGATCCGGTTGCTGATGCTCCGTTCGAGGAAGGCGACAACCTGTCGTCGTCTGAGGTCGCCGAATCCGACGAACCGTCGAATGGGAGCGGATCTGGCCCCGACCTAGGTGCTGACGGGGGACTGGACGAACCTGAAGTGGGGGAAGGGTATCCGAGTGACCCTGAAGACCTCAAGGGCGAGTCGGGTGGACGTAGGCCAGGGGTCGCGCCATTCGAGAAAAAGTCTGGGGCTGCGTCCTCGGACGCAATTGCCGCTGGGCTGGTTGACAAGCAAGTCAGGACACCTTTCTCTTGGGGGTGGCTCGTCGCGCTGTTATCGGCGATTCTCCTTGTCGGAGGCGGTTTCGGCTTCTATGCCCTCTCGAATGGCTTGGCGCATTCTTGGTGGGGGAACCACCTCAATCTGGGCGACACGGTGGCGGTTCTCACAATTCCCGCGCTGGGCGATGACAAGATACCTGTCCTGGAGGGGACCAGTCTGGAGACGCTTCGACAAGGCGCAGGATGGTACGAGGGGACGGCACTGCCCGGAGAATTGGGGAACTTCGTCGTCGCTGGATATCGCCTCGGGTGGGGCGAGCCCTTTGCTGACATTGGACAATTGCGCATTGGCGATACTATAACTGTTGCAACTGGCTCGGCGACGTACACCTATGTCGTTGTCACCCTTCCAACTGTTGTGGCGGATGACGACGCTTCGGTTCTAGATGCTGTGCCGGGCGGACCAGGATTAGCTCCCACCCGCGCGCTCCTCACGCTGACCACCGCGGCGAGCCTGCTGCCTTCCCCCGAGCGACTGGTCGTGGTGGCGGAGTTGGCGACAGGCTAACCTTGTACTCATGTCTGACCGCGAAAACCTCATTGCCGAAATCCAGCGTCGCGCCGTTGTGCGTGGGCGTGTCACCCTCGCGTCTGGCAAGGAAGCCGACTATTACGTGGACATGCGCAGAGTCACCCTCGACGGTGCTGCCGCGCCCCTTGTCGGACGGGTCATGCGCGACTTGACCAGCGATTGGGAGTACGACGCGGTGGGCGGGCTGACGTTAGGGGCTGACCCTGTGGCTGTGGCCATGCTGCATTCAGCGGCAACAGTCGGCGACCGACTCGATGCTTTCGTTGTGCGCAAAGAAGCCAAAGCCCACGGTATGCAGCGCCAAATCGAGGGCACGGACATCGCGGGTCGCAGGGTCTTGGTGGTCGAAGACACCTCGACGACGGGCGGCTCCGTCCTGACCGCAGTCGAAGCTGTACGCGCGGCAGGCGCTGAAGTCGTCGGTGTAGCCGTGGTCGTGGATCGGGCCACCGGCGCCCGCGAGCGAGTCGAAGCCGAAGGAATCGAGTACCGCGCCGCCGTAGGTATCACCGACCTCGGTCTGTGAAATCCTGCGCCCTCAATACTGGCCTCAGGGTGCACTGACCATCTCGGCGGTGTCGTGAATCATTCTTGGTCGTCGCCGAGCGAGGTTCTCACGGCGGAAGGAGGCGACACCATGTCGATTCGCGCTGGCTTGGCAGGGTGCCCCAGCATTTCCCGCGCTTCTGTGGAGTACTTTCGGACAAGCCAGCCGAGAACCTTCAATTGGTCGTCCCTTGTCGCACGACGAATTTGCACTTCCAACTTCAACCATGTGGGCCTGTCTAAGGTGATGTTGGAGGCCCCTTCGTTGCACACAGAACAAAGCGCGACAAGGTTGGATGGTTCATCAGTTCCGCCCATGGATTTGTCTTTGATATGGCCGATTTGGAGTCTGGTCACACGCCCGTCGTAGGGATGCGGCTCTCCCGCCACCGCTCCACACGACTGGCACGTATGTCCATCGCGGTCGAGGATCTCAGCCCGCAGTTCCTTGCTCATTGTCCGTGCGTACCCTTGCTGCGGGCTGGGGTCTTCCAGCACATACTCCCACGGCTTCAAGTCTGAACGATCATGGTGGGACAAGATCTGGTAGCCCTCGTCATTGCGCAATTCTCTGACACGCCGCGCCCATTCACTGATTCCAGCGACTTCGCGCAGCGTGTCCGATGTGAGGACTTCCCCCACATGGTCGAGAAAATAGTGGCGCAATTTCGCTCTTGCGCCCAGTTGTTGGGTCATGCAGCCTCCCTCAATCCTGCAGGCTGCGCGAGAAGGACTTGTCGAAGTGCAGTTCCGACTGCCCGAGCAACAGGTGGTGGGAAAGCATTCCCAACTTGCTTATATGCTGCCGTCTTTCGTCCGGTGATAATCCAATCTGGCGGGAAGCCTTGAACGAGCGCAGCCATCCCAACTGTGAGTTTTGGCATGCCAGTGAAGCCCGGTGCAGGGGCGGCGTCTGCGACTCCAGATCCGTCCACACCCAGCCGAGCCCACGCCTGGCGTGCCCGAGTTGGCCCCAAGTCGGCACCACCATGCTTCTTCGAGCCTCCAACAAGCGTTGGGGCTATTGAGTCAGCGGCGGCCGCCCATTCTTCTGCGCCTTCCCACCCGTTGGCCGCCATGGCCGACTTCAGCAGGTCTCCCACGGTCGGCGGAGGAGCAACGACGCCCAATGGCCAGGTGAATGTGTCGACGCATGGCCGTTGCAGAGCAACCAGGACTGTACGTGGACGTTGCTGCGGCACACCGTAGTGACTCGTCTGAAGAAGTCGCCAATCGCAGACGTACCCAAGTTCCTCAAGTTGGGCCACGATTCGTGCACGGTATTCTGCGAACTTGGGGTCGAACAACCCTCTCACGTTTTCCAACATGACTGCCCTGGGCGAACACTGCTTGACAAGCCTCAACGCTTCCGGGAATAAGTCTCTATCGTCGTCGTGACCCAACTGCTTTCCGGCCACAGAGAACGGAGGGCATGGGACTCCTCCGGCCAGAAGATCGACTCCCGCGAACTCTGCCGCGGAGAACTCGTGCACGTCCATCTCCAAGACATTCCAGTCGGGCCTGTTGTGTCGCAGCGTGGCGCACGCCTGTTTGTCGATTTCGACCAAGGCCATGTGCTCGAACCCTGCCTGCTCAAGACCAAGCGCTTGGCCGCCCGCGCCCGCGCAAATCTCCACAGAACGCAGGGCATTGGTCCCTCGCCATGACACGACAATCACTTCCTTTCGTCTGGGTTTCAGTGTAGAGGAGGGGTCGGACATATTTCGCTCGCCACCCCTGCTAGGTCTCGCCACCCCAGCTGGATACCGGCACTGCGGCCCGGATTCTCCACCAACGGTCGGTGCTTCTCGCTTTTGGGGCATTGGTGCGGCATGATACCTATTGAAACGTCATAATTGGAGGATCTATGCCCCGCCGGGTGAGCATCAAGGACATCGCTGAACGCGCTGGCGTGTCCACGGGAACGGTATCCAATGTGCTCAACCACCCCGAGGCCGTTGCCGATGCGACGAGGCAGGCCATTCTGGCCATCATGGCGGACCTCAACTTTGTGGCCAATGCGTCCGCTCGCCAACTGCGCGTGGGGGCGTCCCAGACTGTCGGCGTGGTCGTCATGGATATTTCCAACCCCTTCTATACCGAGCTCGCTAGGGGTATTGAGGATCGACTCGCCCAAGACGGCCTCCTGATGATGTTGTGCTCGTCAGATGAGAATGAGAAGCGTGAAGCAAGTTTCCTGAGGCAGTTCTCAGAGCAAGGTGTATTGGGCGTCCTCGTGACGCCTTTTGGCGAAGAAGCGGCGCCAGAGAAGTACGCGGACCTGGGGCATCCCACTGTCCTCCTCGACGCGGATTCTCCGACTCTGCCGTCGGTGTCAGTGGACCATGTCGACGGGGCTCGACAAGCAGTCAAGCATCTTCTCGACCAGGGCCACGCGCGTATCAGCTTCGTCAATGGGCCTTTGGAGTTGCGGCCTTGTCGAGAGCGAGCCGAGGGTGTGCGCCTTGCCATCGCCGACCACGGACTAGATCCAGACACAGTCTTGACTACGGTAAACGTTGGCGCGCTCACTGCTGAATTCGGGAAAGGAGCAGCGTCACAGCTTCTGGCCGACGATGCTTGTACGGCTATCTTCTGCGCGAACGATTTGCTGGCGATGGGAGTATCGCGGGAGCTGCGTCTGCGAGGGTTGGCTGCCCCCGGCGATGTGGCGGTCGTGGGATACGACGATATCGCCTTCCTGTCCGAGTTGATGCTGCCTCTGACATCCGTTCGCCAACCCATGCACGACCTCGGCTGGACGGCAGTAGACATGCTCTTGCGCCCTCAGGACCACCCCAAACATGTCAGTTTCGCCCCGACCCTGGTGGTGCGGGAATCGTCCGTGCGGTGAGCTCCTGGACGTACGTCGTACCCTCGTGTCGGGCGGGTAGAATGGTCGCCATGACTCAGACCATGGAATCAAGCGTTACTCTCACCGAAGCGGCGGCCACAAAAGTCGCACAACTGCTGGCTGCCGAAGACCAGGAATTGGCTCTGCGCATCGCAGTGCAACCGGGTGGGTGCGCTGGATTGCGCTACCAACTCTACTTCGACGACCAGAGCTACGACGGTGACATTGTCACGACGTACGGGGACGTGAAAGTCGTTGTGGATGACAAGTCGGCCCCGTATCTGACCGGCGCCACCATCGACTTCGCCGACACTATCTCCAAGCAGGGGTTCACCATCGACAACCCCAACGCGACTGGCACTTGCGCCTGCGGCGACTCCTTCAACTGAGCCGTGACCCGTGCCTTCCGAGTTAGGGAACCCATCATCGAGTTCGGCACGCAGCGGCGATGTGCCGGTGCCTGACTACGATGTGTACATCTTTGACTTGGACGGGACCCTTTACCTGGGCGACGAGTTGTTGCCGGGAGCAGCTAGCACTATTGCTGGTTTGAGACAACGCGGCAAAGTGGTTCGCTTCTTGTCGAATAATCCGACGAAGACCCCTGAACAGTACGCTGACAAGCTCACACGCCTTGGCATTCCGGTGGCGCCCGATGAGGTGACGAATACCATCACGACAACTTTGTGGTGGTTGCGGCAAAATCATCCTCAGGCCGCGTTGTTCCCCATTGCGGAGAAACCGCTGTGTGATGCTCTGCTTACGGCGGGGTTTGTCTTGACAGACGACCCGGCTGCCATAGACATTGTCATTGCATCGTATGACCGGAACTTCGTGTACCGCGACTTACAAATTGCTTTCGACGCCCTTTGGTATCACCATCGCGCAATCCTCATCCAGACGAACCCTGACAGGTATTGCCCCTTCCCTGGTGGCCGCGGTGAGCCTGACGCGGCAGCAATCACAGCGGCCATCGAGGCGTGTACGCAGGTGAAGTGTTCGGCGTCGATGGGCAAACCTTCGCCGCTCATTCTTCACGCTGCCCTCGCTGGGTTGGATGTGCCGTTGGACCGCTGCCTCATGACGGGCGACCGATTGGGCACCGACATCCAGATGGCATTGGACACAGGAATGGCGGCTGCGGTCGTATTCACGGGCGAGACCCGGCCTGGCGACCTCACCGAGGCTCATTCCGGTGTGCATCGACTCGGCTCGTTGGAGCAATTGCTCGGCGGTCATTTGCCCCGCCTTTCCACCTTCGAGGCCGTGACGAGCCCCATGACACGATAGGATAAGTCGAGTACCCGCGATAGGAGTTGGCGTGAAAGCAGTCGTGCTCGTTTATTCTGATGACCGTACCGTCCGCGAGGATGTTGTCAACGCCCTCGGGCCGACTTTGGGCGGTGTCGAGCTGGAGGTACGCGAAGCCGCGACCCAGGCGGCGGTGCTGGCTGCCCTGACAGCGGGTGTGAAAGACCCCGAGGACCAAGGCATCGATTGCTGCATCTTCGACGCTGAGGCCACTCCCGTAGGAGGCATGGGCCTGTCCAAACAAATCCGCGACGAATACGACCCGTGCCCACCAGTCTTGCTCCTTGTGGCCCGTCCCCAGGATTCGTGGTTGGCTACGTGGTCACGCGCAGAAGCGATCCATCCTTACCCCATTGACCCGATGACCTTGCCCAAGCAAGTTGAAGACTTGGTGTTCATCGACGAGGAAGCCGCCTGAGCGGGGTCTCGACGTGCGTCTGTTCGCCGCGATTACTCCGCCCGTCGAGGTGTGCGATCATCTTGAGGCCGCCATCGACATGTTGGGCGCGCCCAGACGTTCTCGCAACCCGTGGAGCCCACGCTCGTTGTGGCACATCACTCTCGCGTTCTATGGCGAGGTCGCGGATTCCGGGGAATTGGAAGTAAATCTATCGCGGGCGGCAGCGGCCTGTTCTCCCTTCTCACTGGCACTTTCGGGAGCAGGTACGTTCCGTCACGATGCGTGTTGGATTGGGGTGTCGGACCCGGACGAGGTCTTGCCCAACCTGGCCAAAGAGGTAAGGGGAGACTGGGCGAGCCCGTATCAGCACGCCACCAACCGTTTCCACCTGACCATTTCGCGGTCAGGCCGTTCTGCTGGGTTGGAGTCCGCGATGAGGGCGCTGGCCGTGTATCGCGGCCCTGAATGGACGGTCACGAACATCGAGTTGTTCGAGTCGGAACTCGGCAGCGGCATCGGCGGGCATCCGAGGTACACGCGAATTGCGCAGGCGGACCTTCGCGGCGAGTGAGGCGAGTCTAGGACGAGGCTGACGGTGGGAGAAGTATCGAATGTCGCTCGTGGCGAGGCGTGAGCGAGGAGCGGTCCGTTTCGCACCGGCGGCCATTGTCGGTAAGATGGTCCGGACACCTGGAGGTGTCGCCTAGTTCGGTCTATGGCGCCCGCCTGCTAAGCGGGTTGAGGACTCAAATCCTCTCGTGGGTTCAAATCCCACCACCTCCGCCCCCCGCCGAGAGCCGACCGTAGGTCGGCTCTCCTTGTTTTGGCGCTGGGTAATGCCATGAGCTTGAACAAGGGCATTCCCCTGCGCCAAAACAAGTGGATAAACTTCCCGGAGGGAGATTATCCAAGGCGGGGCAGGAGGTGGTCGGAGGGAGCGAAGTGAC
>JAISJO010000110.1 GCA_031261485.1 Propionibacteriaceae bacterium | reverse complement strand
AGGCGATCTCTTTGTTTGAGGCGGCGTTGGTTGACCGGGAGCGGGTGTTGGGTTCCGATCATCCGGACACGTTGGCGTCGCGTAACAACCTCGCTGGCGCATACGAGTCGGCTGGGAGTTTGGGTAAGGCAATCCCTTTGTTTGAGGCTACTTTGACTGATTGTGAGCGGGTGTTGGGTCCTGACCATCCGTCCACGTTGAGGTCTCGTAGCAACCTCGCTGGCGCATACCAGTCGGCTGGGCGTTTGGATAAGGCGATTCGCTTGTATGTGGCCACCTTGGCTGACTGTGAGCGGGTGTTAGGTTCCGATCATCCGGACACGTTGGCATCGCGTCACAACCTGGCTGGCGCATACGAGTCTGCTGGGCGTTTGGGCAAGGCGATCTCTTTGTATGTGGCGACGTTGGCTGGCAGGGAGCGGGTGTTGGGTTCCGATCATCCGGACACGTTGGCGTCGCGTAACAACCTCGCTTACGCATACAAGTCGGCTGGGCGCTTGGGTAAGGCAATCTCTTTGTATGAGGCGACGTTGGCTGACAGGGAGCGGGTGTTGGGTTCAGATCATCCGTCCACCTTGGTGTCGCGTCACAACCTCGCTGGCGCATACCGGTCGGCTGGGCGTCTGGCCGAGGCGATTGGTTTGGCGGAGGCTACTTTGGCTGATTGTGATCGGGTGTTGGGCCCCGACCATCCGCTAACAGTGACGATACGCAGCAATCTGGAGCAGGCAAGAAAAAGACTGTAGCTTGTGCGACTTGCGCGCAGGCTGACGGGCGAAGTGGCTGAGAACCGGTGTTTCCCTAGGCCACCAAGACTTCGACTTCTTCCTCCAAGGCCGGGTGGGCATTCTTGGGGTAGGTCACCACTTCGGCCGGGACGCCTGCCACCGTGACGTAATCCGGCACATCGGACAGCACGACCGACCCTGCGCCAATCCGCGCACCCTCGCCAACATGGACATTGCCTAATACTTTTGCTCCGGCGCCGATCATCACGCCTCGGCCAATCTTGGGATGGCGGTCGCCGCCGACTTTGCCTGTCCCGCCCAGCGTTACTTCGTGCAACATCGAGAAGTCGTCCTCAATGACGGCGGTCTCTCCGATGACAACGGAAGTCGCGTGGTCAAACATGATGCCTTTGCCAATTCTGGCGCCGGGATGGATGTCGACAGCGAACACCTGGGAGATCTGGGACTGGAGCCACAGAGCCAGAGGCTGGCGGTCGGCGCACCAGTAGTAGTGGGCCACGCGATAGGCCTGGAGGGCGTGGAATCCTTTGAAATAAAGCAGCGGCGTGGAATAGCTTCTCGTGGCAGGGTCGCGGCTCAAGACTGCCCGCAGGTCCTCGCGGACAGCATTCGGAATCTGAGGGTCCTCCTCGAAGGCGCGCGCGATCAGGTCGCGCAGTGTGAGAGGAGTGATGGTGTCTGAGCCGAGTTTCCCGGCAAGAATGTAGCTCAAGGCGTCTTCCAGCTTGTCATGGGCGAGAACGACAGTGTGCAGAAAGCTTGCCAAGGCTGGTTCTCGGGCGGCGTCAGCGGCTGCTTCGGCTCGGATGCGGTCCCAGAGTTCGTCGCGTACGGGTGTCATAGTTGGTCCTTGTGTTGGTCGTGAAGAGATGCGTCATCGGACGCCATACAAATCAGCGACAACAACAGCAGCAACGCGCGGCAATCCCCAACATAAGCTCAGAGCGCGTTTCAACCATGGCAACATGCTAGCAGGCGAGCATCACCGGGACGAACATGTCCGTTCACGTACACAGTGCGCGAGGACACGTGACGTGAACACCGAAGTGAACAGCCGGATTCTGGACATTGACACGATTCAGATTTCGAGCACCTACGATGTGTCCCGTGACTCGCAACGATGAGATTCTGGCCCAGTTGCCCGACCTGTGGTCGGCGGCGGTGGATCGCCATGGCGTGCCCGGCGCACAAATTGCCGTGCTGGCTGACGGCATCATGTGGGAAGCCGCGGCAGGCAAACTCAGCCTCACGACAGGGGTGGACGTCACGACCGATTCAGTCTTTCAGATCGGGTCGATCACGAAGGTCTGGACGACGACCCTGGTCATGCAGCTTGTGGATGACGGGCTGATCGGTCTGGACGACCTGCTGATCACCCATATGCCTGAGTTTGCACTGGGTGACATGACTGCGGCGCAGGAGATCACTATCCGCCAATTATTGAGCCACACGGCTGGTTTCGACGGCGACATTTTCCGCGACACCGGGCGCGGTGAGGATGCCATTGAGAAGTTCGTGGCGAGCCTCGACACAGCTGATCAAGTCTTTCCTCCCGGCACCATGTTCTCCTACAACAACACCGCGTTCGCTGTTCTCGGACGCCTCATTGAGAAGAAGCGCGGAGCACCATGGGCCCAGGTCTTGACTGACCGAATCGTCACGCCACTCGGCCTGACCAATGTGTGCCCCAGCGCAGACGAGGCCATTCTTCGCCGTGCTGCGGTGGGCCACATGGACGGCCCCGATGGTCCAGTCGCCACCACCACATGGGCACTGCCACGCTCGAACCAAGCGGCCGGCGCCATGCTCGCAATGTCTGCTCATGACCTGGTTCGCTTCGCGCAGATGCACCTCAACGACGGGCTCGCTCCTGACGGCACACGCCTGCTCAGCCCAGAATCCGTCGCTGCCATGCAGACTGCTCAGGTCGAGGTGCCACCGCTGCGCAACATGGGGGATAGCTGGGGTCTCGGCTGGGATCTCACCCACACCGATCAAGGTCTCGTCATCCACCACACAGGCGGCACAATCGGACAGGCTGCGTTCCTCTGCGTCATTCCCGAGCAGCAGTTTGCCATCGCCGCTCTGACCAACGGAGGCGGCTGCTTCGATCTCTATCTCCGCACAGTTCTGCCGCTGATGCAGGAGTTGACCGGCGTTGCCTTACCCGAGCGCCACACCCCACCAGCCAACCCCTCTGAGGTTGATATGGATCGCATCGGCGGAACCTACTCCGACGCCAGTTTCGACTTCACAGTGCGCCGCGACGCCGACGGCACCCTGTGGCTCGACCGCGTCCCCAAGGGCATTGAGGCCGAACTCGGTGAGCAGCCGACGAGCACCATCATGGCGGGTGTGGCACCCGACCTGATCGTCGCCCAGGAACCAACGGCGGGCATCTACCCGGTGTACGCCTTTGTCGGTCGCCAGGACGATGGCCGAGCCACCCATATTCATTATGGCCGGGCCGTGAGACGGGCCGACTAAACCATCAACACTTCAAACCCAACCGCAGAGAAAACCCAGAGAAAGAACAGAAGACATGAAGACCTCATATGGAGTCGCGCTCCTAGCCCTAGGTTGCGCTCTCACCTTGTCCGCCTGTGGCACCGGAACATCGACACCCTCCACCGGGCTAGATGCTACCTCGAAGACCTTCACGATGGCTCTAGGGGCCGACCCCGGTGCCCTTGATCCGCAGATGGGTGCCAGCGCC
>JAISJO010000047.1 GCA_031261485.1 Propionibacteriaceae bacterium | reverse complement strand
TATGAAGCCGAATCCGAACTGGCGCTGTACAAAGAGTACAGAGACGTTGTTGGAATCTTCCGCTACGCCGTGGAGACGGAACGACGTTTCTACCTGTGCAACAACTACGACATCAAGGTGCGCACAGAGGGTGGGGACGTCTATTACGAGGTCTCACTGACTGACGCCTGGGTGTGGGACATGTACCGCCCCGCGCGCCTGGTGAAGGCGGCGAAGGTGCTGACTTTCCGCGACGTGTCCATCGAAGAGATTGCCCACGCCGAGTTGGAAGTGCCTGACGGGGCCTAGGGAACCACGGTAGTGGGCTGATTCTGCGCGGGCCGATTGCAGCCCGTGCCGCCTACTCCGAGCGCAGGTCACCGAAGAGGTCGATGTTGTGGTGGCCGTCACGGCCGTTTGTCCGCGTCTCGCCTATTCCGAGCGGAGGGCTTCGACTGGGTCCTTACGGGAAGCCGCAGAACTGGGGATGAGCCCGGCGAGGAAGGTCAGCGCGCACGACACCAGGATGAGAATGACTCCTGCGTTGAGCGGCAGCCGCGCGATGCGGTGTACATCGGTGAGGTCTTCCACGATGGGGTTGGCTATCAGAGTCAGACCGAGGGTGATGAGCACACCCATGAGCCCAGCAACAAAACCAACAATGAGAGTCTCTGCGTTGAAGACGTTGCCGATGTCCCGTTTGGACGCGCCCAATGCGCGCAGGATGCCAATTTCTTTCTTGCGCTCCAAGACCGAGATGTAGGTGATGATGCCGATCATGATGGACGAGACCACCAGCGAGATCGACACGAAGGCGACCAGGACAGCAGAAATCTTGTCGATGATGTCAGTCACCGAGGTCATCAATGTACCCACGATGTCGGTGTACGTGATGACCTTGTCGTCTTGGCCCGAGTCATTCATGCGGGTGTTATAGGCGTTGAGGATGTCGAGGACGGACTGTTTGGCGGCGAAATCCTTGGGATAGATGCTGATGCCCGAAGGGATGTCCGGGTCGGCGTACCCAAGTGCTGACAGGTTGGCGTCCTGGGTGTGCGTCGATGTGGACAGCAGCGACATGAGCAGGCCCTGGAGTTTGTCCTGGTCCATTGTGAACTTGAATGCCCTCTGGAAACTCTGAGGGTCGATCTGCATCGCTGAGGACATGTACGTCGTCAGTTGCGAGGCAGTCGCCCTCATCGCCAACTCAATTTGGGACTGCATGGATCCCATCATGGCGGTCAGCATGGTCGTCATGGTCGAGCGCATGTACGAGGCCAGGGCGTTGGCTAGCTGAGTCTGGATTTCCTGGGAGTTGAAGGCGGTGCCGAGGCGGGCGGCCAGTTGCGCCTGAACCGCTGGTTGGGACAGCCAGGCCGAAAAGGAGTCCACGATTTCGGTGGGGGTTGGGAAATCGATGTCCGGCCAAGCCGTGGGGAGGTCCGTCGGGAGTTCCGTCGGCAGGCTTGTCGGCAAGGATGTGGGCAACTCGGTCGGTAGCGACGTCGGCAAACTCGTCGGTAGATCAGTCGGTAGTGACGTGGGCAAGTCCGTTGGGAGGGACGTGGGTAAGTCTGTGGGCAACTGTGTGGGAAGTTGGGTGGGCAAACTTGTGGGCAACTCAGTGGGGATATCGCCCGGGTTCACTCCGTACACATCAGAGAGGTAGGCGGCCAAGGTGTCCGCCAGCACGGCCCAGAGCGCGTCCTGATCCACCTGGATATTCAGGTTCGTGAGAATCGAGGCGAGATCAGGTGCAGGCAGTTCAGGTAGGTTCGTCATGGCTGAGCCCAGGTCCAGGCTGAGGCTCGGCGAGAAACCGGACATATCCAGCTTGAACAGGTCTTGGATGGCTGACTGGTCGATTTCGAGCATGGATGCGAAGTCGAAGTCCGCCAGGCCGGGGTTCTTGGTTTCCTCAGCGAAGGTCTTGCCGGTGAACACATCCATCGTGGGGCGCGCCAGTTGGTCCTTGACGACAGGGGCGTTCTCTGTGACGTCCATGATGTGGTGGACGAGGGACGCCGGGTAGTACAAGCCGGGGCTGAGCATGGTCGCGTCCGCGTCTTCTCGGGGCTTGACGATCCCGACGACGTGCATCTGGGTCCCGTGGGCCAGAAGAGACTTCATGTACTTCTCGTCCTGGCGCATGTCTGTCCATGCGGAATAGGTCGAGTCCCATTGGTAATAGTCGCTGGACATCAGCAGGGTGAAAGTCACGTCCAGCAACTGGTCGTAGGTGAAGGTCATCTGGTCGGTCGGCGATGTCACGGGCTTGTTGGCTGCCAGATTGGCCATCATCTCATCCAACTCGGCAGGGTCACGCAAGCCCATGGCGTACAAGGAGAAGTCGGCGATGCCACCCGACTCTGTGAGCACCACCATGATTTCGTTGTAAGCCTCGGGCCAGCGCCCAGCTACCGTGTCATACTGTCCGTCGACTAGGTCAAAATCCTCGGGGAGGGAAGCGAAAACATCAGTGGACACGCCCATGGAGCGCATGGTGGAACTCGAGCCGCTCGAACCAAATCCCATCACAGAGGCGAAGGCGTTGTTGGGGTTGACCTGACGCACTTTGGTGGAGTCAGAAGCGAAAATCTGGGGAGTGACCGCGTAGGAGTACTCAATGGCATTGACGTAATTGTCGATGTTGGATTCGTCGGAATCCAGGTAGGTCTTGAGCGCCCCAAGGTCGTTGGCGCCGATGCGCTCGAACATGTTGGCGACCATCTTCAACTCGTGGACCTGTGCGTCCTCGCTCCTGTCTTGAGTGAAATTGCCAGTTGCCCCAGCGAGCATGGAAGACAGATCGAAGCCCTGACTCATGATTTGGAGTGGATACAGCGAGAGTGTGTTCTCTTCGACGCCTCGAATGTAGGCATTGACGCCATTGGCCAGAGCCAGAATCAGAGCGATGCCGATGATGCCGATGGAACCGGCGAAGCTCGTCATGAGCGTTCGGCCCTTCTTCGTCATGAGGTTCGTGAAGCTCAGAGCGATAGCGGTGAAGAAACTCATGGAGGCGCGACGGGCGGCCTTGGCCTCACGTGCTCCCGTGGGTTCGGTGAAGGGGCGGGTGTCATCGACGACTTGCCCATCCCTCAGGGAGACGATGCGGTTGGCATACTCGTTGGCCAGGTCGGGGTTATGGGTAACCATGACGACCAGGCGATCCGCCGCGATGCCTTTGAGGAGATTCATCACCGCAACCGATGTCTTCGAGTCGAGCGCGCCGGTCGGCTCGTCAGCGAGGAGAATCTCAGGATCGTTGATGAGGGCACGGGCTATGGCGACCCTCTGCATCTGTCCACCGGAGAGTTGGTTGGGCAGCTTGTTGATGTGGTCCGTCAATCCCACCTTGTCCAGCGCTTCTTTAGCACGGGCCACGCGCTCGGCCTTGTCCACTCCTGACAGAGTCAGTGCGAGTTCGACATTGGACAGGACAGTTTGGTGGGGGATGAGGTTGTAGGACTGGAAGACGAAACCGATGCGATTGTTGCGGTAGGTGTCCCAGTCGCGGTCGGTGTATTCCTTGGTGGAAATCTGGTCGATCTGGAGGTCGCCGGAGTCGTAATGGTCCAAGCCACCGACAATATTGAGTAAAGTGGTCTTGCCAGAGCCAGAGGGTCCGAGGACGGCCACGAACTCCGAGTCGCGGAAGGTGATGGTCACGCCGTCAAGGGCAGCTTGTGTGAACCCGCCCGTGGTGTACGTCTTACGAATATCCGCAAGGTGGAGCATCGTCACCCCTTCCGTACTCCGAGAAGTTCCATTCTACTCTGCGTCGAGTAGGCTTGCGCCTATGGGGGATTATGCGATCAGAGTGCGGGATGTCACCAAGGAGTACACACTGGCCGACGAGCCGGTGCGCGTCTTGGACAGTGTCAACCTGGATGTGGAGTTTGGCGAAGTCGTGGCCCTGAAGGGGGTGTCCGGTTCGGGCAAGTCCACCCTCCTGCACCTGCTGGGGGCCATCGACAAGCCCACGTCAGGTGAGGTCTTCGTCTCGGGCACAGAATTGAGCGGGCTGAGTCGGCGTGGACAGGCCGAGTTCAGGGCGGGCACCATCGGTTTTGTCTTCCAGTTTTTCAACCTCATGCCGACCTTGAGTGTGGCCGAGAACGTCGCTTCCGGGCTGGAGCCTCTGCACTGGAGTCGTGTGCGACGCGAAGAGGCCGTGGAAGAGGCTCTGCGCAGCGTGGACCTCCTCGACCATGCGCACAAGTATCCGGCTCAACTCTCCGGCGGGCAACAGCAGAGGGTCGCCATTGCGAGAGCCTTGGCCAAGAAGCCGCCTGTGGTTCTCGCTGACGAGCCGACTGGGGCCCTGGACGCCAAGACTGCGCGGCGAGTGTTGGACATTCTCGGTGTCATGCAGGCCGAAGCGGGCTGTACTGTCATCATCGCCACCCATGACCCGGTCGTCGCTGATTTCGCCGGCACGGTGTACAAAGTCGGTGGCGGCTCCATTGAGCGCGAGCGCTGACCTGTGGCCGTGTCTGCTTCCGACTCCACCTACTCGCGCCAGCGTGTGTCCTTGTCGGCGTGCCCTCCAGCCCTGGGTCACCTCCTGGGTTCGGCACGGGCGATGGCTGGCCGACTGGCCGCTCTCGTGGCGATCACTGCCGCCAGTTTGGGAATCTTCGCGGGAGGGTTGTCCGCCATTGACTCGACCTTGGCTGCGCGGGATGGGTGGTTCGCGCAGGCCGACATGGCAGACCTCGAGCTCCACTTTTCCACTGTGCCCGATTCGATGGTGCCAGACTTCTCGGGTGTGGCCGGTGTCGTCGACGCCCGTGCGCGCGCGGCGGTCCTGGGGACTGTCGAGGTGAGCGACAATCCGCATCTGTCGCTCCAACTCATCGCGGGTCAGGCCGATGCTGATGTCGAGATCAACAAGCTCGTCTTGTTGGAGGGGTCGCTTCTGGAATCTGACGACACATCCGGCGTGCTGATTGATTGGCATCTCCAAGATTCCCACGGGGTTGCGGTGGGGGATGACTTGGTTGTCACCCTGGCCGGTGAGGAGTTGACCCTGAACGTTCGCGGGGTCGTCCGTGACGCTGAATACCTCCTGGCTCCCGCCAACCCTTCCCTCTTCATCCCCACCAAAGGGTCGTTGGGCATCGGGTTCGTCAATGTCGCCACGCTCGCACCGATTCTGGGTGTGACTCCGGTCAACTCTGTCTTGCTACGTCTGAGTGATGATGTCGATGAGCCTGCGGTGCGTCAGGCGATTCTGGCGAAAGCCAGCGATGCACACTTGGACCAGGCGTATGCGCTGGCCCCTGACGAGCAGTTCGCGTCGCTGTACCTGGAAAAGAACTTGGCTGCGTTCGGGACTGTCGTGCCAGTCATCGTCTCAGTGACCGGGCTGTCGTCCGTCTTCGTGACCTTCTTCCTCCTGGCCCAATGGCTAGCCAAGGAGAGGCGCTCCCTGGGTGTGCTCATGACGCTGGGACACACCTCCGGGAGTTTGGCGAGAGCTTTCATGGTCGTCCTGGCGATTCTGGCACTTGGGTCCATCGGTGTCGGTATCGGGGTCGCCTATGGGCTGGCACGAGCCTTCATCTGGCAGTTCGCCGTGTCCGTGGGCTTGCCTGTGGCTCCCACGATTCTGACCCCCGTGTATCTCCTGAGTGGATGCGCGGCTATCGCGGTGGTCTTCGTCGCGGCGGGTCTTTTCGCGGCTGCCATGGTGGCCAGGCTCACCCCCTTGGACGCGATGCGGTCGGTGGCTCAAACTCAGGGCCATCCCGGTCGTTTGGCGAGTTGGTTGGGGGCACGTCTGCCCACCTCGTGGTTGAGGATTGCTGTGCGCAACACTGTGCGGGACAAGGTGGTGTCTTTGCTGACGGTCCTGTCTATGGCATTGGGTTTCGGGATCACCGCGAGTTTCTTCATCGCTTTCAACTCGGTCATATACACGGCACAGTCGCAGGTCGATTCGAGCACGTGGGACTTGCTCGTCGATTTCCACGCGCCCTTGACCAAGGCTGAGTTTGAGGATATCGCTGTTGAGTCGGGGGCGGCGGACTCCACGCCAGAAGTGCGTGGCGCGGTCCAAGCGTCGGCGAACGGGGAGCATGTCAACGTGTACGTCGGAGGGTTCGAGACAGACAAGTTGTGGTACAAAGCGCCCATGATGCTCTCGGGCCACGACATCAACGAGGACGAACCCACCGGCATTCTGATCGAGGTCTCGACCGCCCGGGAGTTGGGGGTCGAGGAGGGCGATGTCGTCGAACTCGACTCGACGTCCGGGCATTTCGAGGCTGAAATCATTGGGGTTTTCTCGTCGGCCCTGCCTGGCGAGGGTCGGTTCACCGTCGCCTTCGCACAAGAGGTCTTCGGTCTTGCCGACACGTACACGGGTGGGTTCCTGCGGGTGTCGGAAGGGACATCTGACGCCGTGGAATCCCTTGTCGGCGCAGACTCTGATGTGGCTCAGGTGACGACACGAGTGGGAATCAAAGACGAGATCACCGCGCTGTCCGACCAGATCACTGCCATATTGCACCTGGGGGCAAGTGTGTCCATTGTGGTCGCTTTATTGTTCGTTTTGGCCTGCCTGGGGTACACGGTGCTCAAGCGGACAGGCGATTACCAATTGCTGCGGTGTCTGGGATTCCGGGACCGGGTCGTGCGAGCCACGATTCTGACCGAAACGGGGATACTGGGGGTGGCGGCCATGGTTCTGGCTATCCCCATTGGGGCTGCGACAGCGCACTACACCGGATGGCGCATCTCGCAGGTCTGGTTCCACGTTGACACCCAACCCACTGTGGCAGACTATGCGATGACCTTCATTCCGGCGTTGTTATTGCTTCCTGTTGTTGCTCTGCCGATGGCGAGAGGCGTGCTCAAGCAGTCCTTGGACCAGTTCATGCGGTCCCGCGACGTGGGGTGAGGTCTCGGACGAGAGTGACGCAGACGTGTGCCTGGCCTTTCATCAAGTGCGGCCCATCGTTCTGTCCGGGGTTTCAGAACGGGGGATCTAGGCACAATCTTCGTCTCTGGGCAAGAGGCAAAGAGAAACTGGGGATAACTATGTCTTGGTGCTGTCCTCCTGTGGATAACGGTCTCGCCATGGCCCTTACTGTCCATAGTCTGCGTAGGAGGACAGATGGACACACGGAAGACCCTTGGCGCTTGGGGAGAAGACATCGCCGCCGCCCACATGGAGTCGCTCGGGTGGCGCATCGTGGACCGCAATTGGCGGTATTCGCGTGTCGGTGAGGTGGACATTGTCGCCCTTGCCCCCGGTTCGTCACGCGGAACTCTGGTGTTTTGCGAGGTCAAGGCCAAGTCAGGCCAGGGATATGGCCAGCCACTGGAGGCCATCACTGTGGCGAAGTTGCGTCGGCTTCACCGGTTGGCCTGCGCATGGATGGCCACTCACGACCTGCACTTCGACCATGTGCGCATTGATGCTATCGGCGTGCTGGCTGAGCAGGGGAAGCCGCCGGTCATCACACATGCTGAGGGAGTGCGTTTATGACAGCCGTGTGGGGGTTGGCGCGGGCAACCTCTGTGGCCTTGGTCGGGATGGAAGCCACCCCTGTGGAGGTGGAGGCATGGATGGGGTCGGGCTTGCCTCGAACGTGTATGGTCGGGCTTCCCGATGCTGCTCTGACCCAAGCCAAGGAGAGGGTGCGTGCGGCTGTGCTGAGCGCGGGGTATTCCTGGCCCCCGCAGGTCCTCACCATCAACTTGCTTCCCGCCACCCTCCCCAAGACGGGCTCCCATTACGACTTGGGTATCGCGGCGGCTGTGCTGAGTGCTCAAGGGCTTGTGGACCCTGCCAGTTTGCGTGGATTGCTCCTGTTCGGGGAATTGGGATTGGACGGACGGATACATGGGGTCCGAGGCGTGTTCCCGGCCTTGCTTGGAGCATCGCGTCTGGGAATCACGCGGGCGGTGGTGCCTGCGAACCAAGTTGGGGAAGCCGGATTGGTGGAGGGCATCGAGGTTCGAGGGGCGGCGACACTGAAGGATCTCGTGGATGTCTTGCGGGGTGGACCAGGAGTCGAAGGTGTTCAGTCTGAGGCGATCAGACGCGGCGATGGACCTTCAGGTGACCTGAGCGATGTCATGGGTTTGCCGCAAGCGAAGTGGGCCCTTGAAGTGGCGGCTGCTGGGCGACATCATCTCTACTTCCACGGACCTCCAGGGGTGGGCAAGACCATGCTGGCCTCCTGTCTTCCCACCATTCTGCCTGACTTGTCCGCCAATGAGGCTATGGAAGTTGCCGCTATCCACTCCCTGATGGGCGCTGGCGTGGACCATCTGCCTGTGCGACCTCCTTTCGCTGATCCTCACCACTGCGCTTCGTTGGCGTCCTTGGTCGGCGGGGGTGCCAGGGTCGCTCGACCCGGCGCTGTGTCGCTGGCGCACCGAGGTGTGCTCTTCCTCGATGAGGCTCCTGAGTTCTCGACACAGGCATTGGAATCGTTGAGAACCCCATTGGAAGCGGGCGAGATTGTGCTGGGCCGCTCCGAAGCCTCAGTGAGGTATCCGGCCCGTTTCCAACTTGTCCTGGCCGCCAATCCCTGCCCTTGCGGTCTGGCGGCCACGCCGCGCTCTGTGTGTCACTGTTCTCCGATGAGTATTCGCCGCTATGCGGCGCGGATTTCTGGGCCCATTCTGGACCGCATCGACATCCGTGCTCCCATCCAACCGATTCGCACGTCCCTGCTCGCCAAAGCGGGCAAGGAAGAGGCCTCCCGAGTGGTCGCCGGGCGAGTCGCCGAAGCCCGGGAGCGTCAATCCCGCCGTTTGCGCGATACGCCCTGGACGACGAACGCCGAGTTGCCTGGGCCTTATGTTCGCTCTCTGCCGCCGCCTGACGGGGTGGACGTGCTGGAGAGAGCTGTGACAGCAGGGCTGTTGTCCCATCGAGGTGTGGACAAAGTCATCAGAGTCGCGTGGACAATCGCTGACTTGATGGGTGCAGATCGAGTGGGAGCCGACCATGTCAGAGTGGCTCTCTCAATGAGACAAGGAGAGGAGATTGCGTGATGGAACCAATGGGTGAGTTCGAGGAGATTGATTTCCTTGCCGACAGTGGCATGTCCAGCGCCGGGAGTTTTCGGGAGATGATCGACGCGCCGGTCGAGGATGCGCAGCGGGAGAGAATCGCGCGGATGGGGCTGTGTGCGGCATTGGATGGGGGAGACCCTCGCATGGCCGCGCTCGTTCGAGAGCAGGGACCGGTGGCAGTGTGGGAGTATCTGCGCAACTCCGGTTCGACTCGGGCGACTGCAGTGCGTGTTCGCGGCGTGGATGTGGAGGCTGTGCAGCAGGCGACAGCGGCGTGTGGGAGCACCTTCCTCATCCCATCTGACCCTCAATGGCCGTTGGGCGTCGCGGACTTGGCTTGGTCTGAACCGGTCAACGGGTTGGGGGGAGAGCCATGGGGTTTATGGGTCAGCGGTGAAGGTGACTTCGCTCGCGCCTGTTCACGCTCTGTGGCCGTGGTGGGGGCACGGGCCTCGACGGCCTACGGAGAGCATGTCGCGGCAGAGCTTGGGGCTGAACTCGCCGAACGGGGGTACACGGTGATCTCGGGCGGAGCGTATGGCATCGACGCGGCTGCACACCGAGGGGCCCTGTCCTGCGGTGCGACAGTGGCAGTCATGGCCGGAGGTTTGGCGAAGTTGTATCCACCGGGCAACGCCGCTTTGCTGACTCGGATTCGTGACGCAGGGTTTGTCGTTTCTGAGTCCCCACCGGATTGCGTCCCGTCCAGGGCCCGGTTTCTCGTGCGGAATCGACTCATCGCGGCTCTGGCCCAGGCAACGGTCATCGTGGAGGGAGCGGTCAGGAGTGGTGCGCAGAACACGGTGAGTTGGGCCCTGAGTATGAGTCGACCGGTCTTGGCGGTCCCCGGACCCGTCACATCGGCTATGTCAGTGACACCGCATCGGCTGATCCGCAACGGTGAAGCCACCCTCGCCACCTGTGTTGAAGAGATTGTGAGTGTCCTAGAACCTCTCGACCCTCGCAGGGAGACCCTTCCCTGGGCCAAATCCGGGGCTGGAGGGCCCTTGAGCGACCAAGAGCGAACCTTGGTGGATGCATTGCCTCACGGAATAGGGGTGAGTGTCGACGAGGTGTGCGCCCGTCTGGGGTGGAACGTGGTCACTGTTCTGGGGGTCTTGAGCCGAGTGGAACAGGCGGGTTGGGCGCAGGAATACCGACCGGGTGTGTGGCGTCAGCCCAGACAACCTCCCAGTCAGTGAGGGTGGCCAAGGGTGGCTTCGGATTCCCTGCGCGACCGCAGCGCCGACTGTGCTCCGCTGTGGCGGGACGCCTGGGGGTCGCGTCCTGGCTAGGGTAAGACCGCCTACGACGAGAGCGCTGGAGGTGTGGCGGGCAGCCAAATGTTGGTGGAGGAGTCGGAGTCGGTGACTGGTGCGGGATCGGGTGCGGTCCCGGATGGGCCATCGGGCGCCTCGGATGCAGTGCCTGGCACCCAGGGTGTGGTGCCTGGTGCCTCGGGCACAGTTGGACGCTGGTCTACTGCGACTGGGGGCCTTGGCGGTGGAAGTCTCCGCGCGCTGTGAGAGTCGGATGCGGTCGGGGGTGGCGCGGCTTCACCAGTGGAAGCAATAGTGTTTACTGCTTGCCTGATGAGGTCGAAGGATGTCGCGTAGAGGTCTGCGTCCCCTCCATAGGGGTCAGGTACATCGTCATCTTCCTCGGCCTTGACTAGGGGTCGTGCTTGGGGTGCGATGCTGACGAGGTGGCGCAAGCGCCCAGCCGCGGTTTCGTGGGGCTTGTGTGGTGTCATGGCTGCGATGCGGGCGAACTCTAGCAGGGTGTACGTTCGGCGCACGGCATCGGGGACCATCCTGGCCACCGCCGACCTGTGTCTGCGCGTCATCGTGAGGATGAGGGTGGAGTCACGGATAAGGTCCTCAGTCAGTTGTCGAGCTGAGAACCAACCGGTGTCAATGCCAACCTCTTTCAGGAGAACGGCCATGTCGGGCTGGATGCCGTGACCGACAACCGCTCCTGTGCCTGCGCTCGACACACGAACCCCGGGTCCTAGGGTGGCGGCCAGGAGTCGCTCGGCTGCGGGGGAGCGACAGATGTTGCCAGTGCACACGGTAAGCACAGTCATGGGGCTGAATCGATTCATCATGTCTAGTGTACGTGTTGTCGAGCGCTGCCCCTCGCCCAGCAGGGCTGCTTGATCGCTCCGACATCGCGGTATTCTCCTGTGGACAGGCGAGGGAATCGGTGTCGCGGACGCAGAGGCGGTATTCTCTGTTAGGGTTTACTGCGGAAGATGGCTGTGAGGAGTCTGGGGCATGGAGCTTCGTGTGTACTGGAATGTGCTCAAGAAATATTGGGTGAGCATTCTCCTTCTGACGATTTTCGGCGGGCTGGCTGCAGGTGCCTACGTCTTCTTGGCGACACCGGTGTACACAGCGAAGTCCATTGTCTTCCTTTCCATGTCTGGCAGTAATTCTGTCGGCGACTTGTACACAGGGACGAACTACACCGCTGCCGCAGCGCGTTCCTATGCGCAGATTGCCACCACTCCGAAGGTCCTCAGCCCAGTCATCGAGGACCTGGATCTGGACACCACCGCAGAGGTTCTCGCCACTCACGTCACGACGACGATTCCCGCCAACACGTCCCTCATCCAGATTTCGGTGACCAACTCTGATGCGGACCGGAGCCGGGAAATTGCTCAGAGCATCGCGGAATCTCTGGTTGACACGGTGAGGAGCCTGTCTCCAGTAGATCTCAATGAGAAATCGACCATCACCGCCACAGTCGTCACGCCGGCAACCACGCCGACCTCGCAAACCAGTCCCAAGGTCGCCCTCACTCTCGCTTTGGGTGTCATCGCCGGACTCGTCTTTGGCGTCGCCTTGGCGATATTGCGCAAGACTCTTGATGTCACCATTCGCTCCGAAGAGGATGTCAAGAACGTCACTGACCATTCGGTTATCGCCACGATTCCCTTTGATTCGACGTTCACATCCACCAGGGATCCCCTCATCATGCGGTCTTCCCCGACATCTATCGCCGCAGAGCAGTTCCGTCGTTTGCGCACGAATCTCCAGTTCCTTGCTATCGGCTCCAACAAGCGCCGGGTCTTCCTCGTGACATCCTCCATCTCGGGTGAAGGAAAGTCCACTGTCGCCATCAACATTGCTGCTGCTCTAGCGGAGATTGGGGACCGCGTCCTCCTTGTCGATGCCGACATGCGCCGTCCATCAGTGGCGCGTTACCTCAATCTGGAGGGTTCGGTCGGACTGACCACCGTCCTTCTAGGCAAAGCGTCCTTGCGCGAAGTGATTCAGCCGCTGGGACCTGGCGCCCCCGATGTGCTTCCTTTGGGCAGTGTGCCTCCCAATCCTGCGGAACTGTCGGGTTCGCGGGCAATGTGGAACCTCATCGAGCAGGCGACCAAGGAGTACGACACAGTCATCATCGATTCGGCACCCTTGGTGCCCGTTACCGACACGGCCATCTTGTCGGCATTCTCGTCCGGGGCCATCGTTGTCGCGGCGAATGGGAAGGTGCCTGGGCCGCAATTACAGGACGCTCTCGACTCCCTCGACAAGGTCAATACCCCTGTGATGGGCATCGTCATGAACATGATGCGCGGGCGCCACCACAACAGTTCGTATTATTACTACTATGGGACGAACACGAGGCACGAGTCCAAGACTTCCAAGACTCGCCGTTCTGGCAGGTCCGGTCGTCGAGTGTCTTCCTGACTAGCCGAGAATGACGCTCAGGACGCAGTCGAGTATTGGCGGACTGACGCGCCTTTGGCTGTGGCCGCTTGAGCCAGAGATGTCTGGAACTCCAAGACGTGAGAGGTCAGTTCGGGGTCCCCACTAGCCAAAATCCGTACAGCCAGAAGTCCCGCATTGCGGGCCGCCCCTATGCCCACCGTCGCCACAGGCACACCTGCAGGCATCTGAACAATGGACAACAGGGAGTCCAGTCCGTCCAGGGTTTTCAGCGCGATGGGCACTCCGATGACAGGTAGGGGAGTGGCTGCCGCCAGAACTCCCGGCAGATGGGCCGCGCCGCCCGCACCTGCGATGATGACTCGCACCCCCCGCTTGTGGGCCGTGCGGGAGAAATCCAAACAGGCATCCGTCTGGCGATGAGCAGAAAGCACATCGGCCTCAAAGGGGATGGAGAACTCGGTCAGAGCAGCACCGGCCGCTTCCATGATCGGCCAGTCGGAATCCGAGCCCATGATGATCGATACCAGTGGTGATGCCATGATCGTCCTTTCGTCGCCTACAGCCTAGCGCCCCTCATTTCACCTATGCCCAGGAAGAGGTGTGCTTGTGGGCCAAGTACTAGACTTGTCTCATGACGAATCCGCCCAGCACTGCGCTGATGACTGACGAATATGAATTGACAATGATTCGAGCCGCGTTGGCGTCGGGGACGGCTTTTCGCCACTCTGTCTTCGAGTTGTTCGCCCGTCGACTGCCGCCCGGGAGGCGATACGGTGTGGTCGCCGGAGTGGGGCGCGCTCTGGAAGCTGTTGCCAACTTCCGGTTCGGGGACGAGGAACTGACCTTTCTGCGCAAGAACGCGATCATCGACGACCCGACCGCGGAATACCTGTCCTCCTTCCGTTTCACTGGCTCGATTTGGGGATATGGCGAGGGCGACCTGTACTTCCCCGGCTCGCCGCTAGTCAGTGTGCGAGGCACGTTCGCCGAGTGCGTGGTCCTGGAGACGATTCTGCTGAGCATTTACAACTACGATTCTGCGGTGGCCTCGGCGGCATCCCGCATGACGCTCATGGCTGAGGACCGGCCCTGTATCGAGATGGGGTCGCGCAGAATCAACGAGTGGGCGGCCGTCGCGGCGGCGCGTGCGGCGTACATCGCAGGCTTCGCGTCCACATCCAATATGGAAGCGGGCCGGACGTACGGCATTCCCACCTCGGGCACAGCGGCTCACTCTTTCACCCTTCTCCACGACACTGAGGAAGAGGCGTTCCGGGCGCAGATCGCCACCTTGGGGGAGGACACAACTCTGCTTGTGGACACCTACGACATCGAGGCGGCAGTGCGCACGGGAGTCCGCATCACCAACGGCCAATTGGGCGCAGTGCGCATCGACTCGGGCGACTTGACAGCGACCGCACGCGAGGTCCGGGCGCTCCTGGACGACTTGGGTGCCACGAAGACCCGCATCATTGTGACCTCTGACTTGGACGAATGGCAGCTTGCGGCTCTCGCGGGCGCACCAGTCAATGGGTACGGCGTGGGTACATCCCTTGTCACGGGTTCGGGCGCGCCAACGTGCTCGATGGTGTACAAACTCGTGGCCCGTGCGACCTCCGACGCCCCCGATGCGCCACTGGTTCCCGTCGCCAAGAAGTCTGCCGCCAAGGTTAGTGTCGGCGGCCAGAAATACGCCGTGCGCCGACTCGATGTGAAGGGCATCGCAGAGGCCGAGTTGATCGGCGTGAATGCGCCTCCACAAGGCGATGGCGACGACCGCCCACTCCTGCGCGAACTCATCCGTGATGGCGAGATTGTGGGAGATGAACCCTTGTCGCAGGCCAGAAAGCGCCACAACGCCGCTCGGGGCGAGTTGCCGCGTGACGGGTACAAGATGAGTCGAGGCGAGCCGGTCATCCCGACGTATTATCTCGACGACGAAGGTGCCATCATGCCCAGCCCCTACGGCGGGTGAGTCCTGCCCCGGTCACCCTGTCCGTAGATGGCCGACTGGCAGAAGTCTTCGTGCGCACACGGCATGTCGAGCGCTTCACAGCGGGCATTCCTGACCATACTTGAGGGGTACCCAGCGCAAGCACGCAGCCCTGAGGAGGATAATGAGCGAATCCGCGACCATTGAGGAGCGTAGCCGGGGGGCGAAGGCTCGCCGTGCCTGGACCCTGCTGGGACTAGGTTTTGTGGCACCCGGTTCGGCTCAGGCGGTCCATGGCGAAGGTGCCAACCGTTCTCTCGGGCGTGGTGCACTCAAGATTTGGATAGGGCTGCTGATCCTCGTCGTTGTGGCCTTGGTGGTTTTCCTTCTGTTCCGTAACGCGATGATTGGTTTCTTGGCCACGCCCTTGGTGTTGAAGGTCCTGGCCGTTGCCGTGTTCGCCTTGGGCACGCTCTGGACCATCCTGGCTCTCGATACCATCGTCATAGCCCGTCCACGCTCTCTTGGCGCTGGACGAGGAATGGTGTTCACTCTTGTCGCCCTGGTGTTGACCGTGTGTCTGTCCTTGGGAACTTTCTGGGCCGGACAAGCAATGTGGGTCACTGGCGGTTCGCTCGGGAACATATTCACTGGCGGAGGCGACAAGAACGAGAAGGAGGGCAGGTACAACATCCTCCTCTTGGGTGCGGACACCGGCGAGGACCGTTGGGGCACACGCCCAGACTCCATCAACGTTATTTCTGTTTCGGCGAAGACGGGTCGAGCAGTCATCTTCGCGCTGCCGCGCAACTTGGAGAATGTACCGTTCGTTGACGGTTCCCCTCTGCAGGCGCTGTACCCCACGGGCTATTACTGCGACAGCCATGAATGTCTGTTGAATGCCGTCTATCTTCTGGGCCAGGAACATGCCGACTTGTATCCCAACGCGGCCAATCCTGGGATCCAGGCGACCCTAGACGCCGTTGAGGCAGTGACAGGGCTCGACATCAACTACTACGCCATGATTGATATGGACGGATTCCAGAACCTGATTGACGCGATGGGCGGGCTGATCATCACTGTCAATGAGCGTCTTCCCATCGACATGGCTGAGGACAGATGGGTCGAAGTCGGAACGCAGCACATGGACGGGTTCGTCGCGCTATGGTACGCGAGAAGCCGTGAATCCACGTCGGACTATGACCGGATGCAGCGTCAGAGGTGCATCATGACCGCCATGCTCCACCAACTCAACCCCAGCACAGTCGCCACGAAGTTCACCCAGTTGGCGAGCGCCTCAGGTGAAACAGTGACAACGTCAGTGCCGCCGTCCGCGATTGGCGAGATGGCCAGCCTGGCGCTCAAGGCTCGTGCCCTGCCCATCACGTCTGTTGCCTTCACCCCACCCTTGGTGGAAACCGGCTGGCCCGATTTCGCTTCCATTCAAGCGGTCGTAGCGACGACCATCGCCGGGTCGGAGGCTCTGGATGCTGCATCTTCCGCGCCCTCGGTCGGTACATCCCACGGCGGAACCGACCCGGACTCCGTGGACCCGCCACCCGCCCCGCCCGAGGATGTCCCCAACGAAACCCAAGACCTTGAGGCTGTCTGTTCCGCCTGAGCGCATCGGTGGGGGCCCGGCTCCCAGCTTCACTCAGTTCTCAGGGCGACCACGGGGTCTTTGTTCGCAGCCATACGCGAGGGGATCAGGCCCGCTATGAGGGTCAGCAGCATGCTCCCCAGGACCAGGAGAATGCCATGGAGTGGTGCCAACATGGCGATATTGCTGATGCCTGCGAGGCTCGATATGACCAGGTTGATTGGAATGGTCAACAGGTAGGACAGCCCCACGCCGAGGATTCCCGCTGCCAGGCCAATGATGAGCGTTTCTGCGATGAACACGTGAGAGATATCGCGCTTCCTCGCGCCGACACTGCGCAGTATGCCGATTTCCTTGGTGCGTTCGATGACCGAAACGTAGGTGATGATGGCGATCATGATGGTCGAAACAAGCAGAGAGATTGCTGCGAAGCCAATCAACACGTACGACAGAGTACTGATCATCGAGCTGATTGATGAGCCGATGGACTGCGCGATGTCGCTGTAGATGATCTGATCGGCTTCGGCCTTCCCGACATTGTATTCATCCAAGTAGTCCTTGATTTTGTCCTTGCCCGAAAAGTCTGTCGGATAGATGCTGATGCCGGTCGGCGTCGTGTCTGCCCCCAAAGCCAGCAGCCTTTGTTCTTTTGCTGCCTCGTTCGTGAAGGGCATGTTGGTGATGACGTCGGTGTCAGAGCTTTGCTGGGCGAGAGCGATGTCAGACTTCTGCGCGTTGTCGACGATGTAGTCGGTCAGCGCCGTCGTGTAGATCAGTCCTTCAGAGAGGTAGCCGACAGCGGAGGATTTGTCCGGTTTGATGCGGAGAACTCCCACAATAGTGAGATCGAAACCCTCCGAGGAGCTATAGAGGCTGCCATAATCTGAGACCGCCGGGGCCGCGAAAAGGCCGCCAGCATTCTCGGTATAGAAGGTATTGTTCGGCACAACCTTCAGGATCGTCTTGCCCACAAAATCCGAAACTGAAAACTCGACAGCGCCGTCAGACATTCCGAGTTTTTCGAGGAATCTGGTATCGAGGCGGTTGTACTCATCGACGACAATCGCCACTTCATTCTTCGAAGACGGAATGCGGCTGTCTTCGCCAATGAGGTCATAGAGCGACAGAATGAAGTCCTCGTTGTTGGGCATCTCACCCCAGTAAACATTGCCGAAACCCATCATCGCGGCACCCATGTCGCCTTGGCCTGACACTGTTGTGGCATATTTGACAACCGCGTCTTCACCTTTGGCAAGCAGGTTGATATCGACCCCTCGCGAATAGGAAACCGTGTTGACCGAGTCGGGCAGTGCGGTCTCTATTCCTGAGACGTAGTCGATGTACTCGTCAGTCAATACATTGGTATGTTGTGTGCTGTTTGCCTGGGAATCATAGCCGTGAAGGACGCCGTCAGTGGGGAATTGCCCTTCGGAATCGCCTCCGAAGACGCCGCTCATTTCGTCGGAGTCCATCCCGCCCCTGCCCATCTCGAGTGTCTGGACCGTTTCCGAGACTGTGATGGGGAAGCCGGACAGCATGTCAGACTGCATGGTGTCCAGGTAGCTCGACAGTCCGTTGGACAAGGCCAGGACGAGCGCGACGCCGATGATGCCAATACTGCCCGCGACCGATGTGATGATCGTTCTGCCTCTCTTGCTGAGCAGGTTCTTGAAGGAGAGCGCGGCGGCCGTGGACAGCGACATGGCTGTCTTTGTTTCACCCTTGTGCGTCGGGGCAATCTGGTCGGTCTGGGTCGGTTCTTCGTCGAAGATAGGGTGGGAATCGGACTGGACCTCGCCATCCAGCAGGTGAATGATGCGACTGGAGTAGGTGTTGGCCAGGTCGGAATTGTGCGTGACCATGATGACGAGTTTCGTTTTCGAGATTTCCTTGAGAATCTCCAGAACCTGCACGCTTGTGTGGGAGTCAAGGGCGCCGGTTGGTTCGTCTGCCAAGATGATGTCGGGATTGTTGACCAGGGCGCGGGCGATGGCCACGCGCTGCATCTGTCCCCCTGAGAGCTGGCTCGGCCGTTTGGTCATCTGGTCCGCCAAACCGACAGACGACAGGGCTTCTTTCGCTCTGCGCTTTCGCTCGCTGGCTGAGACGCCGGACAGTGTCATGGCGATTTCAACATTTTGCAAGACGGACTGGTGCCTGATGAGGTTGTATGTCTGGAAAACGAAACCGATGGAACGATTTCTGTAAGCGTCCCAGTCCTTGTCCTTGAACTGACTGGTGGACAGTCCACTCAGGATCAAGTCTCCCGACGTGTAGCGATCCAGGCCTCCGATAATGTTCAGCAGGGTGGTCTTTCCACAGCCAGAAGGCCCCAAGACGGAGACAAACTCGTTATCCCGGAACTTCAGCGACACATCTTGGAGGGCATGGACGACCTCACCGTTGCTGTATGTCTTGTCAATATCAACTAATGTCAGTTTGGGCATTGCTATGTCTTCCTTGTCTTTGCTCATGTGGGGGATGCCTGCGACACTGCAAGTCAGCAATCGGCATAATCCCTCACGTCTCGACAGTAAAGGGACTCAGTAAAGGGGGCGTCCGTTCCAGGTAAACACCAGGCAAACCGTTGGCAAAAGAAGAGCGCCGCCTATCGTCATGCTGCGCGTAGTCGCAGTATCCATCTGACAAGGGTAGATCCAGCGACTACGTGCAGGGTGACGGTTGGAACGGCCGATACTCAGCGTTGCCTAGGCCTTGAATCGGTAGCCCGCGCCCCACACAGTCTGGATGTGCGTTGGTTCTTGTGGGTTCAGCTCGATCTTGTCTCTGAGTCGGCCAATGTGGACAGCGACGGTCTTCAGGTCTCCGATGGCCTGCATGCCCCAGATGTGTTCGTAAAGGTATTCCTTGGAGAACACGATGTCCGGGTTGGTCATGAGGAAGAGAAGTAACTCGAATTCTCTATTCTTGAGTTCGATTTCATTGTCACCGACAAAGACGCGGCGATTGAGCGGATTGATGGCTATCCGCCCAATCCTTATGTCGGCCGTCTTGGAACTGTTGGTTGTCGTGAGCCGTTCGTACTGGGCCAAGTGAGCCTTGACCCGTGCCACAAGTTCGACCGGGGAAAAGGGTTTAGAGACGTAGTCATCTGCTCCAAGCCCCAATCCGCGGATCTTGTCAGCGTCTTCTGTCTTGGCCGTCACCATGAGGATGGGCACGTCGATTTCGCCCCTGATCTTGCGGCAGATGTCGTAGCCATTCATCCCTGGAAGCATGAGATCGAGCAGAACGAGGTCGAACTCTCCCGACAGAGCCCGCTCCAGGCCTGTCGACCCATCAGGAGCAATGGCTATTTCGTATCCCTCGATCTCCAGGAAATCGCGCTCGATTTCAGCGATCGCCGTGTCATCTTCCACAATCAGGATTCTCGTCATGACGCGCTATCTCCTGCCGCAATGGGGAGCGTGATGACCATGGCAAGCCCACCTTCTGGCGCGTTGTGCGCCTGGATGCCGCCGCCCATTCGGGCCATAATCTTCGACGTGATCGCCAGTCCCAGGCCGGAGCCACTCTTCTTGCTGGAACGGGCTGGGTCTGCTCGGTAAAAGACAGTGAACAGTTTGTCGATATCGCCGGGAGGCACACCGGGACCGTCATCGACAAGCTCGACCGTCACATGCTCACTGTCCATGTGAGTGGCGATCTGGAGCTTTCCTTGCTCAGCTGTCTTGTACGTCAGGGCGTTCTCCATGATATTGGTGATGGCGTTGCGGAATTGCTGGACGTCTGCGTTCACAACAGCGGTTTCACAGTCGGTGGCTAGGGACAATGTAAGTCCTCTTGCCTCGTAGTCTTCGGTGACACTGTCAATCAGTCGATGCAGTTCCTCGTCCACGCTGATCGGCCCAAGATCAAACGGAAACTCTCCAATGTCTATTTTCGAAAACATGAAAAGCTGGTTGATGATGCGCTCTAGGTCGTCGGCTTTGCTTCTGATTGTGGCCAGGTATTTGACTTGCACTTCAGGAGTCATTGCCACACCGTTTTCCAGTCCTTCGACGTAGGCCTTCACCACGGTCAGCGGAGTTCGTAGGTCGTGCGAGATTCCGGCAATCAACTCTTTGCGATTGTCATCGTCTCGCTGGCGCCGCTCCACAGAGTCAGACAGCCGCTGTGCCATGTCGTTGAAATCAGAGCAAATCCCGGTGAACTCGTCCTTGCGGTCGTACTGGATGCGGTAGTCAAGATTCCCATCACGAATCTGCTGAACCCCATGGGTCAGCGTGTCAATCGGATTGGCCACGTTGCGGAAGACAAATCGCGTCAGTATCCGATTGGTCACAACAATCACCGCAATGAGGAAGACATACATCAAACCGATCCAGGCATAGTATGCCTTCATCCGACCCCAGTCGGATTCGAAGTACACGTCAGGGCGCCGCGTGCCCGTGACCGCCATGTAGATAGCCGGTATCAGCGCGAAAACCGCTGACGAGAGGACAATCGGTATGACCAGCATGAGGATATTTGATATGACTAATCGGCGCTTGATGGTCACTGCCCTGCCTCCTGTCGCGCTCCTCCAACTGTACAAGGCACCGGTGGTGCCGAAGGAAACGAAGAGTAAACAGTCAGCAAAATCCCGCCAGGGTCGGGATTGACGCGGGGTTCCGCCAAGTCGGCGGCGGTCACGGGATAGTGTCAGCCTGTAAGAGTGGTGCATTCCCTCGTAAGTACTCGGATCATTTCCGATTCATATTCGAGGGGCGGATTCTAGGGGTCAACGCAACGTTGTGCTAACGGGATGAGTGTATCGGGGAGTTTGGCGGGTCGTCCACCGATGGTGATGGGGATGCCGAGGAGGAGGGCGTAGGCTTCGGCGGG
>JAISJO010000039.1 GCA_031261485.1 Propionibacteriaceae bacterium | reverse complement strand
GATGTCGGCTCGTCGCATCCTGGGGCTGGAGTCGGTCCCAAGGGTTGGGCTGTTCGCCCATTAAAGCGGCACGCGAGCTGGGTTCAGAACGTCGTGAGACAGTTCGGTCCCTATCCGCTGCGCTCGTAGGAATTTTGAGAAGGGCTGTCCTTAGTACGAGAGGACCGGGACGGACTAACCTCTGGTGTGCCAGTTGTTCTGCCAAGAGCACGGCTGGTTGGCTACGTTGGGAAGTGATAACCGCTGAAAGCATCTAAGCGGGAAGCACGCTTCAAGATGAGAGTTCCCACAGCGTTAAGCTGGTAAGACCCCCGGAAGACTACCGGGTTGATAGGTTGGACGTGGAAGTGCAGCAATGCATGGAGCTGACCAATACTAATAGGTCGAGGGCTTGTTTTATACAAAGGTGCTACGCGTCCACTGTGTTGTTCTCGAGATACGGTCGGGCTATGTCTACTGACATAGTCGATACATCTCAATAGAGTTTCGGTGATCATGGCAAGAGGGAAACACCTGGTTCCATTCCGAACCCAGAAGTTAAGCTTCTTAGCGCCGATGGTACTGCAGGGGGGACCCTGTGGGAGAGTAGGACGTCGCCGGACATTATACAAAACCCCCGAGGTTATCCTCGGGGGTTTTGTGCGTTCCGGGGCCGTTTTGGGGTTCTGCTCTTTCGCTCACCGACTTCTGAATGAAACTCGTGCGTGAGAACCCCGATTTGAGACCGTTCTTGATACAGAAGTCGGTGTTCTGCGTGACGGGGCACCCTGAGGAAGGCGACCCAGAATGCCAGCGTCGGTGCTCCGGCGACCCTGCGACGGGCGCGCGAGCGTAGAACATGAGAGAATAGACCCTATGGCTTATTCAGATGGACGCCGCGCTGGCGGTCGCAATTATGGCTCCCGCCCCACAGGCGGAACAGGACGTTCCGGGGGGTATGGCCGGGGCAGCAGCGACGACCGACGCGGTTCAGGGGCATGGGGACGCGATTCTCGCCCGGACAGGTCTTCTGATGGTGGCCGTGATTCATCCAGTCGCGGTTACGGCAGAGATTCCGGAGAACGCCGCTCCGATTCCGAGCGCGGCTCGCAGGACAGGCCCTATCGTCCCCGTTCGTCGGGAGACGGTGATCGTGGAGGATATGGCCGCTCCGATTCTTCTCGTTCCGACCGCTCGTCCGAGCCCAGAAGGTATTCGTCCGAGGGACGCTCGTCTGGTGGCAGAGATTCCGGTGGCTACTCTGGAGACCGTCCGCGCTATTCCAGCGGCGGAAGACCGAGCAGTTCCGACGGGCGGGGGTATTCTCCGCGTCCACGCCGCGATGGGGAAGGCTCGAGCGAACGCTCCTATGGTGACCGTCCCCCGCGCCGCGAGGGAGAGGGGCGTGCGTCGGGAGATGGGGAGCGTCGCAGCTTCTCCTCGGATCGTCCGCGCCAGTACCGCAGTGACCGCCCGGACAGTCGTGATTCCCGCCCGCGTCAATACCGCGAAGACCGTTCTCCGCGCGAAGGGCAGTGGGGTTCAGGGGATCGTCGCTCATCTGATTCGTCGCAGGGCGACAGGCCGCCTCGCCGCGATGGCGACCGTCCTTATGGTGAGCGCGGCTCGTCATTCCGCCCCTATGGTGACCGCCCCCGCTCGTCCGAAGGTGGACGCGGTGGTTCGTCCGGCAGATCCTACGGTGATCGTCCTGCGCGCAGTGGCGACCGCCCCTATGGGGATCGTCCTCGCTCGTCAGGCGATGAACGGCCCCGCCAATTCCGCGAGGATCGTCCGCCCCGTGAGGGAGGCTACGACCGCCCTCGTCAATATCGTGACTCGTCGGGTGAATCTCGGGATTCCCGTCCGCGTCAATACCGTGACTCTCGTTCCGACGACCGTCCTCGGCGCTATTCTGACGACCGGCCTCGCCGCGATGGGGACGACCGTCCCCGCCGTGACGGCGACCGACAGTTCTCCGACCGTCCTCGTCAATACCGTGATGACCGTCCTCGTCAATACCGCGACGACAGGCCACCGAGGTTCCGCGATGACGAAGAGGAGCGTATTGTGCCTCCGGGGCTGGAGAAGCCTGAGGACGAGCCCGAGACCCCGGTCATCCCCGACGGCACGAAGCTGTCGCGCGGCATCAAGGCAGAGCTAAAAGGCCTGCCCCTGGAACTGGCCGACGCGGTGGCCGCACACCTGTGGGCTGCGGGCGAACTCGTGGACACGGATCCTGAGTTGGCGTTCCGTCATGCGGAAGCCGCGCGCCGTCGAGCCGCACGTCTGCCCATCACGCGCGAAGCTAGCGCTGAGACTGCCTATGCCGCCGAGAAGTACGATGAGGCACTGACCCAGTACAAGGCACTGCGCCGTATCACTGGCTCGGACGATTACCTGCCTGTGATCGCCGACTCGTATCGGGCGCTGGGCAAGCATCGAGAAGCCTTGGCGACCATCGAGGAAGGCAAGAAGGCTGACCTGGACCCGTCCATGGCGGTTGAATTGCTCATTGTTCAGGCGGGAATCCGTGATGACATGGGGCAACGCGCTGAAGCTCTGAGACTGTTGCGCAACGAGATCGAGCGACCCACTTTGCGTCATCCCCGCGTCGCGCAGGCACGACTGTTGTACGCCCATGCGGACTTGCTCTCCCAGGAGGGCGACATGGAAGGCGCGCGCAAAGGGTTCCTGGCGGCGGCGAGCCTCGACACCGACGCCAACACGTCGGCCCTTGAGCGCTTGGACGAGATGGACGGTGCGACCTTCGAGATCGACCCGGAAGAGTTCGAAGAACCCGAGGAGGAGTCCAACGATTCGCAAGACTCGGACAGATCTGACGAGGACGAATGGGACGATGACGAGCTAGACGAGGATTCGGACGATGACGAGTCGGAGGAAGACTCAGAAGAATCCGACGAAGATGCCGATGAGGATTCAGAGAAATCCGACGATTCTGGCGAAGACGACTCGGAGCTAGACGACGAAGGCGATTCTGATGACGAGGACTCGGATGAGGAATCCGAAGACGCCGACTCTGACGACGAGGACGACTCTGAAGAGGAAGACTCTGAAGAGGAAGACGAGACGGCTGAAGCCGAGACAGACGAGGCCGATGTGAGCCAGGATGGCGCGGTGTCCGACGAGACTGCGAGCGCCGAGGGCGAAGCAGACGAGACCGTGGTTGTGGTTGAGGAGGCTGGCGAAGGCTTCGACGAATGACCGCACTCGTGGACGCCTACGACCTTGTGGGCTTCGACTTGGACGGTGTCATTTACCGAGGCCCAGACGCCGTTCCTGGCGCGGCTAGAACCATCGCGGCACTTCGCCGCCGAGGCATTCGCGTCGGATTCGTCACTAACAATGCCCAGCGCGCGCCGCACACTGTGTCAGACCATTTGTCGGGGTTGGGCATCCCTTGTACACCCGATGACGTGGTGACGTCCGCACAAGCCACCGCCCGAGTCATGGCTGCTGACCTGGCCCCAGGCTCAGAGGTTCTGGTCCTTGGCTCGGCCGCACTCGCCCATGAAGTGTCGGATGTCGGGTTGACCCCTGTGCACACACGCTCATCCTCCACTGCCGCGATTTGCGTGGGGTATTGTCCGCCGCTGACTTGGGCAGACCTCAACGAGGGGTGCTTCGCAGTACAAGCCGGGGCAATCTGGTATGCCTGCAACAATGATTACAACCGTCCCACTCAGGAAGGGCTCGCCATCGGAATGGGGGGTATCCTCAACGCGATGCGCGAGGCACTTATCGGCATGGACCCCATCATGGGCGGCAAACCCGCACGACCCTTGCTCGACGAAACCCTCAGGCGACTAGGGGGAACGCACCCACTCTTCGTCGGCGACAGGCTCGACACAGACATCGAAGGAGCCGTCAACGCGGGATGGGATTCGCTGTTCGTCCTGTCGGGGTCGCACTCGATGGATGACCTCGCGTCCGCTCCCGAGATTCGCCACCCCACGTACATCGGCGACGACGTGTCCGCTCTGCTTTCCCCTCCGGTGAGGTACGAAGCAAGCTAAGCGCTCAGGTATCGCGCCTGGATGATATCGAGTTCGTCGGCCAGCAAAGAGGTGGCCGCCATGCGATAACCGTGGTCGGCGGTGTACGCGATCACCTTGCGGTAAATCGCTTCGACCTCCAGGGGGCGATGATGGTTGTAGTCGATCTTCATGCTGGGTTCGTAGGCCCCCATATTCTGGGTGGTGCCCATCATCTCGTCGACGAAACTCGGGTCGATGGTGACGCCGCAGGCCGCAGCGCCCTCCACCACCTCGGTCATGAGTGTGCGGACAGAACTGAGCGCGGCGGTCCCGCTGGCAAGTTCAAGGGTCGTGCAGTCCAAGGCGACGGTGAGGCCGTTGTACGGGATGTTCCAGACGAGTTTGCGGAAGCGCGCAGGCAGGACGTCGCCGATAACCTCAGCTTCTAGACCAGCCCCAGTGAAGAGCGCGTACAAGTCAGCCAACCCTTGTGCGTCGGGCACAAGGGAGGCGAGGGAAATCTTGCCGTAGGCGTCATGGTTGATATGGCCAGGAGAAACCCGATACGAGGTGATGAAACACAACCCGGCAAAGATGCGCACATCCGGGTACAACCGCGCCAACCGTTCCTCGGCGCCGAAACCATTCTGCATGAGCAGGATGGCCCCACCAGGTTTGACGACAGGCGTCAGCGAACCAAAGATGGTATCGTTGGTGGTTGCTTTCGTACAGACGCACACCATGTCACACGGCGGCATCGCTTCAATGCTGTTGTACACAAGCGGTGCGTCGATGTCGAAGTTCCCGAGGTAGCTCTTGACGTGGAGTCCTCCGGCTTTCACGGCCTCATATTCGGTGTGTGCGAGGAAATGCACAGTGTTCCCTGCGAGTGCGAGTCTCACGCCGTAGTAGGTTCCGATTGCGCCCATGCCGACGATGGCAATGTCCATTTTGCTCTCCTGACTACTTGATTGTCCCAGAACCGAAAGCAAAGAAGGGGCCGTACACCTTCGTCCCGGTCCCGTCTCGCCGGTCCTCGCAGGCGGGAAGGTTGCGCGGGGCTCCCTTGGCGTCACAGGCCCTGACCGGAGGCAGTCCCGCCCATGCGAGCAGGAGGTGATCCTGGCCTTTGAGGAAGCGTTGCGTGCGCACCCCGGCCGTGGCTCGACCTTTGGCGGGGTACTCGCTCACAGCGGTCGTCTTCACGCTCGCAGCCGAGTCCGGGCCAGTGGCGAGGGTTGCCACGATTGCCGTGTCACGGTCGGACTTGGGGATTGCTCCAAAGAAGAGCACAGTCGCGTCCTCGGCGAGTTTGATTCCCGCCATGCCTCCTGCAGGGCGGCCTTGCGGACGTGTTTCGCGGGCGGACAAGCGCAGCAACTGAGCATCGGATGTGATGAAGACAAGGTCGTCGCTGTCGGTTGCGTGAGCACACCCGATGACTGCATCGTCGTCTTTCAGCGTGATGACTTCCCAGGAATCCCAGCCCTTGTATTCCGGGACGACTCGCTTGACAACGCCTTTTACTGTTCCTAGGGCAAGTGGTGCCGCCTCAGGGTCGAGCGAGTACAACCCGACGAGGCGCTCACCATCGCTCAGAGGCAGGACTGCGGACGTTTCGGGAGCATCCCACAGGGACCATGGTCCACCCGGTGGGAGGCAGGGGAGGGATTCGACGCTCAGACGATGGGCCATGCCCGAACTCGTGACCGCGCCAACCACTCCCGAAGGAGCAGGGATTGCACAACGGACAACGTCATGATCAACCCTCGTTGAATTATGGCTCACCATGGCCGATTCTGCTTCGTCCAGACCAACCCGCGCGATTCGACCGGTCACCGAGACGAGAATCCATTCCATACATCCCCCTTGAAAGCGTGTTCATTTAGTCTAACGGCGAGTTCGACCCTGTTGTGTCACCGACCGTCTTTGTGGGTGCGCGAAGCCTCCTGGATGACCTCGGCGTAATAGCCCAGGAGCTGGTCGCAAATCGCAGGCCAGGTGCGCGTTGCGGTGAATTGTCTAGCCGCTTGAGAGAAACTGTCGCGTTTCTCCTTGTCATTGACGAGTTCGATGGTGCGGTCACGCAGAGCGGCGAGGTCGCCTGGCGGGTAGAGGTATCCCGTGTGCCCGGATTGTACGAGGTCGATGGGGCCTCCCTTTGCGGGAGCAAGGACGGGTACTCCCGAGGCCAGGGCCTCCTGGATGGCCTGACAGAAGGTCTCCAACTCGCCAGGATGAACGAAGACGTCCATCGTCGCCACGGCGCGTGCCAAAGCGTCGCCTTCCATTTTGCCGAGGAAGAGAGCATGTGGCAGTTGCTTCTTGAGCGTCTTCTTACTGGGGCCGCCACCGACCACGACCATGCGGATCCCTGGAATATCCGCTAGGACCTCCAAGTCGAAAACCTGCTTCTCCGGTGCGAGACGACCCATGTACCCAATGACGACCTCGCTGTCGGGCGCCCATTCGTCGTGGAGACTGAGATCGCGTTTGTCGGGCGAAAAACGGGCCGTGTCCACCCCTCTTCCCCAGATTCGCACACGCGGCACCTCGTGGTCGAGAAGCTGGTCGCGGGCGAAGGTCGACGGGGCCAAAGTGAGATTGGCGAGGCTGTGAATGTCCCGCACCCTCGTCCAGGCCAGGTTCTCAGCCAGCCCCAGACCATAGCGTTTCGCGTAGGAGGGAACGTCTGTTTGGTAGATGGCCACAGAGGGGATGGCCAGGCGGGCCGCCGAATCCAGAGCCACCGACCCAACCATGAAGGGCGCAGCAGCATGCAGCACATCAGGGGCGAAATCCAGCAGGATCCTGTCCATGACGAAGCTCGGCGTCAGCGCCACTTTCACATCTTGGTACATGGGAAGGGACACCGAGGGGACGGTGGAGACGGCGAAACCAGCGTAGGAATCGGGAACATCCGTGTCACCAGGGGCAATGATGAGTGCCTCGTGTCCATTGTCTCTCAGGTGCTCGCACACCCTCAAGACGGAGTTGGTGACTCCGTTGACTTGAGGAAGAAAAGACTCAGCGGCGATAGCTACGCGCATACATGTATTCTATGTCCGTCCTGTCGGGAGCCCTACTCATTCTGCCGCTGGTTTTCACCCTGAGCGAACCCTCAGGGAACCCCTAGCCAATCGGCACTTCTCGCCTCGTCCATCGAGCGCGTCGGCATTGCCCGTCCAGCAGGGATACCTTGCCCTGCGAGTGCCCCATATGAGAACATTGTGACATGATTGTGTTCGACCATCTCACGAAGAAGTATGGGCAGCTTCGCGCAGTCGACGACTTGAGTTTCGAAGTGCAACCAGGCCGAGTGACGGGATTTCTCGGGCCGAACGGAGCGGGCAAGACAACGACATTGCGCGTTGCGACTGCGCTCATCCATGCCGATGGCGGCCAAGTGATGTTTGACGGCAAGACTTACCATTCGTTGAAGAAGCCCATGCACCAAATCGGAGTCGCCCTCGAACCCACCATCTTTCATCCGGGACGCACAGCCGCCGACCACCTCATGATGCTGGCGCCTTACGCTGGCGTGGGCCGCAAGAGAGTCAAAGACGTCCTCGACTTCGTGGGACTGACCGACGTCGCGGGCAAGAGGGTCGGGAAGTACTCGCTCGGAATGAGAGGCAGGCTCAACCTCGCTGCCGCTCTCTTGGGCGACCCGCACACCCTTCTCTTGGACGAGCCGGTCAACGGACTGGACCCCGAGGGCATTAGGTGGATACGCGAATTGCTCCAGGCCTTGGCCCGCCAAGGGCGCACGGTCCTGACCAGTTCCCATCTACTCTCTGAGGTGGAGCAGACAGTCGACGAAGTGGTCATCATCGCACATGGAAAGCTAGTCCATCAGGGGACACTGAATGAGTTGGAGTCCAGGCAGACCAGACGTGCCACACTCGTTGAGGTTGAAGACCGAGACAGTCTCCTTCGTCTGGCCTTGTCACAAGGTTGGCAGGTGAGGGACCCCGAAAACCCGCGCTCTCGCGGGGTTGTTGTGGAAGGTATTGACCCGGCCTATGTCAGCAGGGCGGTGTACCAAGCGGGTCTGAGCGTGCTTCAACTGACACCAGTGGTGACATCGGGGTTGGAAGAGGTCTTCTTCTCACTCACTGAGGGACAGGGGTCGGTGAGATGATCGCTGCCATCCGTTCCGAATATCGCAAGTTCTTTTCCACCCGCCTGTGGTGGATTCTCATGCTGGTCATGTTCGCGTATATCCTCCTCTTCTCAGGCGGCGTCGCGGGCATATTCTCCTGGCTGGAGACTTCGGACCCCGAGACTTTCCAAGGCACGGCGGAGTCTATGCGCCCCATGGCGTATGGTTTCGCGCCGTCGCTGGGGTATGTCTTCCCAGCCATCGTGGGCGCCCTCGCATGGACCAATGAGTATCGACACCGCACCATTGTTCCCACTTTCCTTGGGGAGCCCCGGCGAGGGGTCGTGTCTATCGCCAAGGCCGTCGCAGGGGTGCCCATGGGGTTCGTCATTGGTTTGGTGGGCACGATTGCGGCAGTCGGAGGCGGCGCTGTGGGATTCGCTATCTTCGGTTTCCCCACCCAATTGGGTGACGTGGAGACCTGGAAGAACGCGGGCCTGTCCGTCCTGGCTCTGACTATCTGGGCCATTCTTGGTGTCGGGCTGGGCATGCTCATCACCAGCCAGATCGGCGTCATCATCACCCTGCTCGTGTGGACGCAACTGCTGGAGGGCATCGTCATGCTCGTCTGTATCGCTTTCGAAGCGACGAGAGGAGTTCCGAAGTATCTGCCTGGTCAACTGGGGGCGGCCATCGTCGGCGGGTCGGAGACCGCGATGCTCGACCCCACAGGAGGACTGGGAGCAGGGGACACGCTCGTCTGGTGGCAGGCGGCTTTGCTGCTCGCCGGGTATGGCGTGGTCTTCGGCATCGTCGGGTACTTCGTTCGGATACGCAGGGACGTGAATTAGTCGCGGGCAAGGGCGAGCGTGTGCATGTTCGGGAGAGTTGTCCGCAGGGTCGAAGGGTAACCTTCGGGGTCGCTTGGTCAGCGGGTAGAATGGCTGGAACCCAAGAGAGCGGAGAGCGATGCGCGTCACAGTACCGACGACCGACGCTATGCACGCGCTCGGGCGGGATCTCTCTCAACTGCTGAAGGCCGGTGACGTGGTGCTTCTCGCCGGTGAACTCGGGGCAGGCAAGACCCAACTGACCCAAGGGATTGGGGAAGGGTTGCGGGTCGCCGGAGGAGTCATTTCTCCGACTTTCGTACTCAGTCGCATCCACCGCTCGCTTGTGGGCGGCCTCGGTCTGGTCCATGTTGACGCCTATCGTCTGACGAGTTCTGATGAGGTGGACGACCTCGACCTAGAGGCGTACATGGCCGACTGCGTGATTGTCGTGGAATGGGGTCGCGGACTCGCGGACCACCTCAGCGCCGACCGTCTCGATATTGAGATCATCCGCAGCGACGATCCGGACGACGACGTCCGGCAGGTGTCGATTGTTGGTATCGGCCCTCGTTGGGAGTCCTTGGCCCACGAATGGGAACAAGTTGTCAATCGGGAAGACCCAGCGCTCGCGTCCGCCGAATCCGAGGGGTTCTTCGCGGAGGTTGGGGCTGGACGTGGACAGGGGGAGTCATGAGTGACATTGTCTTGGGCATCGACACCTCGACACAGGTGTGCGTGGGATTGGCCCGTGATGGGGAAGTCCTTGTCAGTCAGGTGATTGGAGACACCCGCAGCCACGCGGAGCTTGTACAACCCACTATCGTGGACGTGCTCGCGCGAGCGGGCTTGACGCCAGCCGACCTGACGGGTATCGCTGTGGGGATGGGGCCCGGCCCGTTCACTGGGTTGCGGGTGGGCATTGCCGCCGCTGGAGTGATGGCTCAGGTCTTGGGCATCGAGTTGAAGCGCGTGTGCAGTCTGGACGTCATCGGTTTGCAGCATTGCTTATTGCATGATGGGTTTGTTTCTCAGCCTTTCATCGCCGCGACCGACGCCCGCCGCAAAGAACTCTATTGGGCCGCTTACGACGTGTACGGACATCGTACGGACGGTCCTTTTGTGTCCCCGCCCGATTCTTTGCCCGACCTCTTGGTCGTGGGGCCTGGGGCGGGTGTACATGGCTTCGCCCGTCCAAGTGAATCGGACGCCGTCCCCAGTGGCCAAGCGACGACTTCACTGACTCTCGACGCCGGATTCCTGGCCGCCCACGCCCGAGACCTAGATGATGTCGGGCCTGAACCCCTCTACCTTCGCCATGCCGACGCGACCCCGAATATCACAGTGAAGTCGGCCCTGACCCCCTCGGAGCGGTCAGCATGAGTTACATCAGGCAAGCCCTAGAGACGGACCTGGATGCCATTATGCGCCTAGAACGCGAGGCATTCGCCCAGGGCTGGTCGCGTGGCGCATGGGCGGAGGAACTGGCCCATCATTGGGTGCAGGTCGCCCACACTCCCGATGTGACCGGAGTCATCTCCATGGGTGAGGTCGCGGGCACAGCCGAACTGAGGCGCATCATCGTGTCCACACCCTCACGAGGCAAGGGCGTGGCGCGGGCATTGACGAATGAGGGACTCGACTGGGTGACGTCACGGGGAGCAACTGAAGTATTTCTCGAAGTCAGCGGCAATAATGCTGCGGCGCAGTGTTTGTACATATCGGTCGGCTTCCTGCCCATTGATGTCCGCAAGGATTACTACGGACCAAGCGATGACGCCATCGTCATGATGCTGACCCTAAACAGGAGGATTGATGACTGAGCCCTTGGTCTTGGGTATTGAGTCCAGTTGTGACGAGACCGGCGTGGGCATCGTGCGAGGCAACGAGATGTTGGCCAACGAGGTCGCATCGTCGGTGGAGGAGCATGTGCGTTTCGGTGGTGTGGTCCCTGAGATCGCATCGCGCGCCCATCTGGAGGCCATCGTCCCCACACTCAATCGGGCTGTGGAAGCGGCGGGCGTCGACCTGGGTGACCTAGACGCCATCTCAGTCACGGCGGGTCCGGGCCTCATGGGGGCGCTCGTGGTGGGGCTGAGTGCCGCCAAGGCCCTGGCGTACACGCTGAACAAGCCCTTGTACGGGGTCAACCACCTCATCGGGCATGTCGGAGTGGACCTGCTCGACCATGGGCCCATTCCCGAGCCGTGCATGGCGCTGCTCGTGTCGGGCGGGCACACGAATATCCTCAAGATTGACAAACTAGCAACGACTGTCACTGAGTTGGGGACGACCATCGACGATGCGGCAGGGGAGGCGTATGACAAGGTCGCGCGCCTGTTGGGGATGCCGTACCCCGGGGGTCCCGTCATTGACAAGGCCGCCCAGCAGGGCAACCCGAAAGCCATTCGTTTTCCGAGAGGGTTGAGCGCCAAGCATGACCTAGAACGCCACCGTTTCGATTTTTCGTTCAGCGGGCTCAAGACGGCAGTTTCCCGTTGGGTCGAGGTCGCCCGGCGCGACCAGGTGGTGTACGACGTGAACGATGTGGCTGCCAGTTTTCAGGAGGCGGTCGCGGATGTGTTGACGGCCAAGGCTGTGGACGCATGCCTGCATTTCGAGGTACACACACTTCTGCTGGGCGGTGGTGTGGCGGCCAACTCTCGGTTGCGTGGGCTCCTGGAGGAGCGCTGCGAGGCCAACGGAATCACCTTGCGCCGTCCGCGTCCAGGGTTGTGCACTGACAATGGCGCCATGATCGCAGTTGTCGGGTCTGAGCTTGTCAGGGCGGGTGTGCGTCCGTCATCGCTGGACATTGGGGCTGATTCCGCTATGCCGCTGAGTCAGATTTCGATGTAGGCCCTAGTCGGTTTGCGACAGTGTTTGTTTCATGGGGGCGAGCTTGGCGGCCGTTTCATCCCATTCGGCGTCCGGGTCGGAGTCGGCGACGATACCTGCGCCAGCGAAAATACGTACTTCCGAGTCAGTGAATTGCCCGCAACGCAAAGCAATGCCGATTTCGCCGTCGCCTTGGGCGTTGATCCAACCGACGGGACCGGCGTACCTGCCTCGGTCGAGGTGCTCCAACTCGGCGATGGTCTCACGAGCGACATCGGTGGGCGTTCCGCATACTGCTGCGGACGGGTGAATGGCCTGGGCCAGACCTAGCACCGTCGTCTCGGGCCTGGCGGCCCCCGTGATGTCCGAAGCTAGGTGCATGACATTGGGCAACCTCAAGGTGAATGGCATCTCGGGGACATGCAGGCTTGTGACATGGGGGCGCAGAGCGTCGGCCACGGAGGCGACCGCGTACTCGTGTTCGGCGAGGTCCTTGGAGGAGGAGGCGAGCGCTTGGGCCAATGCCGCAGGATCGGAATCCCCATGAATCGTCCCGGCGAGGACGCGGGAGGTGACCAAGCCTCGGTCTCGGCGAATCAGGAGTTCTGGTGTGGCTCCCACTAGGCCTTTGACGCAGAATGTCCAGGTTGAGGGGTAGGTTGCGATGAGGCGGGAGATGACGTGGCGCAGGTCGATGGGGCGCTCGGCTTGGCCAGTCTCATCCCTGGCGAGGACGACCTTTTCGATATCGCCTGCCTCGATGCGTGTTACTGCCTCCCGAACCGCGTGCTTCCAATGTGTCTCGTCCAGGGAACCCGCGCGGAATGTCACCTGCGAAGGCTCGTATTGTTGCGAGCCTAAGCCAATATGGGCATTGTTCCATGTCGTCATCCAGTACATGTCCCCGCGCCGCCCGTACACAACCTCGGGCACGACGACTTCGTACGCGCCCGCCCTGGTGAAGGGGAAGGAAATGAACGCCACGGGCGAAGCCATAGGGTCCTCGTTCAGTGAGCAGTCGTGGTCGATGGTCGTGTGCTCGCAAAGATCGGTCCACCACTGCTCGGCCTCTTGTGCGGACGCGAAGGTACGAGCATGTGTTTCGCCGAGTCCGATCATCCCGTCGCTGTGCCTGATCCAGCATGTCAGCGGCGTGTTTTCAGGGATATGGCCCTGTATGTCAAGGGGATCGATGCGACTGGTCTTCACGAGGTCTTGCGGCACGATGTTCAAGGATACTCGACTGAGCCACTCGTGACAAAGTAGGGTTTCCTCCTTTGGGGGGAATCCGCTCGCTGACATCAGGTGTCAGCGCGATGTCAGTGTTTCGTCAGCGCGGGCTGGCAGAGTCAAACCTGTCAGATTCGTTCAACGAAAGGACTGTTATGTCAAGCGAATTCAACTCATCCGACCTGGCCGTCGAGGCCCATGGGCTGGTGAAGAACTTTGGGACAAACCGGGCAGTCGATGGCGTCGACCTCGCTGTCCCAGCGGGCAGCGTCTATGGCTTTCTCGGGCCCAACGGTGCCGGCAAGACCACGACGATAAGGCTACTTGCCACCTTGCTTCGCCCTGATGCGGGCCAGGCGTCTGTGTTCGGCCATGATGTCGTGCGGGAGGCTGGCAAGGTGCGCCACCTCATTGGTGTCACGGGCCAGTACGCCTCCGTCGATGAAGACCTGACAGCTCGTGAGAACCTGATCTTGTTCGGGTGTCTGCAAGGTCTGAGCCGCAGCACAGCCAAGGAGCGCGCCGATCAGTTGCTGGAGGAGTTCACCCTGACCGATGCCGCTTCTCGAGCGCTGAAGAAGTTCTCCGGTGGTATGCGTCGCCGTCTCGATCTGGCGGTCTCTCTGATTTCAGTGCCGCCTCTGGTCTTCCTGGACGAACCCACGACTGGGCTCGACCCGCGCACACGCAACCAGATGTGGGACACTATTCGCTCCCTGGTGGCTCGCGGTGTCACAATCTTGCTGACTACGCAGTATCTCGATGAAGCCGACCAACTGGCCGACCGCATCGCCGTCATTGATCGCGGAGCGGTCGTTGCGGAAGGCACTGCCAGCGAGCTGAAAGCCTCCGTCGGGAACTCCACAATGGAACTGCATCTGAACGACCATGACGAGGCCGAACTGGCAGCCGAAATTGTCGGTTTGGCGCTCGGTGTCAGGGCCAAAGCCCATCATGGCGGTCTGGTGACCGCGCCTTTGAGCGACCCAGGGACAGTTTTCATGCCCTTGGAAGCCTTGCATGAGCACAGCATCGCCATTGCGAGTGTCGCCGTTGCCCAACCCACCCTCGACGAGGTCTTTCTTACTATCACCGGACATTCCGCACAGGACGCGGACGAACTACAGGAGATTGCAGCATGAACACGATCACAGATTCCAACGACGTGGACAACACCGTCGAGAACATCAAGACGGACAAAACAGTATTGTCGGCCATCACCCCTGGCACGGTGCGTACTATCTCTGGCGCCACCAGCTTGGGCCAAGTATTCAGAGACACACTAACAATGGCATGGCGTCATTTCATCAAGATGTTCCGCAACCCAGCGGAGTTCACCGACGTCACGATTCAGCCCATCCTGTTCACCTTGATGTTCGTCTTCCTGTTCGGTGGGGCTATTGCTGGTGACGTCAAGAGCTACTTGCCCACCATGATTCCGGGTCTCTTGGCCATGTCGGTGTTGACGACGGCATCTGTCACGGGCACCAAGATGCGCGAAGATATGGACAAGGGAGTGTTTGATCGGTTCAAGTCACTACCGATGGCTCGAATAGCGCCCCTGTCCGGTGCTCTCCTAGCGGACACCCTGCGTTACTTCATTGCCACCACCTTGACCTTCGCCACGGGCTTTGTCATCGGCTACCGTCCGGAAAGCGGCATGCGGGGAGTAGTCGTGGCTGGCCTGCTGATCATCTTCACGACATGGGCCCTGTCCTGGATCTTCGCCCTGTTGGGTGTCATCATGCCTTCGGCGTCCTCGGTTCAGGGTCTTTCCATGATGATTCTGATGCCCTTGACCTTCGTCTCCAACGCGATTGTGCCTGTGGCGTCGATGCCCTCCTGGCTTCAGGCTTTTGTCAAAGTCAACCCCATCACCCATGTCGTCTCCGCCATGAGGGATCTGACCATGAATGGAGATTGGGGTGTGGATGTTGTCTGGACTCTGGTCATCTCCATCATCATTGTCGTCGTCTTCGCGCCGCTGACTGTCAGGGCGTACATGCGCAAGGTCTAGGTCCCACCCAGTCCTCAGAGCTGGTTGGCAACGAAGGTCTGAATGCGGGCCAAGGTGTCTGTGACACAGGCGTCTATCTCACGATGGGCGGTGTCGGCAGTCAGCTTGGCCCGCATTCCTGGTTCTCGGGCCGCCTCGACCCGATTCCAGTGAGCTTCGCGGTTGAGGGCCGGAATGTCCTGTCGAGAGGCCAGTCGCTCGGCCAGAGAAACTAATTCGGGGCCAGCAGGGTCTGTTGTTGTTGCGGTAATCCAGGCACCGAGTCCAAGAGCGGCACAGCCCAAGACTGGCACGTCGAAGGGGACATCGGGGACAGCGCTCAGCGTCACCACGGAGAGGGCCAAACGATGGGCTATCGGGGGGAGGTCTGGCTGGTCAATGGCCCCAGCCAGGACGTGCGCGGCGAGACACGCTGAGTCGACCATGATGATCCACGGGCCAAGGTCGGCCCTGAGCGCCAAAGGTTCGGTAGTGTCACTCAGTGTCGGCCAGGCGTCCGGGCTGACATGATCGACCTCGGGTGAATAAGCAATGCTGCGATAGGCGGCCAAGCCTTGTACGACGTCACCTTCGGCAAGGAGGACTTCGGCCAGTCCGATGCGGGCCATCAGCAGCCGATCAGGCGGACCGTCATTGCCCTGATAGACCAGCAGATCCTCGAATCCGGCGCGGGCAGCGGTCAGATCGTGGGCGGCCAGCAGGCTGAAAGCCTTCAATTGCCCCAAATCGCCCGACTGAGGATCGGCCCCCAGAAGGTAAAGGTGCTCGTCGCCGCATTTGGCCCACATCATGGCTTGGACAGGGTCACCCATTTCAGCGTAGAAGCCAGCCGTGATGGAGGCACTCAGTCCCTGGAACCAGATGTTGCCGAGTTGCGTGGCGAGCCTATAGCTGCGAAGGCCAAAGTCAATAGATCTGGCGACATCGCCATGGCTCTCGGAGAACATGGCGGCGAACATCATGGCGAGGCAGCGCGTCGCCGGGTCGGGGGAGTCGATGGGCGATTCGTCGACGCTGGCGCGACTGTCATCGCTGCTCAGTGTCAGCGCCACCTGAGCCAGGAGCATGACAATCGCACTTGCTGAGTCTTCGTCGCTGCTGGGCGGCTCTGCCACGTGGTCGCGCAGAAGGGTCGCAGCCTGACGTACACGATCATCCGGGCCTGTCACGATCATCAAGGACACAGTCATAAAACACAGGGCGAGGACGTAATTCACACGCATGACTGGGTCGGTGCTGGTGGGTGGACAGTCTTGGCAGGTATAGAGCGCTATGTCGGCGAGTGGGGCTATCTCGGGGAAAGCAAAGCGACTGGCGAGCCACAGCGCCAAGAGAGCGAACACGGTCAGCACTGTGTCTGTGTCAGGCTGACCGGTGTCGGTGGCCCCCTGTCGCAGGGCGTCCGTCAGATTCTTCGACTCCGCCTTAGTGGCCGCGAAGGCCGCGATCTGGTCGGAACTGTTCATGGCCCGGATGGTGCGGGAACTGAAAGTACAGGCCCAGGCCAGATAGCGCTGGAGTGCCAGTGCGGCGTCCGCGCTGCCGCGTAGTTGCTCAGCCGCAAACTCGCGGATTGTTTCCACCATGCGAAAACGCGACGGCGCGCCCACGGGTGATTCCTCCAAACGAATCAGGGAATGGAGAGTCAGTGCCTCGATGTCGCCCATCACGTCGGCGACTTGGGGCGCACTATCGTTGTCGATGCCGGCTGCTGTGAGATAGGCCGCCAGGATGGCGCTGAACCCGTCTGGGGCAATGGAGGCTCGGGCTAGCAGGGTTTGCTGGCCGGCAGTGAGAAGGTCCCAGGACCATTCGATGAGCGCCCGCAGGGTGCGATGACGCTCTGGCCCAGTGACATCCTGGCTGGTCAGCAGTGAAAATCGATTGTCTAGGCCCTGCTCGATCTCGCTCAGACTCATGACTTGTACTCGGGCCGCAGCCAATTCAATCGCCAGAGGCAGACCGTCCAGGCGATCACACAGGCGCTCGACGGCTCCCAGGTCGATGAGGACGTCGCTGCGGACTGCGCGTGCGCGATTCAAGAAGAGCGTGACCGCTGGGCCAGGTTCACCAGACTCAGTGTGAGTCGGCAATGGTGCCAGCGGATAAACAACTTCGCCGCTGATGCCCATCGGCACACGGGAGGTTGTCAAGATGGTCAGATCCGTCGTCGCGTCGAGAGTCTGTCTGATCCATAGGGCGGCCGCATCGCGCACCTGTTCGCAATTGTCAAGGATGAGCACGGTATGACTGCCCTCAAGCTCAGCCATGAGGCTGTCATGCGGGCTGAGCCTGTTCAGGGTGCCGCTCTGACCAGGAGCGATCTGTGCAGCCATCGCTGGAGTTTCGAGACAAGCAGCAATGACGCCAGGTACGTCTTCGCCGACTCGCACGCCCGCCAGTTCGACGAAAACGACACTGCGACCAGAGGCCGCGCAGTCATGGCCCAGAGCCTGTGCCAACTGAGTCTTCCCAATACCTCCTGGTCCGTGGATCGTCAGCAGCCGCGAGGTGGCGAGCAGGTCTTGTAGCCGGGCTAGATCCGACTCTCGCCCGACGAGCGGTGTCAGAGCGTGCCGCAACCCCACGCGCCAAGTCGGACGATGTGAGACGGCTGGGGCCAGTGACGGGGCGCAGCCGCGCAAGAGCAGGGTGTGGTAATCCGTGAGCGTTGGTGTGGGATCGGACCCAAGGCTGTCGGCCAGACGCTCGGCATAACGGGCATAGCAATCCAGGGCCTCGTTGGTGCGACCGGACTCCTGAAGAGCCTGCATCAGCGCCAGGACCAGCGTGTCATCCAGTGTGTCCGTCTCCAGCGGAGCCAGTTCGGCGGCTGCCTGGTCAGCGTGCCCCAGAGCCACCAAGGCACGGGCATGGACCAAGTGGAGGTCGTGACGTAGGCCGAGTGCTTGGGACAGGAGTTGCTGGCCAATCGAACCAATGCCGCCCGTGCCAGGCTCGCCACGCCAGAGACCAAGTGCTTGGGCGGATTGGGCGGCGGCCAGTTCTGGATCGCTGGGCAGGGCGGCGGCAGCAGATGCGGCGAGTGCACACGCCTGGTCAAGGTCGGTGTCGGCATCCATCGCGTACCCGCCCGGGACGCTGCGAACGTCCAGCCCGGTCGCGCGGCGCAAACGTGAGATGACGGCCTGGAGCGCCTGCTTTGGGGCGGCAGGCGGCTCGTCTTCCCAAACGGCATCAATGAGAGTCTCGACACTGCACATGTGGTTCTTGGCAAGCACAAGCGCGGCGAGCACATTGGAGGCGAGCCCCCCCAGGGCCGCAGGGTTCGGCGCCGCAGGGTGGACCGAAACGACACTGACCGGGCCCAAGACTGACACCAACGGACGCTGGGGCACAGGCAAAGTGTCAATCACAAGGCAATAGTCTAGATGAGTAATTCCAAGGGTGGCAGTGTCCGACCATCATGAAAATGGGCCCTGTACACTGGTCGGGTGCAGGCGGACGTGATTGTGGTGGGCGCTGGCCCTGGAGGCTCTAGTGCGGCGATTCATCTGGCTAGAGCCGGACTGGACGTCATTGTCCTAGAGAAGGCTGACTTTCCCCGCGAGAAAGTGTGCGGCGATGGGCTCACACCTCGGGCTGTGAAGGAACTTGCGTACTTGGGGTTGGACAAGGCCTTGCCCACGGCAGTGCGAACCAAGGGATTGCGCATCCACGTGGGGCGCCGGGATTACCTTCTTGAATGGCCCACCCTGGATTCTTTCCCCAACGTGGGGATCGTGTGCCGCCGCTCCATCCTTGACCAGTACCTCGCCGAGGAGGCAGTCCGCTCTGGGGCGCAGGTGCTCACGGGCACGAGTGTGGCGACCCCCATCTTGAGTTCTCGCGGGCGTATCACCGGCGTGACATGCAAGGACGGACGTACATTCTCGGCTCCGGTCATCGTCGAGGCATCAGGCAACTCCGCCCGTCTGGCGGTGGCGATGGGGCTGCATCGTATGACGGACCGCCCCATGGGAGTTGCTGTTCGGACCTATTTCAGGTCGCCACACCATGACGAGGAGTGGCTGGACTCGTGGCTGGAACTGTGGGACGGCAAGCCCGGGCGCTCCCATCTCCTTCCGGGGTACGGTTGGAGTTTCCCCATGGGCGACGGTACATGCAATGTCGGTTTGGGGCTGCCCGATGCTTACCGCTTTCGCGACGTGGACTACAAAGACATGATGCGCCGCTGGCTCGCCACGATGCCGCCGCAGTGGGGGTTTACCGAAAACAACCAGACGGAAGTCATACGTTCGGCGGCCCTGCCCATGGGCTTCAACCGCAAGCCCACTGTTCTTGGCTCGCTCATGCTCGTGGGCGACGCAGCCGGGGCAATCAACTCATTCAACGGCGAGGGTGTGTCCTACGCGATGGAGTCCGGACGTTGGGCGGCCGAGGCCATCACAGCGGCGAAGGCATTGGGCTTCCACACCCGCAAGGCTGACCAAGAGTTGATGACGTACTCCACCAGAATGACCGACGAGTGGGGCTCCTATTTCTGGGCAGGCAATCTGTTCAGCCGCCTGATTTCGCATCCTGCGGTCATGAAAGTGGCCGCCCACTATGGCTTGCCTATTCCCTTTGTGCGCCAACTCACGCACAGGATGCTCGCCCATTTGTGGGACGGCGATTCGCATGACGTGTACGACCGGATTCTCAATACGTTGACTAGGCTCGCCCCAGTCGCCTGAGCAGGACTTATGCCTTTGACGAGCGCGCGACATCGGCGTATTTCACTTTTCGAGAACCCCCAAGGGAGTAGTTCAGATCGCGCCTTTTCAGCAGTTTCGCAAATCGTTACCAAATTGTGATGTGTAAGCGCTTGCATTCCCACCATGTAAGCGCTTACAATCAAAGTATGCCCGGCCCAAAGCATCGGCGCCTTGCACGGGTAGGCAGACTCAGAATAACAACCATTGGAGACAATATGATCCGTCCATTGAAACCTATGCTTGTCGGACTCTCCGCCTTCTTGGCGATCGGTTTGACCGCATGCAGCACCCCACCCGACGATTCAACGACAGGTGCGCCCACCGACGTCACCTCGACCGCCAGCACCGATCCCGCGTGCGCCGCCTACGAAAAGTACGGCGACCTCACAGGGAAGACCGTGACTGTGTACGCAACATTCATTGACACCGAGGGTGCTCAATATGAGCAGTCCTTCAAGCCCTTCGGGGACTGCACCGGTGCGACCATCGCTTTCGAGGGCTCGCGTGAGTTCGAAGCGCAACTGCCTGTGCGCGTGGCTGCTGGCGCGGCCCCTGACATCGCCATCCTGCCCCAGCCCGGCCTCTTGGCTACCATGGTCGCCACAGGCAAAGTTGTCGCCGCTCCTGCGACCGTGGCCGCCAATGTGGATCAGTATTGGTCTGCTTCATGGAAGGCCTACGGCACAGTCGATGGGACCTTCTACGCGGCGCCACTGGGCGCCTCTGCGAAGTCTTTCGTGTGGTATTCCCCGTCCATGTTCGCTGACGCCGGGTACAAGATTCCCACAACCTGGGACGAACTGCTCACCTTGACGAAGACCATCGCCGACGATGGCGTGGCGAAGCCGTGGTGCGCGGGCATCGAGTCGGGCGAGGCTACTGGCTGGCCGGCCACCGACTGGGTGGAAGACATGGTCTTGCGCTTCGCTGGCGGAGAGAACTACGACAAGTGGGTTTCACACGAGATTCCCTTCAACGATCCTTCCATCGTCAAGGCCTTGACGGAAATGAGCAAGATTCTGCGTGACGACGCCTACGTCAATGCGGGAATTGGCAATGTCCAATCCATCGCCTCGGAAGCATGGACTGACGCTGGGTTCCCCATCGTGGAGGGCCAGTGCTACCTGCATCGTGCGGCTTCCTTCTATCAGACTAACTGGACCACCTTGGACCCCAGCCTGACCGTCGGTCCCGATGGCGATGTGTGGGCTTTCCCGCTGCCCGGCCTGACTGCTGACTCGCAACCTGTGATTGGCGGAGGCGACTTTGTGGCCGCATTCGCTGACCGTCCCGAGGTCGCAGCCTTCCAGGCATACCTGTCCTCCGCCGAATGGGCCAACGCCAAGGCCACTGCGACCCCTCAGGGTTGGGTGACCGCCAATAACGGCCTCGACAAGTCCCTTCTGAAGTCCCCCATGGACCAACTGGCCTACGACGCGCTGTCCGCTCCTGGGGTGGAGTTCCGTTTCGACGGTTCCGACCTCATGCCTTCCGAAGTGGGCGCAGGCTCCTTCTGGAAAGAAATGACGGCCTACTTCGCACAGGGCAAGTCCGAGAAGGACGTCCTCGACACCATCGAAGCCTCTTGGCCCAAGTGATCGTCGCTGCAAGATAACATGACGGTTGGGCGGGGTTCACGCTCCGCCCAACCACCCCTGACAACCATCCATCAGAGATTCCCCCGCGAGAATCAGTATCACCTCGTCCCTCCCCACTCCAGGAGCACCCATGGACTTCTTCCTTCACCCCGATACCACGGCACAGAAACTGCTGCTCATGGTCATCGCCGTGGCCCTCTTCGCTGCGGTGGTCGGCCTCGTCTTGGGGGTCCTGTCTTTACCCAAGAAGACCCCCAAGTGGGTTCCAGTTGTCGCCTTCCTTGCCCCAGCCCTCATCGCGATGTGCTTCGGCCTCGTCTACCCGGCACTGGTCACCATCCGTGATTCCTTCCTGGACAAGCAAGGCAATGCGACCCTCGCCAACTACGTGACAGCCTTCACACAATCCCAATTCCTCATCGTCATGCGCAACACAGTCTTGTGGGTCGCGCTCGTGCCTGTCCTCTCCACGGCTGTGGGCCTCATCTACGCCGCCCTGGTGGACCGCACCCGCTTCGAGAAGGCGGCCAAGATTCTCATGTTCATGCCCATGGCCATTTCCATGGTGGGCGCCTCCATCATCTGGAAGTTCGTCTACGACAACAAGGTCGGGCTCATCTCTCGGATGTACGTCAATGTCGCTCATCTCTTCGGCGTGGAGACGACCGCTCCTCAGTGGCTCATGAACGCCCCGTACAACAACATCTTCCTCATTGTCGTCATGGTGTGGATACAGGCGGGCTTCGCCATGACTGTCCTGTCCGCCGCCATCAAAGCTATCCCCGACGACATCGTCGAAGCCGCCAAACTCGATGGAGTCTCGGGTATGGGTATGTTCTTACAAATCACTGTCCCGATGATCCGTCCGTCTCTGGTAGTCGTTCTGACCACCATCGCCATGACCAGCCTCAAAGCGTTCGACGTTGTCAGAACCATGACAGCGGGCAACTATGACACATCAGTCATCGCCAACGAGTTCTACACCCAATCGTTCAAGTACCAGAACAGGGGATTGGGGGCGGCCCTGGCTGTCCTGCTGTTCGTCATCATCATCCCCGTCATCGTGTACAACGCCCGCCAACTTCGCAGATCGGAGGATGTGCGATGAAAACCAAAGAACGCACCCTGACGC
>JAISJO010000104.1 GCA_031261485.1 Propionibacteriaceae bacterium | reverse complement strand
ACCGTCACCTGGCGAACCGACTGGACAGCCACCAACGGACAAACCGGCACCTTCACCCTCACCACCACAGGAACCACCACCACCCTCCACATCGGACAAATCCGCATCGTCAACCAATAGAACCAAACCACCGCAGCGCGTGAAAACGTTCACAAGTTGGGACGTGGACTCCGAACCGTTTGGGGATGCAGTCGATGCCGAAGAGGCTGATGGCACTGGCAGACCGCAACGCTTGACAGGTATATCCATGATAGATATAGTTATGTATATCCATGATGGATACCCCACGAGAGGATGACGCAGTGGCAAGGATGAGTCCCTACGAATCAGGCGAGCTGACCGACAGTATCTTCCTGATCCTGCTGGCGACCTTGGAGCCGATTCACGGGTACCGCATCATGCAGGTCATCGCCGACATGACATCTGGCAGTGTCCAGATAGGACCGGCGACCATGTACACAACCCTGCGGAAGTTGAGTGATGCAGGGTGGATTGAGGAAGTTCGTGAGGACGACTCGAAGATCCTCTACCGCATCACTACTTCTGGCGATAACATCCTGCGCGCCGATGTGGCGCGTCGCCGCATGATCATGACAATCGTGGAAACAACCCTTGGGGAGAAGGAAGACTGAGATGGCAAAGTATCGTTTGTGCGGCGGGTTGGCGATGATGCCCCGCCGTGACATGGCACTACTGAAAGACATGGGGCTCAAAGGCTGGCATGTGACCCACCTCAAAGGGATGTTCTACCGCTTCGAGGCAGGAACCCCTCACGACTATGACTTCGCGCTCAACCTTGAGCGGCACACCACCGACGACATGAAGTCGCTCTTCAAAGCCAGCGGTTGGACGCCTGTCATCAGCCGGGATGGGTATCAGATCTACAGGGCCGAAGCGGGCACATCGCCCATTTTCAGCGATGCGGAGTCAGAAATCGAGGTCCTGGAATCCAACAGACGATGGACCGGGAAGTGGGCGCTCGTCTTCGGATGCCTCGTGGCGGCAGTGATTGCTCTCGTCCTGTTGGTTCCCCTGAACGTGTTCCTCGAAATAGCCCTGCTGTGTGTCTCGTGGCTCTGCTTCGTCTTCACCCTCCTGCCCTTCATCGGGTTCACCCTCTCGATCCGCAAGAAGCACGCATAGGGCCACGACAGGTCCATCCCCCTGCGCTCACCCATGTTGCTGACGGTCCCCACCACCGCCTCACCAAACCAGCGAACTCGCGGGCGTGGACACTAGTATTTCAGCATGAACTCCGCCGGACCCGACCCGTCTCTCGTCAAGGCAAGCCCTGAATCGACAGATGCCAGCTTCCTGTGCCCACAAGGGCTCTTTCGGTATCGGGCGGCAGCCTTGATTGTGCGCAGTGGAGCTGTTCTGCTGGCCAAGAATGATCGTGACGACTACTACTACTCGGTCGGTGGCGGTGTACACGTTGGCGAAACAGCCGAAGAAGCACTGCGCCGGGAACTGCTCGAAGAAACTGGCTTTGCCCTAGAACCCGGCCCGCTGTGTGTCCTACACGAGAACTTCTTCGTCGACACCACCGATGGCACACCGTGGCATGAAGTGGCGCTCTATTTCCGCGTCGACGTGCCTGACGAGTTCGAGCCGCGCGGCGACTCCGTCACCATGGACGGTATCGCCGAGCACATGGAGTGGGTGCCGATTGACGCCCTAGACCACGTGACGGCCCACCCATCCTGGCTGCGAGACGAACTGACTCATCCCCATGACGACATCCGCCACATCGTGACAACTCAAGGCGCCGATGGAGCATAGAGCGTCTTGTCTGCCCTCTTGAAGTCATAGGTGGCCACAGGGCTGACTTCCCTTCCCTCACATGGCCCAGACGACAACATTGCATTGTCAGGGCATCCAGCAAGTACTCTATTGCTTCTCGGCTCACTTTCTCGGCTCAGCTACGTGGAGACAGAGGGACAGAGGGGAACACTTTTGCCTCCTCTGCCAAATACCTCCAACACGTTGTTTGCCTCAGTCGCGTGCGTCGGTGGGGCTCTCCGCCGCTTCCACCTGCGACTCCGGGTTCTCGTCTCCGGAGAGAAATGCTTCGACGAATCTGCCCTCAGTCTTCTTGTACCCAGAAACAACCCCACTCTCCATGGCCTTGTAGCCGGATACGACACCGTTCTCGATTGCCATATAGCCGCCGACAACGCCTTTTTCGATCCTCTTCTGTACATCCATGAGCTTGCTCGTCATGTCTTTGCCCTTTCTCTGGTTTCCCGGCCCTGTTTGGGGTCGATGAATCCATCCTGGCGCTCATTGAGCATTCGCACATCGTCCCAGCGCAGGCTTTTCACATACCGCAGATGGCGTAGGACAAACTCCCTGTCCTCGATACTTCAGCCTCAAGACACCTCGACGACGGTCTCCCACGGGAGTCAGCGAAACAGGTAGTGTCCCCTTCAACACCCCTTTCGTCTCGACTAGGCGGCGTGAACCGTTAGGACAGATGAACGAGCCTATCTGTCCAGCCGTGGTACAGTGGAGTCATGAAAACTCTGGAAAGAACGGATCGGGTGGTAATACCACCGGAGTCAGTGGATCTGAACCCATCCCGAGACTCTGACTGGGCCGAGGCGCTGTTGAGTTTTGTGGAGAACATGTCACGGCAAGGGAAAACCGTGACCGCACAGGCCGTTGAACGAATGTTTACTCCTCAGGAGGCTGCCCAGGCCGCCGACGTGTCTCGGGCGACGATTCTCAGGCGAATCGAGGACGGCACAATCACCGCGTCAAAGCGTGGCACACATTGGCGCATCAGTGAGTCGGAGCTGGCGCGATATCAGCAGACAATGCTGATGGAGACAGCGGCGGTCATGGCCAATGACTGGTGAGGTTCGTCGGCCAGTCTTTCTGGATGCCGATGTGCTTGCCGCCCCGATGTCTCGGACTGTGCTGATTCTTGCGTCTTTGGCTGGTGCCGGGTTCGTGCCCCGGTGGAGTCCCCTCGCGGAAGCTGAGGCGGATCGGGCGCTGCGGCCTGGCCAGACGAAGGTCAGCGACTTGCGGCAGCGGTTCGCCTGGGGCACCACTGTTCTGATTGATGCTGCGCCAAGTCGGATCCTGGAGATGATGACTGACACATCTGAGACAGATCGTCACATCATCGCTGCTGCCTGGCAGGCTGGAATCACGGTCGTGGTCACCCGCAACGTTCACGACTTTGGGCGGGCTGACCTGGATCGACTAGGAATGGCCGCTGTGCATCCCGACGCATTCGCGGCGGCGATCCTCACTAGTTCGACATATCGGACAACATTGGATGCAATGTCGGCGGGCCGGTTGCGTCCACCAAATACTCCCGAATCGCTACACGCTGCTTTGGGCGTAGAGCATCCCCGCTTGTTCGAAGCGATGAGGAGCGTCTTCCCTGATGTCGAGACCAGGGCCAGCCATGACAGTCCACCTGCTGAAGTCTTCCGTGGAAATAGGTGTGTGGTCTGTGGGCAAGAGCTGACTGGCCCGGAGTCGCTGGCTTCGGGTGTTTGCCCGGAATGTGGCAAGAAAAGCGGCTAACCGTCTCACTCGGTTTCGCGGGCTAGGAGGGCGGCGAAGGGGCCGGGACGGCTTGCCAGGTCGGCGTACGTGCCCTGCTGGACGAGGCGTCCGGCGTCAAGGACGAGGATGCGGTCGGCGTCTTTCAGGGTGGCGATCTTGTGGGCAATCATGAGTACTGTCTTGCCGCGCGTGGCTTCGCGCAACTGGCGCAGGACGATCTCTTCAGTGGCAGGGTCCAGCTGAGATGTGACTTCGTCCAGGATGACTATGCTGGCCGGACGGACGAAGGCTCGCGTCAGGGCTAGTCGCTGCTGTTCGCCGCCGGAGAGCATGTCGCCTCGCTCGCCACTGGGTGCGTCCCAGCCCTCTTCTCGGGCCGACAACACAGGTGTCAGGTGGGCAGTCTGGGCGGCTTCGTTGAGTACGTCTTGGCTTATCGCAGGGTCATCTAATGTGACATTGTCTCGGATTGAAGCGGTAAAGAGGAAGGGCCGCTGTGCGGCGAATGTGACCTGATCGCGCAGCCATGCGACCGGGAGAGTGCGAATGTCGTGTCCGTCTAGGGTAATTGCCCCTTGAGTAACATCCCAGGAGCGCGTCAGCAGTGCCGCCAGTGTGGACTTACCTGATCCGGACGCACCGACGATCCCCACGAAATCGCCCGGCTCGACAACAGCGGTAATGTCCGTCAGCGCGGCGACCGAACCCTGACCGGGATACACAAAGCTGACGCGATTGAGTTCGAGCCTTGGCACGCCTTCTGGGATGGATGCAGCGGTCGTTTCGGCATCGGGGGCGTCGGGGGTGAGGCTGGGCGCGTCGGCAACCTCGAAGATTCGAGCGGCCGATGCGAAGGCTTGCTGGAGGTCTGCGGTAAAGTCTTCGACCGCACGTACAGGCGTGAACGCTCCCGCTGTGACTCCTACGCCCATCAGCACATGCGGCATGTCCAGCCCGGCAGCCGCCAAGATAGCGAGTTCCGTCAATACGGCCCCTGCCACGAGGGCCGCGCTCATGCCCCGTCGGCGCGCGATCCAGCGGCCGAGGGCGATGCTCGATGACTCGATGGGTGCGCCGAGTTCATCCAATTCGGCTAGTCGGCGGGCACTGAAGGAGAACCCCAGAATCTCGGCCACGCCCTGTACGGTGTCGGTGATGTGTGCCGCCGCCTGACCCCGCGCCGCACGTACCTCTCGTGCGGCCCGTTGACAGGCTTTGTTGCCCAACGACGGCACTAGTATTCCCGTGACAAGCAAGAACACCGCCAGAACAGCGGCACCGGGCCATGAAATCGTGACACCAAACCACGCCACAGTCGCCACCGGGACGATGACCGCAGTGATGGCGGGAGCGAGTGTGTGGGCGAAAAACACCTCGACACGGTCAATGTCGCGTGTCATGCGATTCAGGAGATCACCAGTGGCTGAGCCGGTGATCGCCGCTGGAGCCTGGGGCGCCAAGTGGTCGTAGAAGTCGAGCCGCATCTCGGCCAGGGCACGGAATGCCGCCCAATGCCCGCAGTACTGTTCGAGGTAACGCATCAGCCCCTTGACAAGGGCCAAGACGACCATTGTGCGGACAACGGGCTTGATAGAGATCAGGGTGCCGACCGCCAGAGAGCCAACAGCCCAGCCGCCGATTCCCAGCAGCGCGATACCCAGAACTAGCCCGACGAGCCGGAAGACGGTGGAGAAGAGCAGGGGGCGCCAGAAAGGGCGAGCCAGTCCCAGGAGACGGCGCGGCAGGCTGGGCCGAGTCTGGACAGTGGCGGCACGGTCAGGCATGACTCACCTCCGTGCTGCCCAGAAGAGAAGATGAGTTCAGGAGTATTGCCTGCTGCGGCAGACCTTCCGCGCTACGATCTCCCGTCGAAGCGCCCTCCATCAGGACCGTACGATCCATCGCCGCAATCGCTGAACGACGGTGGGTGATCATGAGAATCGTCTTGTCGCGCCCGATGCGCTCCAATGCCTCCATCATTGCCCGCTCCGAGGCGAGGTCGACGTGCGCGGTCGGCTCATCCAGAATCATCACGGGAGCATCCTTGAGCAGCGCCTGGGCCAAGGCGATGCGCTGCGCCTGGCCGCCGGAGAGCGTCATACCTCGTTCGCCGACGCGGGTATCCAATCCGTCGGGCAGTTCATCCGTGAGATGGCCGAACCCAGCCTGCGCCAAAGCAGCCAACAGGCGCTCGTCAGAGGCGTCGGGGGCAGCCATGGCCAGATTGCTTCGAATTGTGCCGGTGAAGAGGTACGACCGCTGGGCCACCACAGCAGTCTGCTTCAGCAACCACGACTGATCGGCTGTGCTGACATCGATCCCAAGGAGGCGAACCGTTCCCTTGTCAGCGTGGCGATACCCCTGAATCAGGGCCGCCACCGTCGACTTGCCGACCCCGCTCGGCCCCGCCAATCCGAGGTGTTCACCCTGGTCAATCCGCAAATCCAGGTTCTGTAGCACGGGCTGGTTCGGGTCATATGCGAAATCAACACCCTCCAGACTGACCGCTGGTTCCCCAGTGGAAAAAGCAGCAATGTTACTCAGCCGGTTTTCGTCATGCTCCGTTTGGTCGCCAGCATTGCTCATTACCTCAACGCTCGGTACCAGACTCGGCCGCGCCAGGAAAGCCGCTATCTCCTTCTTGGCCGCCATGCCGCTCATACCGAGATAGAAGAACTGCCCGATCTGATCCAGCGGCTCCAGAAGCAAGGTCGAAATCAGGACGAGACTGATCGCCTGGCCGACCGTAACAACGGTGTCCGACAGTTGCGTCAGCGCGAGCCAGACGGCCATGACCAGGAATGCCACAGAGAACAGTGAGTCCACAACAATGAGCATCAACTGATTACCGGCCAACAGTGCCATGACCTGCCGTCGTACCCGCTGGGCAGCCGCCGCCAAACCTCGCCGATGGTTGGCGTCAGCGTTCATCAAGCGCAGCGTCGGCAGACCCTGAATCGCCTCCAAGAACTGGGACGACAGCCGCTGACTGGCCTGGCGGTAACGACGGGACACCCCTCGAAAAGCCATCTGAAAAGACCCGACGGCCAGTGGAATCAGCGGAATGCCGAGGCATAGCCACAGCGCTGACGCGGGCGTGATCGCAACGGCTATGACCACAATGACGCCCAGAAGAGCTGTGACAGACCCAATCATCGGAATCAGGAAGACCGACCGATAGGTGGCTGCCCGCTCAGTCGCGTCCGTCGCCGTCGAGACCACCGCCCCGGCCTCTTCTCGGCTGCGCGGCACCGGCCCCAGGCCAATGATGTGCGCCGCCACCCGCCGCCGCCCAGTACGTTCGTCGCGGGCCTGGTGACGATAGGACAGTGCCGGACTAGCCCAAGCGGCCACCCCCACAACAACCGCCAACCCCGCCCCTGCGATGAGTTCGGTCACGCCCAATTGAGAGCCCCCATGGACCAGGTCAATCTCGCGTCCAACAATGACAAAGATGAGTGCCGTGGCAATGGCCTGCACCCAATTGGCGACGATCACCCCGGCGTCTTTCACCCTGTCACACTAGTAGGTCGCACACGAAAGTACCAGGTAGCAGGTGTGGCCGATGTCGCCGCCAGGGCATCATCCCTTGTCACCAGCAAGACAAAAAGGACCCTCCCCTTCTGTCCTTACCTGCGATATCCTGGGTCTAGTTAGCGTTTTCCCAGGATTGGTGTCCTGAACAGGTGAAAGGCGGCACCGATGACTATGACACTTGACGAGGTACGCAAGGTGAGATTTCCGATGTCGCGGCAAAGCGGGTACGAGGTTGCGAGCGTCGACAACTTCCTAGACAAAGTCGAGGAGACAATTCAGGCTCTGACCGCAGAAATCGAGGCCCTGAAGAGGGAAGCGGCACGTGCCACAGTCAACGTGCCACCACGGCCATACTCCTATTAGGCTCGCACTTATGAAACCTTCGCATCTCGGAACCCTCCGACTGGAAACAAGTCGGCTAATACTGCGGCAATTCGCGGCGACTCCGACACCCTCAGGCTAGGTCCGCATCCAAACAATAGGCAGCGTAAAGGGGGACGGCGCGAATGCCCTGGTCTAGTCCGAATCGGCGAGTTGAGAGGCGAATCGTGTAGGGCGGATCATAGCGTTCGCGGTAGACATTCAGACTGCGAGAACGCACATTGTCTCCCGCTTTCACCTCCACGGGAATCACCTGCATGTGCGAATTCACAACGAGAAAGTCTACTTCGGCTGTGTTCCCTGAAGCCCAGTAGCAGCTATCCACGTTGTTGGCCTTCAGAGCTTGCTGGACGTAGTTCTCTGCCAATCCTCCGTGGAATCCACCGGAAATCAGACGCCGTTCATCCTCGTTGAGGAACACTTCTGGACGAATACTCATGGCTTGTGACACTAGTCCCACATCAGCCAGGTAGACCTTGAAGAAACTACCGTCGCCACGGGGCCTCAGCGGTGCCACGGGTTGTTCCGCCTGGTAATTCCGGTAGATCAGCCCAGCATTCTCCAACCAAGCAAATCCTGCTTCGTACTGCCCTGCTCGGGCACCCTGCTTCATGTCAGACAGCTTGAACTTCTTGCTTGTTTCTCGCGCCAATTGCTGTGGGGCGCTGTGCCAGATGGCCTGGGTACGAGCAGAATCAGCATCGTCAAGATACAGATTCATGTCGGCGGCGTACAGCAGAGAAATGTCTTGTTGAATCGCCCGCACTTGAGGATAGTCCTCAGTAGCAATGAACTCTTTGACGGCGGCGGGCATACCTCCCACCATCAGATACTGGCGGTAATACGACAGAGTCTGGTCATGACCGATGAAGTCGCGATTCTGCTCAAAACAGTCACGAATTCCTAGTGCCCAGTCATCATGACCCAACGCCCACAAGAACTCTTCAAAATCCATTGGGTAAAGATGCAATACCTCAACTTTCCCAACCGGGAAGGAATACTGGGCGGCCCGCGAGACGGTCACTCCGAACAGGCTGCCCGTCGCAATGACGCGAAACTGGGGACATTGCTCAGCAAAGTATTTCAACGATGTCAGAGCGGGCTGACACAGTTGCACCTCGTCAAAGATGAGCACGGTGTCTTCCGCAGTGATTTTCATCCCCAGCAGTAGGCCAAGATCGGTGACGATGCGCCTCGGGTCAAGATCAGCCTCAAACAGACGTGTCAAACGAGCAATATCCATCTGGAAGTTGACGTAGGCCACCTGCCGAAAGTGAGTCTGAGCAAACTGTCTCACTGTGTAAGTCTTGCCCACCTGACGTGCGCCCAGCAGCAGAAGCGGCAGAGGTTGTTGCTTCGCCTGCCAGTGAGCCAAGCGCTCTTCGATTCTGCGACGCATGACCTACCTCCGATGCTGGAACTCTCCCGCCTAGACTAACACTTTTTAGTGGGAAAAAGTGTATCCCACTGACACTTTTTGATAGACAATAGTGTCGGCAACCCTGCAAAGAGGGGCGAGGGTCCTTGTGTCTCAAGGCCGATGCCATAGGTCGACGCATCATTATTGCGGTCGAGACTGATGCAGATGACACTGGGTCACACTCCCAATAGACTCGCACTTATGAAACCCTCGCATCTCGGAACCCTCCGACTGGAAACAAGTCGGCTAACACTGCGGCAATTCGCGTTGACTGACGCTGAGGCAATGTTTCATAACTGGGCTTCCGATCCAGAGGTGACCACGTTTCTTCGCTGGCCAGCCCATCCAGATCTGGATGTCTCCCGCTCGCTGCTGAGCCAGTGGTGCCAGTCGTACGCCGACGTGGACTACTACCAATGGGCCATTGAGCCAAAGGAAAGCGGCCAACCAATCGGTGCCATAGGAGTTGTCGGCGCTGACGACAACATCTCCATGGTGGACATCGGCTATTGCATCGGCCAACCCTGGTGGCATCAGGGGTACACATCCGAGGCGCTGGCTGAAGTGATCCGGTTCTTCTTCGAGGAGGTCGGCGTCAACCGCATTGAGGCCGAGCACGACACCCGTAACCCCAACTCAGGAAAGGTCATGGCGGCCTGCGGTATGCGCCACGAAGGCACCCTACGACAGCGCATGACGCCCAACGCTGGCATCGGCGACGCGGCGATTTACAGCATTCTGGCTGACGACTACCGTGCTCTGGCAAGGGACGGCACCGCTAGTGAAGTGCTGACGATCAGTGCTTCCCCAGGGCCTGAGGGCGGGCTTTGACGCTCACGACGGACACTCAGGCTGACACTTCTTAGGGGCAAGATCGTCCCCGCCAACGTCAAGAAACGCCCGATTTGGACTCAATTGAGAAAGGTCCGAAGAGGTGCTATATTCCCTTATCATGAGGGTGGTCAGTGTGGTTATGCCCTCTCATGAGCAGAGAAGGGACTGCAAATGAAGATTCATCGTTTAACATCAGCGTTAGCTGTCACTGTCGTGCTGTCGGCCGCAGTGTTCACTACAGGCATCGCGCAGGCGTCGCCTGGCCAAGTGGTCACCAACCTGAACGGTGGCACCATCACTGCTGAGGACCTCGCTCATTCTCTGGTTGGAGATACCACTGTTATCAGCAATGCGACTGTGACAGGAAGCTCTTGGTCTATCGGCACCTTCTCTGGCTTCGCCGACATTGGCGTCGACTCTGGTGTGGCCCTCTCGACGGGGCAGATTACCGATGACCCTTCAGACTCGGCTCTTCCCGGCCCGAATACTTCCGGCGGCACATCGTGGAACATGTCCAGGCCAGGGGACGCCGACTTGGCCGCATTGCTCCCCCCGGGTTCAATCACTTATGACGCCATCTCACTGGAGTTTGATTTCGTCGCCGAATCCGATCTACTGCAGTTCCAGTACGTTTTCGGCTCAGATGAATACACAGAATACGTCAACAGTTCATATACCGATGTTTTCGGCTTGTTCGTCAATGGCGTGAACTGCGCTGTCATAGGCCCAGCCAACGACATCATTTCCATCAACACAGTCAACAACGTTGCCAATGCTGCATTCTATCGTGACAACCCACCAAACTCAGGCAATTTCGACACGGGTCTCGATGGACTCACCACCGTCCTCACCTGCCAGGCGCCCGTCAACCCGGGAGTGGTCAATCACATCAAGTTCGCTATCGCCGACGTCTATGATCATAGCTACGACTCAATCGTCTTGATCAAGGGTGGCAGCTTCATCACGAACTTCGCCACTGCGGACGACGACACGGCCACAACGCCTGCCGAGACTGCAGTGTCGATTCCAGTGACGGCCAACGACACAGGAGCAGATCTTGTCGTGACCTCGGTGACCCCACCGGCCCACGGGACCGCTGTGGTGAACGGTGTCAATGTCGTTTACACCCCCGAGGCGGGCTACTCTGGCCCGGATGCATTCACGTACACCGTTGAGTCGCCGGGGCTCGCTCCCGCGACCGCCAATGTGACGGTCACTGTCACTCCGACAGCGACGAATGACTCCTTCGACCTCCCTCACGGTTCAGGCGCCACGGTGATAGACGTCCTTGCGAATGACAAGGGAAGCACGCTGACCCTCACATCAGTCGGCACCCCGGGCCATGGCACTGCCGTCATTGACGGTGGCAAGATCACCTACACTCCCGATGACGGATTCTCCGGCACCGACACCTTCACCTATGTCACAACTGACGCAGCCGGTCAGAGCGTCACTGCCACCGTGGCGGTGAAAGTCGCCTCAGCAATCGAGGTCCAGACTGGCGGTAGGGTCGAATCTGGCGTTTCGCCACTGGCTGGGCTCGCAGGCCTGTTCCTTGCAGCAGGCGTCTTCGTCGCCCGCCGTGCCTCTAGCCGCGCCTGAGCGTCGCAACATACCACAGCCGCAGTTGGGTGGGGCGTCACCATGATGGTGTTCCACCCAACTGTTAGGCATTGTGAAGCCCGCCCTTGATATCGGCTCGGTCCCCAATTCTGGCCTTCTTGGTGTCTACCCCTTCTGAGACACCAAGAAGGTCCGGGCCTCTCCAGCGAGGAAACTCGACCCTGCCAGGAGAATGCCTGCTCCGGGTCCGGCTTCATCTGCCAATCCGACGGCGTGTTCGATGGCATCCGGCAAGGACGGCTGCACGATGACTCTGTCGTCACCGAAAATGCCTCGCGCTAGCGCCCCCAATGCCTCGGCTTTCATGGCCCGAGGAGTGTCCGCATGTGTCACGACGATAGTTTGTACCTCCGGCTCCAGCAGGGCCAAAGTCGCAGGAATATCCTTGTCAGCCATCATCCCCCAGATGGCGATCTGAGGAGCGAAAGCGAAGGCCTCATCCATGGTCGCCAAGGTGGACGTCACGGCGGCAGGGTTGTGGCAGGTGTCGATGACAATGGGCGGAGCCGAATGGACCAGCTCGGTGCGTGCGGGGGCTTCAACCAGGGCAAAACCGTCCGCAATGACCTTGGGGTTCAGCCCACGCCCTCCGTACAACTCTTCGACCGCTGCGACCGCACGAGAGGCATTACGGGCCATATCAGCCCCGTACAAGGGAAGGAAGAGGTCAGGCACCGGCCCGGCCGCAGTCTCCAGCCGAATGACCTGCCCACCGACGGCAGGGGTGCGATCCAAGACGCCGAACTCCACACCTTCGCGCACGACGGACGCACCCATTTTGACCGCTGTCCCCAAGAGAACGGAGGCGGCTTCAGATGTCTGACCGGCCAAAATGACGCGGGTCTCGTGCTTGATGATGCCAGCCTTCTCCGTGGCGATTTTCTCGATGGTGTCGCCTAAGAACTCCAGATGGTCCAGCGAGATGGGGGTGAAGACGGCCACGGCAGCATCGGCGACGTTGGTCGCGTCCCAGCGCCCGCCCATGCCGACCTCGACCACCATGACGTCCACAGGCGCGTCGGCGAAGCAGGCATAGGCCATCCCGGTCAGCACCTCGAAGTACGTCATAGGCACCCCGTCGATGAGCTGGTCGTCCACCATCTCGACGTAGGGAGCAATCTCGGCCCACGTCTTGTCGAACAGGGCCTCAGAGATGGGCTGGCCGTCCAGGCAGATACGCTCGCGCGGGTCGGCCAAGTGCGGGGAGGTGTACCTACCAGTCCTCAATCCTTGGGCGCGCAGCAGGGCGTCGGCGATGATGGCCGTGGAGCCTTTGCCATTCGTGCCCGTGATGTGGATCATCGAGGCTGACTTTTGGGGTTCTCCCAGCAACTCCATGAGAGCCTTGATGCGACCCAAAGAGGGCGCTATCTTGTTCTCCGGCCAGCGGGAGGATAGATCGGAAATCACGTCGGTGTGTGCCATACCACGAGCTTACGGGAGGATGCCGACTTCGTCACTAGGTCAGCGCGGGTTTTCGTCGATTTCGTCCGGGAGCCGAGTTTGGGGCCAGGCAAATGGAGACGATCAGGAACGGTCCACATGCCCCAGCGAACGTACCCCACGCTCTAGATGCCAGTTGACGAACGCGGCGACCATACCCGAGGTCTCATCCATGCGCGAACGCGGCACATCCCGAGTGGCGACCCAGTCCCCGGCCAGGAGTGCGCCGAGGTACGCCAAAGTCGCAGGCGCCACTGAGACCGCACCAGGTGGGCGGTCATGCACGCACACCATGCCGCCCGAGGCGGGGTGGAAGAAAGAATGAGGCCCGACAGCACCGCACACCGCGCACACGTCGAGCGCAGGGGTGTACCCGGCAATCGCAGTCGCGCGAAGCATGTACGAGTCCAGGATGACCACCGCGGGACGCGGCCCATCCGTGGTCCCCTCGCACAAGGCCCGCAACGCCCCAACAAGTAGCAAATACTGTTGCAATGCGGGGATGCCCTCCTCCGAGACGACTTTGTCCGCGACCTCGACCATGGCCTCGGCGGCGGTGTATCTCCCGTAGTCATCGACCACATCTTTGCTGAACAAAGTCTTGGTCACCACGGAGGTGAAGATGTCCAGCGTGCGCCCCTCGGTGATTTGAAGGTCCACATGGGCGAAGGGTTCCAGTCGGGCGCCGAACTTCGAGGATGTGCGCCGAACCCCCTTGGCGACCCCGCGCACCTTCCCGTGACGGCGGGTCAGCAGGGTAATGATACGGTCGGCCTCCCCGAGGCGATAGGTGCGCAGGACGACAGCCTCGTCGTTGTACGTCGCCATGCCACCTCCTTCATGAGCCCTGATGGAGCATACCTCCTGCATGCGCATACAGCACCGCGACCGAACCGAGAGGTCGAGACAAACGAAGACCTTCCCATCTTGTCTTCCCTCTTGTCATCGTCATTCTGCGCGAAGTCGCAGAATCCATCTGACACCCAGTCGCATCCAGCCAATGAGCAACGGGAACCGCAACACCACTAGTATCAATCCTATGGCCCGTCCTTTCATCCGCCCTGAGAAACGCCCACCGACTCCGCATCCGTCGGGCGCGACCCCACCCGAGGTCGCCGACATTCCCCGCCACGTCGCCATCGTCATGGATGGTAACGGGCGCTGGGCCAAGAAGCGGGGACTGCCTCGCACCGACGGGCACGAGAAAGGCGAAGGGGCCCTCTTCGACGTCATTGAGGGCGCCATCGAAATCGGGATCCCGTACCTGAGTGTATACGCCTTCTCCACCGAGAACTGGAAGCGCTCCCCCGCCGAGGTCCATTGGCTCATGGGCTTCAACCGCGACGTCATCCACCGCCGCCGCGAGGACTTGGACGCCTTGGGCGTGAGGATTCGCTGGGCTGGGCGCACCCCTCGATTATGGGCATCGGTCATCAAGGAACTCCAGCAAGCCGAGGCCATCACCAAAGACAATACGACACTAACCTTGCAGTTCTGCGTCAATTACGGCGGCCGCGCGGAGATCGTCGACGCTGTACGAGGCATCGCCAGGGAGGCGGCTGACGGGAAACTCAACCCCGACCACATCAGCGAAGCCAGTTTCCGCCGCTTCCTCTACTGCCCCGACGTCCCCGATGTGGATCTGTTCATCCGCTCGTCTGGCGAGCAACGCACATCGAACTTCCTCCTGTGGCAGTTGGCCTATTCGGAGATGGTCTTCCTCGACCGACTGTGGCCTGATTTTGATAGGCGCGACCTGTGGCGGGCCGTCGAGATGTACGCCGACCGCGAGCGCAGGTTCGGCACAGCCTAGCGGAGCGCTTGTAGCCGACCAAGCTCTCTGTCATTCTGCGCGAAGTCGCGGAATCCATCTGACAAGCGTAGATTCTGGACCCTGCGACTTACGCGCAGGGTGACGAGGTCGGCGGTTCTCCAGCCACCCGGCACATGCAGAAGGGCGACCCCGCAGGGCCGCCCTTCCATCAGACTAAGAATGGGACTACTTGAGTTCCATCTCGACCTTCAACTCCTTGACGAAGTTGTCTGCTGCAGTTGCTGGGGTATCTGTCCCCAAAAGGACTGCCTCACCATACTTCTTCTGAATGGCCTCAGACTGGCCGCCACCGGGCAGCGGAACCAGCGAAGCGCCACCGAGTTCAGGGGTGACCTTGTCAATGAAGTCCACAACCTTCTTGTCAGAAGCGTCCAAGGAGGCCTTGACAGCGTCGCGGACCTCGGAGTTGGGGGAGATGCCACGTTCGGTGCCCAGGATTGCCCCAGCTTCGGTGTTGTTGATGAAGAACTCGACGAGCTTCAGAGCGGCGTCAGCATGCTTGGTGTCTTTGCCGATCGACAGGTACATCGAGGACTTCAGCCACAGGTTCGCGTCAGCGGCTTTGCCCGTCGTGGTCGGAGGACGAAGCAGAGCGATGTCTTGGCCAGAGGCCGCGTCGAGCGCCTTGACCTGGTTCGACCACTGGAAGGTCAGAGCAACGCGGTTCGTGGCGAACAGTCCCTCATTGAGAGCCTTCGTGCCTTCTTCAACGGAGACGGTAGCCGGAGGGGTTCCAGTCGCAGTCTGCAGATCCAGCCAGTACTGATAGTAAGGTGCCACGTCCGCGCCTTCGAAGCCAATGCCTTCAGTGGTGAACTGTTGCTTGCCATGCTCGCGCAACCACACCTTCAGGGGGCCGTCCACACCAATCAGGGACGTCGAGCCGTAGTAGTCCGAGCCACCCTTGGCGCCGATTTCTGAAGCGATTGTGGCGTAGTCATCCCATGTCCACTTGGTGTCATCGGGCATGTCCACGCCGGCCTTGGCGAACACTGCCGGGTTGGCGAGAATCACGGGAACGTTGATACCGAAGGTCGCGCCGTACAACTTGCCGTCCACACGGCCAGCGTCGATAGAGCCCTGATCGAACTTCGACAGGTCGATGCCAATGGACTCAAGGTCCATCAGGTTGTCATCGAGACCATAGGTGGCGATGAACTTCTCATCCATCTGGAGGACGTCCGGGGCCTGGCCGGCAGCAATCGATGTCGAGACCTTGGCGAAATACGAGGCGAAGTCAGATGTTTCCGTCTCCACCTTGATATTGGGATACTGAGCCTGGAACTTGTCCAGGACTTCTTGGGTGAGCTTGTTGCGGGTCTCATTGCCCCACCACATGAACTTGAGGGTAACCTGGCCGGTCTCTTCCACCGGACGAGTTCCGTCGTTAGACGTTCCACCAGTATTGCCACCACCAGTGCAGCCCGCCAACGCCATGGATGCGGCCAAAGCCGTCACGGCGAGAACGCTTGCCTTCTTGAGAAGATGAGTCATCTTTGAACTCCGATTCTGTCAGGGGCACCGGGAGTGCCCACGTATACTGAGATTCACCATACATGAGCGCAGAGCTTTTGGAAAGCGTATTCCGATAACAATTTGATAACCCTTCACTAGCCACAAGGACCGTGGTGACGGCGTATTTCCCCAGGAAATCGTCCATGTGAGCCCCCGATGACCCGCCTGGACCAGTGGAAAGGTTTACAAAGTTCGGCAGTACTGCAATAATGAGCGGAAAGCGCTTACCCAACGACGGAGTGGAGAGTAACAATGAGTGCCCTGATGGAGCTGAGGAAGCTCAAAGGTGGCAAGTCTGAGTCCACGCACAACAGTGTCGCCTTCATCTTTCTGGCGCCATGGCTCGTGGGTTTTCTCCTGATCACTGCAATCCCCTTAGTCACCAGCCTTGTCCTGTCCTTCACGAACTATCGTTTGACCCGCAAGACATCCGAATTCCTCGGACTGGGGAACTACATCAGGATGTTCTCTGATCCCAACCTACTTGACTCCTTCCGAGTCACACTGACCTACGTACTCGTGTCCACACCCCTACAACTGTCGCTCGCTCTGCTCATAGCGGTTGTCCTCAACCAGGGGATGAAGGGGCTCGCCTTCTATCGCTCAGTGTTCTACCTACCTTCTCTCATGGGCTCCTCGGTTGCCATCTCTCTGCTGTGGTCACAAATCTTCGGGTCGCAAGGCCTCGTGCCGACAATCCTTGCCAAGTTGGGACTCATCGAGACCTTCGACTACTCCTTCATTGGGGACCCGAAGTACTCCTTGATCACCATCATGATCCTGCATATCTGGACCTTCGGTTCGCCCATGATCATCTTCCTCGCCGGGCTTCGCCAAATCCCCACGATGTATTACGAGGCGGCGAGCGTGGACGGGGCCAGCAAGTGGACCCAGTTCTGGAGGATCACGATGCCTCTGCTCAGCCCCATCATCTTCTTCAACCTGGTCCTCCAAGTCATCGGGGCCTTCCAATCGTTCACACAGGCGTACATCGTGTCGAACGGCAGGGGCGGGCCAGTCAACTCCACCTTGTTCTATTCGCTGTACCTCTACAACATGGGGTTCACCAACAAGTTCGAGATGGGTTACGCCTCAGCGATGGCCTGGTTCCTCGTTCTCATCATTGCCGTATTCACCGGTCTCACATTCTGGACGAGTAAGTATTGGGTGTTCTATGAAGACTGATTCCGCACCTGCAACCACCATTGTGGCCACGCCCGGCCGTCTGGAATGGCCGGAAGAAAAGGCCCTGCCGAAGCGCAATGCCACTTTCGCCCACATCATGTCGAGGATCAAATCCGTCCTCAAGCACGTCGGACTCTTGGCTGCTGCTGTGACCATGATTTATCCTGTGGTATGGATGGTCGTATCCTCTTTCCGACCTGCCGACCGCATCTTCCGCGAACCTGGCCTCATTGCCAGTGACTTCACAACTGACAATTACGTATATGGCTGGGACGCGCTCTCTTATGGTGCGCTGGACTTACCCTTCGGGCTGTTCATGACGAACTCGATGATCGTCGTGATTGGGTGCATCATCGGCAACGTCTTCTCCTGCTCGCTGGCCGCCTACGCCTTCGCACGCCTGAAGTTCACCGCACGCACCATCTTGTTCGCAGCCATGCTGCTGACCATCATGTTGCCCAGCCACGTCGTGCTCGTCCCGCAGTACATCATCTTCTCCAAGTTGGGCCTGGTCGGAACGTTCTGGCCACTCATCTTGCCAAAACTGCTTGCCACTGACTCTTTCTTCATCTTCCTCATGGTGCAATTCATCCGCGGGTTGCCGAAAGAACTGGATGAGGCAGCGCTCATCGATGGGTGCGGGCACTTCCGCATCTTCTTTAATATCATCATGCCGCTCATGGTCCCGGCCATCGCCACCACGGCTATCTTCACCTTCATCTGGACATGGAACGACTTCTTCGGATCGATGATTTACCTGCAAGGCAATCCGAGGATGTACACCGTTCAGTTGGGGTTGCGCGCTTTCCAGGATTCGGCTGGCTCGACGAACTGGGGCTCGATATTCGCTATGAGTGTATTGTCGCTTGTACCTATCTTCCTGGCCTTCCTGTTCGGTCAGCGCTTCCTCATCAAGGGCATCGCCACGACTGGTATCAAGTGAGCCGCGCGGCGGCACCTGCAAACTCATGTGAGGCAATTCCTGGACTACTTAGCCTTGGTCGGCCCTCATACTCATACGATTGACACAAAGGAGTAAATATGACCAAGTATGCTCAAATTGGCTGCGGCCATCGCGCCCAAATGTACCTCGACGCCATCGCTGGCGACCACAAGGATGTCGCGACGCTAGTTGCCATGATCGACACGAACCCCGGACGTATCGAAGTACACAGAGCCACTTTGGCTGCGAAGGGCCTCGATGTATCCTCGATTCTGACCGGGGGCCCCGACGACTTGGAGGCGATTCTCGCCGAATCGGGCGCTGAGAGGGTCATTGTGACCTCCCCGGATTACACCCACGCCGATATGATTTGCCGCTCCCTAGAGGCGGGATGCGACATCGTCACTGAGAAGCCACTGACCATCAACTCAGGCGCTGCCAAACGCATCGCCGACGCGGTCGAGGAGACAGGGCACAAGGTCGTCGTGACCTTCAATTACCGCTACTCACCGCGCAACTCCGCCTTGAAAGAGGTCATCGCTTCCGGCGAGATTGGCGAGGTCACCTCGGTCACCTTCGAGTGGGTCCTCGACACCGCCCATGGCGCGGATTACTTCCGCCGCTGGCATCGCTCCAAGGCGAACTGCGGCGGCCTGCTCATCCACAAGGCGTCCCACCACTTCGACCTTGTCAACTGGTGGATCAATGATGTGCCAGCCCGCGTGTACGCCTCGGGCGGGGTCAAGTTCTACGGCTCTCGCTCTTCGACCGCCAAGGCATTGCCGCCCCACTCCCCGCGCGGCACCCACGACGGCGCGCACTCCCCCTTCGAGTTGGACCTGCGCAACGACCCTCGCCTCAAGGAGTTGTACTTGGACCAGGAGCACTACGACGGGTACCTACGCGACCAGGACGTCTTCGCCGAGGGGGTGACCACGGAAGACAATCTCTCGCTCGTGGTGGACTACCGCAGCGGGGCGTCCATGTCCTATTCGCTCAACGCGCACAGCCCCTGGGAGGGATATCGCATGTGCGTCAACGGGACTCTGGGACGGGCCGAACTGATGGTGGTCGAGCGCTCGGGCGTGCTGTTCAAGGACGACAAGGTCGAGGTCCTGGACCCCAGCTATTCCGGCTCCGACGTCGATGACACCGTGCGCCCTGTCGGCGAGCACCTCATCGTCCAGAAGCACTTCGCACTCGCAGAAGAGCGGCCCATCCCCGAAGTTGGGCCCGGCGGACATGGCGGCGGCGACGCCCTCTTGCTCAAAGACGTCTTCGTCGGCCCGTCGGATGATCCCCTGGGTCGCCCGTCTGACTGGATCGACGGTGTACGTGCGATCGCAGTCGGCATCTGCGGCAACGTGTCCCTCGTCGAAGGTCGTCCGGTCACCCCCGAGGAACTGGGGTTGCCTCTCGATCGATAGGATCGACGCACTCGGCCTGCCTCGGTGTCACCCCCAAAATCCTCCGACGCTGGCTTCGCTGCCATGGTGACACTTTCATCGAGGGGCGCCGTCCGGTGTTTGGGGGTCCCCCGACACCGGGCGCGGCCCTTGTTAGTGGCATGTTCATCGGGGTTTCCGTGGAGCTAAACTGCTCTTATGCGCTTGATCATCGATGTACGTACACGCGCCGAGTTCAATGCCCGGCACGTCGAGGGCGCCATCAACGTGGACTACCGCGACCCTTCCTTTGGTCGGGAGATCGCCGAGTTCCCCAAAGACGCAGAATACATTGTGTATTGTAATGCCGGCGGGCGAGGCGGGCGGGCGGCATCCTTCATGAAGGCGCACGGGTTTACCGATGTCAGGGGGTACGGCATCATGGGCGCATCGATTGCTTCTGGACAGCCTGTCGTGTACGCGGGCTGAGTTTGCCCGTCGACAGACTTCTTCGCGGCACGAGCTACTGACGGAAAGGAAACGCATGTCAGACATCACTGGGTATGAGGACTGGCCTGCGTACATGGCCACGCATCCGCTCTTGGACGGCGACGAATGGACATCGCTGGCCGCGCGACTCATGGGAATACCGACGTTTGACAAGCCGAATCCGTACATTGTCCGTACATGGGAAGTATCGGGCAGCGACCTCGGACCCGTACCCGAAACGGTCGAGATACCTGGCCTGTCCGAAGGTAAGGACACGCTGACCATCACGGAGTACGCCTGGGACTGTGGCTTCGGGCCGCGCAATCACGGCTACCTCATGCACCTCACCGGCACCAACCCGACGACTCTGCCGACCTTGATGCACCTCCATTCGCACAACCTCATCAAGTCAATCGGCGCGTACCGGGACTTACCTCTGAGTGCGGACGACCATTGTGAGCAGGCCGAAATCGCGCGACACTATCGACAAGGACAGTCGGCCACCTTGGCGACGTTGGCTGCGCTGAAGGGACACGCCGTCTTCTGCCCCGACACCTTCTCCTGGGGCGCCAGACGTTTCACCCTCGACTCGCCACGCCTGCTGCCGTACGTCGACCTGCTAAGCGCGGCCGATTCACCGTTGTGGCGCAGGTACGACGACCTCGCCATGTTCCACGAGCACATCGCAGCCAAAGCATCCATCGACCTCGGGACCACGTACCCCGGCATGATCGCGTACGACGACCTGATCAGCCTCGACATCGCCCGCGCGCTCCTGGGAAGCACCCCAGCAGTCATGGGCCACTCGGGCGGTGGAGGCCGCGCAACCAACTTGTCCGCGCTGTGCCCCGACATCAGTCGCGTGGGCGTCCTCAACATGATGACCACGCTGGCCGGTTTGCTGCCCGACCATGTCGCCACGCACTCCTGGGGTGTGCACATCCCAGGCTTGGCCCGCGTCTCGGACCTCCCCGACCTGGCGGCCAACCGTCGCAAGGCGGACCTCTTCGTCCTCTACGGACTGCGGGACGCTCTCTTCCCAGCCCAAGGCATGTCCGACGCGCACAACCGCCTGACAAGGCTTTTCACCGACCAACCGGGCCACTACACAGCCCAATTCCTCGACTGCGACCACGACCTGACCCCCGAAGGGATGGCCGCCGCTCTCACCTGGTTGGGCTAAGGACACACTGGTTGTTCTTCGCGCAGGATGATAAATGCCTCCACCCGACAGTTCGCGCCTGGCTAGTGGAAGAAGTGCCTGGTCCCGGTGAAGTACAGGGCCACACCTGCCGCCTCACAAGCGGCAATGGTCTCATCATCACGGATCGACCCACCGGGTTCCACGATGGCTTTCACGCCCGCGTCCAGCAGGATCTGGGGACCGTCGGCGAAGGGGAAGAAAGCGTCCGACGCGGCCACGGAACCCGCCGCCCGCTCCCCTGCCCGTTCGACAGCCAAGCGGCAGGAGTCCACGCGATTGACCTGGCCCATGCCCACGCCCACACTCGCCCCTTCGTGGGCCAACAAGATGGCGTTGGATTTCACTGAGCGCACGGCCCGCCAGGCGAAAGCCAAATCCGCCAGGGTCGCCTCATCGACCCCCACCCCCGCCTTGAGTTCCCACGTCTGGGGGTCATCGCCAGGTGCGTCGATGCGGTCGGGTTCTTGGACAAGCAGGCCCCCCGTGATCGCCTTGGTCTCCAGCGCAGGTGCCGGGTAGGCGGGCGCCACCAGGATGCGCAGGTTCTTCTTCTTGGTCAAGATCTCCAGCGCCTGGGGCTCGTAGGAGGGCGCGACGATGACCTCGGTGAAAATGTCCTTGACGGTTGCAGCCATCTCCGCGCTGACTTCCCTATTCGCTGCGATGACCCCGCCAAAGGCAGACAGCGGGTCGCAGGCGTGGGCCTTGCGGTGGGCGTCGGCGATATCTGTGCCCACGGCGATGCCACAGGGGTTGGCGTGCTTGATGATGGCAACCGCAGGAGCGTCGAAGTCGTACGCCGCACGGTAGGCCGCGTCGGTGTCCGTGTAGTTGTTGTAGCTCATCTCTTTACCGCCGAGTTGTTCAGCCTGAGCCAGTCCAGAGTCGCCGCCCACGTAGAGGGCCGCCGCCTGATGCGCGTTTTCGCCGTATCGCAAGGTGTGCGCCTGCCGATGGGTCGCTCCAACCCAACCCGGCAAACCCTCCTCAGCGGAGAACACAGAGGTCATCCAGGTCGCCACAGCCACATCGTATTCAGCGGTATGGATGAACGCCTCGCGAGCCAAACCTTGACGCTGGGCAAGTGTGTACCCGCCCTCGGCAAGGGCCTGCACCACTTGCGGATACTGCGAAGGGGAAGTGACAATGGCGACACTCGGATGATTCTTGGCCGCCGCACGCACCATGGACGGCCCACCGATGTCGATTTGCTCCACGCACTCGTCCACGCTCGCCCCCGACGCGACAGTCTGGGTGAAGGGGTAAAGATTGGACACCACAAGGTCGAAGGGCTCCACGCCGAGTTCTGCCAATTGGGCCACATGCGAATCCAAGCGGCGATCCGCAAGAATACCGGCGTGAATCTTCGGATGAAGAGTCTTGACGCGGCCGTCCAGGCATTCGGGGAAGCCAGTGACCGATTCCACAGGGGTGACCGGAACGCCCGCAGCGGCCAGAGTCTTGGCAGTCGAACCCGTGGACACAATCTCGACACCGGCCTGGGCCAGCGCTTGCCCCAGTTCCACCAGCCCAGTCTTGTCGTACACGCTCACGAGCGCCCTGCGAATACCGATACGGTCAGCCATTCTTTCTCCACTTTCTCACAACCTCGACCAATAGTCGTCGCTCGACTGTCTTGATACGTTCATGTAATGTTTCTTCATCATCGTCAGGCAAGACGGCGACGGATTCCTGAGCGATGATGGGACCGGTGTCGACCCCGGCGTCGACGGCGAAAACTGTGCATCCCGTGACCTTGACCCCCGCCGCGAGTGCGTCCCGTACCCCGTGAGCGCCAGGAAAACTCGGCAAGAGTGCCGGATGAGTATTGATGAATCGACCCGAGAAGACTGCCAAGAATGCGGGTCCCACAATCTTCATGAACCCCGCCGAGATGACCAGGTCCGGGTCGTATGCCCCCACACGCCGAGCCAGTTCTTCATCCCACGCCGACCTGTCCATACCCTTGCGCAAAGGCAGCACAAAGGTGTCAATACCGAGTTTCTCCGCTCTGACAAGGCCTTCCGCAGCCCCATCCGCACCAACCGCCACAACAGCCGCATCCAGAGTGCCAGCTTGGATGGCGTCGAGAAGGGCTTGAAGGAGTGTACCCGTTCCCGAGATGAGGACAACGAGGCGAAGCGGCACGAGACCAGTCTATCCAAACAAGCCGTTGCGCCGCGCTCGGTCTCCACTCGCCGGTCCCGGTTGGGTCCTGTGCTTGGCCTAGAGAGTCCTTGATTGGGGTGGCGGCGCGCAGCCAGGAAGTTGGTTGATCATTTTCTGGTCGAAGGTGTAAAGCGGGGTCTGGTTTCGACGCGCAGCTTTGACCGCCACGTAAATGTCTGCGACGGACAGCTTGGGTCTTTCCACGTAGATGGCCATCACTTCCTCCCATAGAGATCGCTCTAGGTTGATGGCCGCCTCGGACATGACGACATTGATGGCATCCTTGACTGTGGTTCTGGCTAACCGAGCTTGGCGTTCCAGTACGAACACTGTCTCCAGCACCACCTCATCAGCCACGTCAAACGAGCGACCGTCGTGCAAGAGCTGTTCGACTTGCTCGGCCTGGTCTGGGATATCAGCAAGGAGCCAGCGCAGCAGACAGTTGGTATCAAGACTGGGCATGGCGTTCCACGATATCGATCATCCGAGCCTCGTCAGGGTCAAGGACCGCACCCCAGGTGCCTTGCTGGCGCATCTCAGTCTGGAGGCGCTGGCGCAGGCCCTCCAGACTCGGCGGCGCGTCGACCCTCACGCCGTTCTCATCAGCCGTTATAGCGACTCGCTGGCCCGGTCGAAAGCCGAACTGCTGCCGCAACTCAGCGGGAAGAGTTATCTGCCCCTTCGCGGTTACCGTGGAGTACATCAGTGCCATGTACCCATCTTAACCGCAGTTGAACGTCAACACAAGGTTCAACTAGCACCCTGTGTTCGATTTACACTCTATTCTTCTGCATTCTTCTGTGCCGCCGCGTTGTCCTCGCGGGGCTAGACTCGCAGTGGCAGGTCACAGTGACGTGCGGGACACATCGGAGGGGAACAGAAGATGTCCATTGATATCACCATCACACACACAGACAAGGGCTTCTTCAGGAAAGCTCTCCCATTCGACGTCCTCTGCGCCCAGGGCTTGTCCTTCGGTAGTTTTGACGGATTGCGGCTCGACGTCGGTGAAGTCGGCGCCGAAGACTTCATCCTGTTCCATCCCGACCATATCGGACGTGGATTCTCCGTCACCTGGAGAAAGGGAGAGAAGAACCAGGTGAGCCTGCGCCTCCTCACCCCAAGCACAGCCGAGGAAACAGACGACTTCTACGACACTGTTGAGCGCGTCGTGGGCTTCTGGAAACAGTCCACCATCGAACAGGACGGATTGCCGATCACTGTCGATCAGCTTCCCGAGTGGCGAACTTCCATGAAGGATTTCAGTCTGTCGACTCTGGCGGATTTCTTGTCACGAGACAAAGACTCATTTCTGACGCTTTTCTGCGCGATGTGGCCGCTCACTCTCGGAGCCGAGGAGAGAGCACTCCTTGCCGACGCGACCGACTTGTCCGGTTTCCGCGATTACCTCCACGAGAAACAATCGGTGGACGCCTACTATGCGAAGCCCCGGTTTTACTCCCATGACGACGAGGTCATGGGGAGCTACACGCTGACAGAGGACGTGCGCAGCATCTTCCCCAATGCCCCGAGCGTGCCTTTATGGATGGAGCAGGAAGATGGGCAAGACTTTGAAGTGCAGTCGTGGGTCGTCACTTTCTACTCCGTGAGCCAAGACCGGATCCTGGGAGTGGTGTCCTACGCAGATTTCCTGTCTGAGATACCTGGCTGGACCTACTATGACGGCGCAAACAGCCTCATCGAAGGCGTCTCCTTGCCCGTCCTGGAAGCCGTCGTCGCCAAGTGTGGCATCGAAATCTAGCCGCGTGTGGCGTCCCTACCCACGGCGAATCATGTGATGCCATTGTCAGTAGCTAGCGTCTGAGCAGGGAACTCGTCAGCGCTCGTCAGCGAAGAAGTCCAGGGGGGGTTGCTCGTCGGGCGGTTGTGCGGGGTCCGGTTCCTTGGTCGGTTCTTCGGTCGCTTTCTCATCAGATTGCTCGGACGCTACTTGGGTCAAAGACTCCTCCGCCTCAGGTCGCCCCTCTTCAGTAGGGCTCGCGTCGGCCGCCGGTACTGGTTCGGCCTCGGGTTCTGGCTGCGAAAACACTTTTGTGCCCCTGTGGAGGAAACGAGCAAGTAAGCCTGGTCGCGCAGTGGCCGCAGCCTTACCTTTGTTGACAGGCACGGCAGGCACAGATTCCAGCACAGCATCATCAGTCAGGTCGACCGTGAGGTCTTCTCCAACGTTGGAAGCAGCCGCACCACCACTCTTGTCACCAATGCGCTCAGTGGGTTCCTCTGGAACGACCCACACAGGTGTTGCCGGTTGCGGCTTGTACAACGTGGGGACGTCAGGTTCGTCGGAGCGCCAATGTGCCCACCACTTGGGGTTGGGCTCGCCCGAAGCACCACGTATCAACCCCATGACCAATCCGGCGATGACTCCGGAGATACCCATGAGACAACCTGACAGAACGGCCACTGTTCCTAGATGTGGACCGACGAAAGACAGCCGCCCGACCCCAAGACCTCCTCGACTCAGGGCGGCGACGAGTGCGAAGCACCCTCCGGCGACAACCCCGGACAGCCCGCCCACCAGAGCGGTCTCATCAAAACGGGCACGAGGACGAGCGCGCAACACGACCACCGCAGCCACCATCCCGGCAGCCACGGGGAAGCCGAGCCAGGCCAGATTCCACCACGACCCGACGGGCGCTGGGATGATGGCCGTGACAGGGATGGGAGGCAGCAGGCCCACGTGCGAGCCGAGCAGGGTGATCAATGAGCCGTCGCCGAGAGTGAAGCCCGCCCCTGTTGTCCACGAGGCGCACCATATGACAATGTTCACGACGTACGCCAGCTGGAGCAGCACCAAAGCAGTTCCGCCAACCCCGCCTGGATGGAGCTGGTCGGTCATAGTAATGAACTGGTCTCTGTGGGCGACAAGCGACGCGATGAGGGAGACGACACCGCCCAAGAGGCACACCAGCACTGCGGCCATGGCGGCTTTCGGAATCGCGCGAGTCCACATCGGCCAGGATTTTGTCGGCGTCCAGTCCAGCGCCCTCCGGGCTCCCAAGAATGCCATGACAAGCCCTAATACCGCAGCACCACCGCCCGCACGCAGAGCAGGACCACCCATGTCAAAGACCATGGCGACAGCAGTGACAACAACGGTGTACACCCCGGCGACCACCCCGGCGACTTTGGCGACCGTGGCTCCCACCTCGGGAAGGTCATCGACACTCGAGAGCGCCTGCTTGGCTGCGTACCCGCCCACTCCGTGCAGAGTCAAGGCGACAATGGCGGTTACTCCTAGAGGTATCAGAGAAATCTGAGAACCTGCCATCGTGAGAATCCCCGAATGCGCGAGAAGCCAGAAACGTGTGGCGAAATCCATGGGCACACCGGTGACCCCGCCCGTCTGGGCCAACTGGGACAGGAGGGCGACGGCCGCGATGATGGCCCACACCCCCACCGCGCACACGACCGCGCCACCGATTCCTGCGGCCCACCACGGCATAGCAGGCGCGCGCACACGCTCGGGCTGGGGTTTGTACACCTCAACCGTCAGCGTGCGTGTGATGGAATCTTCATGGGCCACCCCCCCATTGTGTCGCATCAGCCGTTCTCCACGGAGACGAAACCCCGTCAAACTACGAAGTACGCCTGCCCAGCCAGTATGTCTCTTCCGTATACATGACCAGTAATGCCTTGAAACCCAGTTGACATGTCTGCCCCACCACCATGTCCAACTTTGGCCTACTTCGCCGATATTTCGGCGTCCCACACGGACGAGGATCAAAGTTGGCCGAAATCCAGGCCCGAAACGGGCGTACTTTGAGCCAACTCCGAACACGAAGACAGAATCATGCCGGAGTAGGCCAAAGTTCGCCGCAAGTCGCATCGAGGAGTCGCTTGGGTGAAGGTCCGTAACGCTCCCTCAAGACTTTTCCAGGCGGGGAACGGACGTTCCTCAATGGTGATGGCGGAGTACGTGGCGCTCCCTCACAACTTCTCCAGGGGCGCGTGTTGCACGCTGAGCAGTTTCACGCCATACGACCCGAAGTCGATCTCGGCGCGCTTCTTGTCCCCCTCACCCGACACAGCCCGAACTTTGCCCAGGCCGAACGAGGAGTGGAGAACCTTGTCCCCCACCTCAAGGACAGGGACGACCTTGGGCCTGGCGGTCGTGGCGCGTGTGATGAATGATTCGACATCAGGCTGGGACGAACTGCGCTTGTCGGTCAACGAGGGTTTCGACACCTGCGACCATGTGCCCACACGTGCGGAACGTTTCCATTCCACCAAGTCAGCCGGTATTTCTTCGGTAAAACGCGAGGGCGGGTTGTACGTGGGTTGGCCCCACATTGTCCGCGACTGGGCCCGAGTGATGTACAACCGTTTGCGAGCCCGCGTGATGCCGACGTACGCCAAACGCCGCTCCTCTTCCAACTCAGTCGGGTCGGTGACCGCCCGCTCGTGGGGGAACAACCCGTCCTCGAATCCGGTCAGGAAGACAGTGTCGAACTCCAAACCCTTGGCAGTGTGCAGGGTCATCATGGTGACCACGCCCTCCCCCGCGACCGCGTCAGGAATCTGGTCCGAATCGGCCACCAAGGCGATACGTTCCAGGAAGGCGGGCAGGGAGTCGTCCGGTTCGGGGGCGCCGAGAAGGGCCTCATCGGGAACATGGTCCGAGTCCGTGACCTGAGTTGCGCTTGGAGGCAGATTCGGAAGGGAACGGGAACTGCGACCAGGTTTGTCGGCCATTTCATTGTCAGTTTCTCTTGGTAAGGTCGCCACTGCGCCCAGCCCGACCTCGGTCTCGTCGTCACCTCCCAACCAGTCCTCGTCATCCCCGGCCAGCGGGTCATCGTCCACAGCGTCAGCCTCATGGGCACTCGCCACGAACTCAGTAGCCACGGCGATCAACTCGGCCAGGTTCTCCACCCGGGTCTCGTCTTGGGCATCGCCCGTGCCCGTCAGCGACTCGAAATACCCCGACTCCACCAGAATCGAGCGCAAGATCTCGTCAGCAGGCACACCCTCTTCGACCATCGCACGATGTCGAGCCATCAGTTCCGCGAACTGCGCCAGCGGCTTGGACGCCCGAGAACTCAGACCAGGTATCGACTGCACATCCTCCAGCGCCTCGGTCATCGAAATCTCAGCCGAACGCGCCCATGACGCCACCAACTCCTCGGTCGTGTCCCCGATGCCCCGCTTGGGCACGTTCAGGATGCGCCGCAAAGACACGTCGTCAGTCGGGTTGGCGATTGCTCGCAAATACGCAATGGCATCACGTATCTCCTTGCGCTCGTAGAACTTCACCCCACCCACGACACGATAGGGCAGGCCGACCCGGATGAAGACCTCTTCAAGGGCACGGGACTGGGCGTTCGTGCGATAGAACACCGCAGCGTCCTTGTACCTGGATTCTCCCTTGTCAGCCAGCGATTTGATCTCCGTGGCGATGAACTGCGCCTCGTCGTGCTCCGTGTCGGCGACGAACCCGACGATCTTGGCACCGTCCCCACTCGCAGTCCACAGACGCTTCGGCGGACGACCTTTGTTGTGCGAAATGACGGCGTTGGCGGCGCTCAGAACGGTCTGAGTCGAGCGGTAATTCTGCTCCAAGACAATGGTCCGCGCGCCAGGAAAGTCACGCTCGAAGTGGAGGATGTTTTCGATAGTCGCCCCTCGGAAGGCGTAAATCGACTGGTCCGAATCGCCCACCACCATCAACTCAGGCGGGTCAATCTTGCCCGGTCCGGTCTCGGGAGAACACAACAGCGATATGAGGATGTATTGCGCCCTGTTTGTGTCCTGATACTCGTCCACCAGGACATGGCGGAACCGCCGACGATACCTCTCACGTATCTCTGGAAAACGTTGGAGCAGGAGGACCGTGGTGGACAAGAGATCATCGAAATCGAGAGCGTTCGCCCTTTTCAGACGGGTTTGATACTCGGCGTACACCTCAGCGAACATCTCATAGGGGTACTTCCCCTCCACAGCCACACGGGCCTCGCTCACGGACACCAACGCATTCTTCTGGTCGGATATCCATCCACGAACGGCGCGCGGGGTGTGCTTCTTGGAGTCCAAACCTTGCTCGCGCATGATGGTCGTGACCAGGCGGCGAGAGTCGGTGTCGTCGTAAATGGAGAAGGACTTGGCGATGTCGAGTTTGTCGATGTCAGCCCTCAGAATACGCACGCACGCGGAGTGAAAAGTCGACACCCACATGAACCGCGACCGATTCCCCACAAGTTCCCGCACACGCTCCCGCATCTCAGCAGCGGCCTTGTTGGTGAAGGTAATGGCCAGAATGGCGCCAGGATGTACCCCGCGCTCCGAGATGAGGTACGCGATTCTCCTAGTCAGAACCCTCGTCTTGCCCGAACCAGCACCCGCGACGACCAAGAGTGGACTCCCGAGATGAACAACCGCCTCGCGTTGGGGCGGGTTGAGTCCATCGAGCAAGTGGTCATTCGAGAGGTAAGAACCTGTGCCAGAAGCGGTAATCGCAGGTGAACTTGCCTGCGAGAAAGGGCCCGCCATAGAGTCGGGGCCCACGTCATCGGCAGGCGGCGCAGGAGGCGCGCCGAAGAGTCCCTCCACATCCGAGAGGGCGAAATCGTCGTCGTACATTCCCATGAGAGGACCACTGTACGACCTCTGACCCGCTGAGTCGCGGTACGAACTGGGCGAGTCCGAAACCGCCCCCGAACAGTCTTCCTTCGACCCCTACCCCAGCCCCGTTCGATGCCATTCAGGGGCAATTGGGGGCAGTCCCCCATGAAGGCAAGGCACACCTCTGAACTAGACTGAAGTCATGACACTTCTTGCTTCTCTCATCATCGGCCTAGTCGCCGGATGCGTTGCCCGCGCCATCGTCCCCGGAAAAATCGGCGGCGGAATCATCCCCGCTCTCATCTGCGGCGTCGTCGGTTCCGTGGTCGGCGGGTGGTTGTCCACGCGCCTGTTCGGCATCTCCATGGGCTCCTTCTGGGATGTCCGCACCTGGGTCATCTCCATCGCCGGGTCCGCCCTTGTGCTTGTCGTCTGGGGTTTCCTGGTCGGGCGTAAGAAGTAAGAAGGGCGAGGCAGGCCGACCAGGCGGCACATCAGCCCTGGAGCAAAGTCAGTTCCATGGGCCGCGCCCGGCGTCGGGGGACCCCCAAACACCGGACGACCGATTGAGCCGAGGAACGAAGCTTGCTTCGATTCCGAGGCGATTGAAGGTCGTTGAAGGCGGCAAGGCCGCCGAGCACGGCGCCCCTCGACGCAAGTGCCACCATGGTGGACAAGCCAGCGTCGGAGGATTTTGGGGGTGATGCCGAGGCAGGCCGACCTGCCCCGACGAAACGGGATCAGCGCCCCTCAGCAGTGAACAGACCGAATTCTTACACCAATTTCCGGTCAGTGGCCCACCGAGTCAACTGGTGCCGATTGGACAATTGTAACTTGCGCAGGACAGCCGAAACATGGGTCTCAACTGTCTTGATGGAGATGAACAACTCTCGTGCGACCTCACGGTAGGAGTACCCCCGCGCGATGAGCCTCAATACCTCTTGCTCCCGCGCTGAGAGTCGGTCCAAATCCTCGTCCACCTTTTCAACTTCGATGGAACCGGAGAAAGCGTCGAGGACGAATCCTGCCAGGCGCGGCGAGAACACCGCATCCCCTTCTGCGACTCGAGTGATGGCGTCGATGAGGTCTGGCCCGGAGATGGACTTCGTGACGTACCCCCGAGCTCCGGCCCGAATGATACCGATGACGTCCTCGGCGGCATCTGACACTGACAAGGCCAAATAGCGCGTATCAGTACCGGCTTGCCGGATGACTTCCGCACCGCCGCCACCAGGCAGGTGGACATCAAGGAGGACCACATCGGGATGCTTGTCCAGGATCGCCGCCACCCCGGTGGCCACATCCTCTCCTTCGCCCACCACATCCACAGCCGGGGTGATTTCGGAGCGTACCCCCGTTCGCAACATGGCGTGGTCGTCCACGATCACGACCTTGTACGTTGTCACTTCGCCTGGTGCCTCTTCGCTCGTCTGGTCACTCATCTCCTGCATCCTTTCCATACGGCATTGTCAGTTCAATTTCGGTGCCCTCATCCGGCGTGGACCGAATCGACGCACGTCCCCCGTGTCGGTTCATCCGCCCGATGATGGAGCGTCTGATGCCCATACGATCCTCGCCAATTTCCTCCGGCGAGAAACCCTTGCCTCGGTCACGCACGAAGACTTGCGCAGAAGAACCGCTGACTTCGGTGTATACGTCGACCTGCTCAGCCCCTGAGTGCTTCGCCGCGTTGACACTCGCCTCGCGCGCCGCCGCGACCAGTGCCTCAAGGGCGGGGGTCAGTTCATGGTCGCCCACACTGACCAACTCCACCCGGATGGGGTACGTCGCCTCCAACTCATCGGCCACCTCGCGCATGGCCGCCTTGAAGGATTCCTCGTCCAGCGCCTCGCCATAGAGATAGGTGCGCAGTTCCTTTTCCTGGGCACGAGCCAGGCGCGCCACAACGGCCGTGTCGTCGGCCTGTTTCTGTATGACCGCCAGGGTCTGGAGCACAGAGTCGTGGAGGTGGGCCGCCATGTCTGCCTTCGTGGCAGCAACCAGGGCAGCTTCCCGCTCCTCGGCCCGTTCGGGATGCACCACCCAGGCTGCTCCACACACCACGCACATGACCAGAGTGGCACCCATGAGTAGGGCAGACACCACGATGGCATTCACGGCCAGGTCGGCGGACCAGACCCGGCTTGATACTTCGGAGGCCGTGACCATGGCGATGGAGACCCAGGCGAGCATCACTCCAGAAATGACCCCGATCAGCCGCAGCCACCACGCACCGCGCACATCGCGCATCCGCCACACGAGGCCAACGCCGATGGTCGCCACCGCGATCTCCAAGGCGTACGTCCCGATGACCGACGTGTCATACCATCTGACAATGAACGCAACACCCACAAGCGCCGCTGCGGACAATACCCATAGACCAACCGCACCCCAGGCAGCTGCCCCTCGTTTCCCCTTGCCAGAGCGTTCATCGGGGCTGACGGCGAGGAAGAGCCATAGCAAACCGTAGGCGACGCCACCCGAGAACTTCCAGGCGCACGACAGGAGGAGGATCGCCCGCACAACCCACACGGACACGCGGAAGTACCCGGCGACGCCCGACGCGACACCCGCCACGAAGGCAGAGTCGAGCCGTCGGTACGCTCTGGGCACACGAGAATCACTCACGCTTCCAGCATGACAGAATCGCGGCTCAGGGGAAAACCAGGGCGGCCCCCAATAGCGGTGCGGCCGCCGATGAGGCAGGCTTGTATACATGAGAAAACACGCCCTCACCCGCAACATGGCCAACAAGAAGTTGGCTGGCGTCGCTGCTGGGCTCGCGGACTTCTTCGGCATTGATGTCACGCTCATCCGCGTCGTCTTTGCCCTAGGTGCCCTATTCGGCGGAGGAGTGACTGTGGTCCTCTATATCGTCTTGTGGTTCCTCTTGCCGAAGGACTCGACCACGACCACCCCTCCGAGACGGTCCAGCCTCGCCACCGGTATTTTCATTGCCCTGGTCGTCGCTGTGGTCCTGCTCAACATTACTGGGGATGGATATTTCGGTTGGATTCCCGCTGTGGTCTTTATCGGCCTCGCGGTTTTCCTCTGGTGGAAGTTCCGTTCCCCCAAGCCCAACCGCCAGTTGGGACCACGCGCCAACCACCCTCGCTTCCAAGAGCCCAGTGCCACCGAAGCGCCCCCTATGTATTTCGGCGGGGACCCCACGTTCCATGTCGACTCTTTCTACCCCCCTATGCCACCTGATTCCGACAACCCCTCGGGCTTCCAACGCCCCTAAATAGAAAGGCAGATCATGTCTGCTCCCCTCGCCCGTTCCTCTTCTGACCGCATCCTCGGTGGTGTGTGCGCTGGCTTCGCCCGCTCCTTCGGAATCTCCGTCGGCCTCGTTCGCCTGATCGCCGTCGTCGCTGCCTGCTTCGGCAGCATCGGCTTCTGGGTGTACATCGCCGCCTGGTTCCTGCTCCCCCTCGACACAACCAACAAGTCTGGTCTGGATTCCGTTGTGACCTCTCTGAAGAACACCGGCAACTCCGACACCCAGAACCCCACTGACCTGAGGTAATGATCCGCGCGCAAGCGCACAACAACCAGCACGGCCCGCCCCATATCCCCTTGTGAGGCGGGTCTTGCTTTGCCCGCAGGCCTACTCCCACTCGATGGTGGCGGGGGGTTTGCTGGTGATGTCGACGACCACGCGATTGACCTCGCGTACTTCGTTGGTGATGCGGGTGGAGATCTTCTCCAGGACCTCGTAGGGCAGGCGCCCCCAGTCGGCGGTCATGGCGTCCTCGCTGGTCACCGGGCGTAGGACGATGGGATGGCCGTACGTGCGCTCGTCGCCTTGGACACCCACGGAACGCACATCGGCGAGCAAGACCACGGGGAATTGCCAAATGTCTCTGTCCAGCCCGGCGGCTGTCAGTTCTTCGCGCGCTATGGCGTCGGCTTCCCGCAGAATCGCCAAGCGCTCCTGGGTGACCTCGCCGATGATGCGAATGGCCAAGCCAGGGCCGGGAAACGGGTGACGCCACACCATTGCTTCCGGCAACCCCAGTTCCATTCCGACTGCGCGTACCTCGTCCTTGAACAGGGTTCGCAGCGGCTCAACTAGGGTAAATGTCATGTCATCAGGAAGTCCGCCGACATTGTGGTGGGACTTGATGTTGGCGGCGCCTTCGCCACCTCCAGACTCGACCACATCGGGGTACAAAGTGCCTTGGACGAGGAAGTCCATACCTTCCGGGCCAGCCAACTTGCGAGCCTCGGCTTCGAAGGTACGGATGAATTGTTCGCCAATGGCCTTACGTTTGGCTTCCGGTTCGGAGATGCCTTTCAGCTTGTCAAGGAAGATTTGTGCGGCGTCGGCAGTCACGAGGTGTGCGCCAGTGGCAGCGACGAAATCGCGTTCGACTCCTTCGCGCTCACCCTTGCGCAGCAGCCCGTGGTCCACGAAGACGCACGTCAGTTGGTCGCCCACCGCCCGCTGGACGAGTGCGGCGGCCACAGCGGAATCCACCCCGCCCGACAGTCCGCACAACACTCGTGCGTCGCCGACTTGCTCGCGTATGGCCCGCACAGAATCCTCGACAATGGTCGATGAGTTCCAGTCGTATCCCAGCCCGGCGATGTCGTGGAGGAAGTGAGACAATACTTCCTGACCGTGTTCGGAATGCAAGACCTCAGGATGCCACTGGACCCCCGCCAAGCGGCGCTCAGGGTCCTCCATCGCGGCCACCTCGGCGCCAGCGGTCGACGCCAGCCACGCGAAACCCTCGGGCGGGCGATGGACGGAAACCCCATGACTCATCCAAACGGAGAACTCGTCAGGCAATCCGGTCAGCAACCCGCCATGGTCGCGGATGGTCAGCGGTGTACGCCCGAACTCGCTCAAGTCGGTACGGTCGACTTCCCCGCCCAAGGTGAGCGCCATCGCCTGGAATCCGTAACAAATGCCGAAGACCGGCACACCCTGCTCGAACAGGGCCTCCGAGACCTGAGGCGCGCCAGGCACGTACACCGAAGCGGGCCCACCGGACAAGATGATGGCAGACGGTTTCTTGGCCATGATCTGCTCGACGGAAGCGGAGTGCGGGATGATTTCGGAGTACACGTGAGCCTCGCGGACCCTGCGCGCAATCAGTTGGGCGTACTGCGCGCCGTAGTCGACGACAAGGACAAGTTCACGAGGTGTCTCCATAGGTCCAGTCTAGTGGTGCCGTTCCAGCGGACCGACTCAGCCACAGCCACCGCCTCGCGCAACGCCCTGCGCACCACACTGCCCGCACCTGCGGCGCCCCCACCTCTTCACACTGCATCCAACTTTGGCCGATTCCGACGGATTTCGATGGCCGATACCGTTCTGGGATCAAACTCGGCCCGAAAATCGGCCAACTCTGCACCAACTCCGAACCACACCCAAGAATCCTCACAGACAAGGCCAAAGTTCGCCTAGACAGGGACGGCAGAGAACTCACCTCCCCCACGGATGACATGATTCCCTCCGCATGAACCCAGCCGCAGGTGTGGGCAGTGTGGTGCGCAGGCTGGGGCGCAAATCGTCCCACCGATTTGGGGAAAGCCCCGAGTGGAGCGAGGCGGTAAAGTGGCGCAGCCACCGCCTCGCGAAACGCCCTGCGCACCACACTGCCCACACATGCGGCGCCCCCACCAATTACCTTCTCTAAGAAGCCACAGGGCAACAACCAACAACGATGGAACTAAGCCGCAGACTCGACGGCCCGCGCCTGTACTTCCAAGTCTCGCACAGCATCCCGCAACGCCTGTTCCGGGTCGATACCGGCTGCATGCGCCCGCGCCACGAGCGCCAGTATTGACTGCCCCACGTCGAAGGCACTGACCGGCTCGTCATCGAGCGGTACGTCGATGTCATTGCGCCGAATGCGCGTGACGACCTTGTTTGCCCTTGCCAGCGCAGACAATGGAGAGGGAATGTCGTCCAGAGCCGAAGCCCGCGACTTCTCCACCACCTTGTTCTTCTCCCAGGTTCCGAGCACATCCTCGGGCGCGTCCTGCCCGCCGAAGACCCAGGGATGGCGGGAAATCAGTTTGTCCGCGACCCCGCTCGCCAAGTCGGCCAGGGTGTACAGCCCAGTCTCCCCCGCGATCTCGGTTTGGAACAATACTTCAAAGAGCAGGTCGCCCAACTCCTCGACCATGTGCTCCCGGTCGGCTTCCTCTATGGCCTCGACGGCCTCAGCGGTTTCCTCAATGAGATACGGGACCAGGGAACGGGCGGTCTGCCGGGCATCCCAAGGGCAGCGCTCGCGCAGAGTATGGACCACCTCCACAAGCCGAGCAACCTCGCTCAAATCCCGGGAATCAGCCAAACCGGACAAAAGGGGACGGTCCTTCTTGCCTTCTCGGTCGCGGGAGCCCTGCACATCCAGGGGAGAGTCCCCTTCAGCATCCACCGCAGCCGTCACAAAGGAACAGTAAAGGGTGTGGCATCCGCCATGGGTCCCCCGAGGACTGTGGAGGATGTCAGATTCATCTCGTTGAAGTCCCAGCCCCCATACCGTGGGTTGATCTTGACTGATGGGGCGGCCAGCGCGTCAAGGAACTCTTGGGTATTCACTGCCCCATAGGAAATGAGTGAATTGGCAATGTCGAAGTCCAGGATACCCTTCATGGCCTCCACCGTCTCCGGGTCATTCCACAAGTCGGCGGCAAGCCCGGTCGTGCCGTACTGCTGCTCCAACATGGTCACTCTGTCATCGTCTGTGATGGACAGCCCAAGTTTGGCGTTTGCCTGTTCGAAGAGGAGATGGAATATCTCATACCGAATAACGAACTGAGGCGTCGCCAAGGATTCACTGCCCTGCGTGCGCGCTGTGATGATGCGGAGGGTGTCAACAGCGCTGTTCACATGCCCCTGGGTGATTGTCTCCCCGCTCACGATGGCCACTGTCCCAGGAGATGGGGAGCACCCCGCCAGCCCTGTGCACATCACCACTGCGGCGGCGAGTCCCGCCAGTGCCTTCTTCCAACTCATGCTCATCCTTTCGCCCCTCCATCCTAGTGCCTCAAGGAAGTGCTGATATTTCGCCGAGGATACGGCAACTTGCCGCTGCCGCCATTTCGAGCGATGTCACAGCAACCATCGACTGCAGTTTGCCTCTGGCTTACGATTCTATGGCATGGTAACTCGTCATGCTGCGCGATCTCGCAGTATCCATTCGCAGGGGTTTGCTTCTGACTAGCGGTTTTGAGGCATGGAGTCCCAAATCTCCTTGCATTCGGGACATACCGGGTACTTCTCGGGGTCGCGCGAAGGAACCCAGATCTTCCCGCACAGCGCCACCACCGGCGTACCGTTGATCATGGCCTCGGTGAGCTTCTCGCGCGTCACGTAATGGGAGAGGCGTTCATGGTCGTTCTCATCACGCAAGACCACTTCGCGCTCAAGGACAGTCGTGCCACCGGGCGTCACATCAGGCCATTCAGACATGCCATCCAGTGTACGCCAATGGTCCTGCCCTCTCCCCTGTCGACTTCTGTACCAAGAACGGTCGTCCGCCTGCCAAATCAGGCACGAGTTTGATACAGAAGTCCACCGAAATGCTGGAGTGATGCCAGTGCCCTCTGCGATTTCCCTTTAGGTGGGGGAAGGTATGGACGCGCCTCCGGACAACGTTGAGGCACCCGTCCCTAGGCTCTCGTTGCATCCTAAGGTGGTGGGGAGTATTGGTGGGGCGAAATACTGATCGGCGCACATGTCCGTCAGCAGTAGTAGTGCCCTTCGGGTGGTGGGCAGTACGGATGGTGCAGGTCGTTCCGCGAGGCGGTGGCTGCGCCACTTTACCGCCTCGCTCCACTGGGAAGTGCTGATAAATGCTGTGCTGGTGGCGGGGCGTCGGGCGGGATGGGATTCGTGGTCCCGCTCTTGTACATGGACTGGACGTCCATCGCAAGAGAGGGGACGCGAAGACCGCCCGATCCGAGGTTCCGACGACAGTGCATGATTTATCAGTGGTTCCCCAAGGGCACCCCAAATCGGCGGGACGATTTGCGCCCAAGCCTTCACCATCCGTACTGCCCACCACCCTGCTCCGCTCGCTATACTCCCCACCACCAAACTTAGACGCTCCATGCCTCACCTGTCCTCGTAACGCCTGGAAACACACGAGTGAGTAGTGCGGATAGGCTGGTCTCATGACCACCATCGCATCCGTGTTAGCCCGGGGACTCGACACCCGCGCCGCAGTCATCGGAACCAACGTCCTCGACCAAACGGGCCCGACCTTCGCGGCTCAATTCCCGGGTGCTCGGGCCGTCATTGTCGCGGATGGTAATACGTGGGCCGTGGCGGGGGATGCCGTCGCGCAATCCTTGGCGCAGGCCGGAATACTGACCGACGAACCCATTGTGTACCCGGCGACTCCCACCCTCTTCGCGGACGACCACACGGTCGACGACCTGACCGCCCGCCTGGGCGCAACAGACGCAGTGGCGGTCTCCATCGCGTCGGGTTCGCTCAACGACGTCACCAAGCTGTCTTCCCATCGCAACAACCGCTCGTACCTCAACGTCTGCACGGCTGCGTCCGTCGACGGGTACACCTCGTTCGGCGCCGCCATCACGGTGAATGGGGTCAAGGGCACCCAGGAATGCCCGGCACCGCGCGCGGTCATCGTCCCCCTCGACATCATGGCGGCAGCCCCCACACGCCTGACGGCCACGGGGTACGGCGACCTCATCGAGAAGATACCCGCGGGGGCCGACTGGATCGTCGCCGACGAACTGGGCCGCGAACACATCGACGACGATGTGTGGGGGCTCGTCCAAGGCCCTCTGCGTGACGCGCTCGCCGACCCAGTGGGATTGCGCAAGGGTGACCTGACCGCCATCACGAAGTTGTCCGAAGGGCTCATCATGTCGGGCCTGGCTATGCAGGTCATGGGGTCCTCGCGCCCGGCTTCTGGGGCTGGGCATTACTTCTCCCACCAATGGGAAATGGAGGGGCTGGGCCGTGAGTGGGAACCGCCGTTGAGCCATGGCTTCAAGGTCGGTCTGGGAACAGTAGCAATGTGCGCGTTGTATGAGCAGTTTCTGAAACTGGACATGACAAGGTACGATATCGCGGCCCGTCTAGCGCATTGGCCGAGTCCCCAAGCCGACGAGGCGAGGGTACGAGCCCTACAATCCAACCCAGTCATCTGTGAAGCGTCAGTCATCGCGTCAGCGGGTAAGTATGTCACATCGGCCCACGCCGAAGCCTGGCTCCATCACATCCTGGACCGCTGGGGTGCCCTGGAGTCGCGGGTGGCTTCCCAAGTTCTCCTGGCAGCAGTCGTGGAAGATATGTTGCGTCAAGTCGGAGCCGTCCACCATCCCGCGCAAGTCGGCCTGAGTTTGGAGGACCTGCGCCACACGTATTACCAAGCCCAGACCATTCGCACCCGGTACACCAGCCTCGACACTCTTCAAGAACTCGGACTGCTCAACACCGTGGTCGATTCCCTGTTCGCGCCCGGCGGGTACTGGCACACCCGCCCCACCCCCGAAGACTGACCGCCCCATCTGGCGTCTCTCTGCGGGGAGTGCAGCGCTACACGGTGAGTGCCAGGACGTCGAAGTTCCAGGCGGGGGGCGGTGGTGGGGGGGATTGGTGGGGGCGGTGGTTCCGCGAGGCGCTTGGGGGGCCCGCGGGTCGCCGCGCTACACGATGGGCACCCCCAAACCGGGGGGC
>JAISJO010000005.1 GCA_031261485.1 Propionibacteriaceae bacterium | reverse complement strand
TACTTGCGGGCTTTCTTCTGTATGGTGGTTTGGGCTGGTTGGGTGATCGGGTCTTTCACACGGGCTTCTTATTGCCGGTGGGTTTGATTCTGGGAGCTGGTCTGGGTGTATATCTCATTGTCAAGCATTACGGCACAAAGTAGGCTAGGTTAAGGGCAAGGAGGCTAGATGGCAGGGCTGCACGCAATAACGTTGCTGGACGGGGAAGTCCCCACATTTGGTGTTGACGCCTTCAATTCTGCGCCGCTGTTTCCGTCTGAGATATGGGAAGAGTCTCACGGTGCGGAATACACGTGGACCGATATTTGGTTCACCAATCACATCTGTCTAGCCATTATCGGTGCCATCGTTGTCATCGCTTTCTGGCTCATCGTCACCCACAAACCTCAAGTCGTCCCAGGCAAGAGGCAATGGATGGGGGAGTACCTCTACAACATCGTTCGTAATTCCATCGCCCGTGAGGTCATCGGCGAGAATTATCAGAAGTACGTGCCCTGGCTGCTCGCTCTGTTCTCCTTCATCGTCGTCAACAATTTCTTCGGCGAGTTCTTCCTCATCATGTTCCCCACCTTCTCCAAGGTCGGTTTCGTCTGGGCCCTGGCCATCCTGAGTTGGATTTTGTACAACGCGGTGGGCATCAAGAGGTTCGGCCTGCTCCACTATCTGAAGAAGATGACGGTTCCGCCGGGAGTGCCGAAGGCTCTGCTCATCCTCATCATTCCCCTGGAAGTCCTCTCCAACTTCATCACGCGCCCCATCACCTTGGCCCTTCGTCTTTTTGCCAACTTGTTCGCTGGCCACCTCGTGGTCATGGTCTTCGTCACCGGCGGCGCCTGGCTGCTGGTGTACTCGCAGAACATCGTCTACCACGTTGCCGGTGGCGTGTCGATTCTCGTCTCTTTCGGCGTCCTCGCCCTGGAACTCCTGGTCGCCTTCCTCCAGGCCTACATTTTCACTGTTCTTACAGCCCAATACGTGTCTTCAGCACTTGCTGAGGAACACTGATCGAAAGGAAAGTCATGCTGACACTGCTCGAGATCTCAGGATCTATCAATGTCATCGGATACGCCCTCGCCACCATCGGCCCAGCTCTTGGTGTCGCGTGGATTTTTGCGTCGGTAATCAATGGCACTGCCCGCCAGCCTGAGGCCAAGGGTGCCATGATGGGCACAGCCTGGATCGGCTTCGCCGTGGTCGAGGCCTTGGCTCTGTTCGGTGTGGCTCTGGCCTTTGCCATCAACTGACCATGATCCCATTGGAAAGCCCTCTCGGGCCTCTCCTCCCGGAGCACATCTCCGAACTGGTCGTGGGCACGGTTCTGTTCGTCATCATCCTGGTGGTGATGTGGAAGGTCGTGTCGCCGCGCATGGAGAAGATGTACACCGAACGCGCGAACGACATCAGGGGCGGCATCGAACGAGCTGACAAGGCGCAAGCCGAGGCCCAGGAGGCCTTGGCCGCGTACCAGGCCAAGCTGGCCACAGCTCAAGACGAGGCCCAGAAGATACGCGAAGCGGCGAAGGCAAGTGGCGCGCAAGTGGCCGAGGAAATCAAGGCGCAGGCCGAGCAGGACGCCCAACGCATCGTGGCGACTGCCCACACCCAGGTGGAGGCAGAGAAAGCCCACGTCGTGGATGAACTGCGTCGTGACATCGGCGGTATGGCCACGACCTTGGCTTCCAAGATTGTCGGCGAGACCCTGGACGACGATGCTCGGGTGAAGAAGACTGTGGATGATTTCATCGCGTCTCTTGAGAAGGAGACCGTGTAGCCATGGGCGCCCCAGCCACGAAAGATGCCGCTCAGGTTGTTCTTGACCTGAGTGGAATCGCGCGCGCTCTGGACGACTATCCCGCACTCGCGCGGGCACTGACAGATCCCTCTGCCCCTGCCGACGCCAAGACAGCACTCGTGGACAACGCCTTCGGAACCTTCGGCGCCGAGGCGCGCACAGTGGTGAAAGAGGCCTTGGACAAACCATGGGACTCTGCGAAGGCATTGCAGCGCTGGGTCGAGGTCTCGGGAGTGGAACAGGCGTGGGCCTGGGCGCTAGCCAACAATAGTTTGCGACAAGCCATCCATGAGGTCTTCTCGTTCTCGCAGATCGTGGCGGGCGACCACGAGCTCCGCAAGGCCCTGACCAATAGGCGTGCTCCTCTGGACGTGCGTCAGTCTTTGGCCTCGGCGGTCACCGCCTCGATGTCGAGTCTGGCAAAGGCTGTTGTCGGTGTCGCGGTGGGCTCCGAGCGCGGCACCATTGACGACCGGATAGCCCAGTTCATCGACTTGGGCGTGTCCAAACTGGGAGCGAAACTCGCTGTGGCTCGCGTGGCCAGTCCAATGGACGAAGAGCAGAGAACGCGACTGATCGCCGTCCTGTCCGCCCGAGAAGGTGCGGACATTGTCTTAGAAGATATCGTGGACCCCTCCGTCTTGGGTGGGGTTCGCGTCGAATGTGGGGCTGACGTCATCGACTCAACGATGGCCGCCCGTCTAGAAGCTGCGCGCAGAGCGCTTGGGTAAGGAATGAGGAACACATGGCTGACAAGGTAATCAAGGCTGACGATATCCGTCGGGCCCTAGACACCTACATCCAAGACTTCCAGGTGGCGACATCGTCCGGGGAGGAAATTGGCTATGTGACCAGCTCGGGCGACGGCATCGCCCACGTCGAGGGCCTGCCCTCCGCGATGGCCAACGAGCTGCTGGAGTTCGCCAACGGTGTACGTGGTATCGCTCTCAACCTGGAGGAGAGGGAAATCGGCGTGGTCGTCCTTGGCTCCTCCGATGGTATCGACGAGGGTTCGGAAGTTCGCCGCACAGGCGAGATTCTCTCCGTGCCCGTCGGCGATGGATATCTGGGCCGCGTGGTGGACGCCATGGGCAACCCGATTGATGGTCTGGGCGCGCTGTCCAGTATCGACGGGCGCCGCGACCTCGAACTCCAAGCGGCTGGCGTCATGGATCGTCAATCAGTCAATGAGCCCCTGCAAACCGGCCTGAAGGCTATCGACGCCATGATCCCCATTGGGCGTGGTCAGCGTCAGCTCATCATCGGCGACCGCAAGACGGGCAAGACAGCCATCTGTGTGGACACCATCATCAACCAGAAAGACAACTGGGCTTCTGGCGACCCGAAGAAGCAAGTTCGGTGCATTTACGTGGCCATCGGCCAGAAGGGCTCGACTGTCGCCGAAGTGCGCGCGACCCTCGAAAAGGCAGGCGCTCTGGACTACACCACCATTGTCCATGCTCCAGCCTCCGATCCGGCTGGTTTCAAGTACATCGCCCCGTACACTGGCTCGGCCATCGGCCAGCATTGGATGTACGCCGGCAAGCATGTCCTCATCATCTTCGACGACCTCACCAAGCAGGCGGAGGCCTACCGGGCCATGTCCCTCCTGCTGCGCAGGCCACCAGGGCGTGAAGCGTACCCCGGCGACGTGTTCTACCTCCATTCGAGGTTGCTGGAACGCTGTGCCAAACTCAGTGACGAACTGGGTGGAGGGTCCATGACAGGACTGCCGATCATCGAGACGAAGGCCAACGACATTTCGGCCTTCATCCCGACCAACGTGATTTCGATCACTGACGGCCAGATATTCCTCCAGTCCGACCTCTTCAATGCCAACCAGCGTCCCGCCATCGACGTGGGCCTGTCGGTGTCGCGCGTGGGTGGTTCTGCCCAAGTCAAGCCGATGAAGCAGGTCGCTGGCACCCTGAAGATTTCGCTGGCACAGTACCGCGACATGCAGGCCTTCGCCATGTTCGCTTCCGACCTCGACGACACATCGCGTCGGCAGTTGGAACGCGGTTCACGGTTGATGGAGTTGTTGCGTCAGCCACAGTTCTCGCCGTACCCGGTGGAGGAACAGGTTGTGAGCGTGTGGATGGGTCTCAACGGCTTGTTCGACGATGTGCCTGTCGAAGACGTGTTGCGCTTCGAAAGGGAGTTCTTGGACGAGGTGCGACGGAACACGACCATCTTGTCGGACATCGCTTCCACCATGAAGTTCGACGACACCGCACAGGACAACGTCAAGGTCGCAGCCGATGGCTTCAAGCACCAGTTCCGCACATCCGATGGACGCTTGCTCATTGTGGACGAGGCCCCCGCTGATGCGCTCAACCGCAAGAAGGACATCGACCAGGAGCAGATTCACGCCGGGAGCGCGAGGTAAGAAATGCCCGCGACCCTCAGAGAACTACGAGAACGCAATAGGAGTGTGCGCGCTACCCAGAAAATCACGCGCGCCATGGAATTGATTGCTGCTTCGCGGATCACGAAGGCCCAGCAGGCGGCGCAGAGCGCTTTCCCGTACACGCGCGAGCTGAACAGGGCCGTGGCGGCGGTGGCGGCGTACTCCGATGTGCGTCACCCTCTGCTGACAGAGACCGACAACCCCAGACGGTCAGCGATCCTGCTCATCACCTCCGACAGGGGACTGGCTGGCGCCTATTCGTCCAATGTCATCAAGATGGCTGAGAGGCTCACACAGACCCTTTACGACGAGAAGCGCGAGGTCCTGACGTACATCACTGGGCGCAAGGGCATCTCCCACTATCAGTACCGCAACCGCCCCATCGCTGGTTCGTGGAACGGGTTCTCCGACAAGCCTGAGCACACCCAATCCGACATCATCGCCGACACTCTCATCGAGAAGTTCCTCACTCCCTACGAGCAGGGGGGTGTGGATGAGATCCAGGTCGTGTACACCAGGTTCGAGTCCATGCTGTTGCAGGAACCGCGTGTGCGTCGTGTCCTTCCCCTCCATGTTGTCAAGGGGGACCAGACCGGCGAGCTCATGCCCTTGTACATCTTCGAGCCCGATGCGGAAAGTGTGCTTGACAAGCTCTTACCCTTGTACGTGCGCAACCGAATCCACTTCTACCTCATGCAATCGGCGGCTTCCGAGCTGGCCAGCAAGCAGAAGGCCATGAAGTCGGCTACAGACAATGCCCAAAGTTTGATTGAGTCCCTGACGAGACAGGCCAACCAGGCCCGCCAGGCACAGATCACACAGGAAATCACCGAGATCGTGGGTGGCACAGCCGCCCTAACTGAGAAGGACGAGTGAACATGAGTGAAGCCAAGACCCCGGGAACAGGCCGTGTCGTGCGTGTTATTGGGCCGGTTGTGGATATTGAGTTCGCCCCCGACCAGATGCCGGACATCCTCAACGCCCTGAAAGTCACCATTGAGGCCGACAAGGAGAACACCCGCGAGATCACGCTGGAAGTCGAACTCCACATCGGAGGCAATATCGTACGTGCCATCTCGCTGAAGCCGACCGACGGCCTAGTGCGCGGCGCGGAAGTGCGCGACACGGGCGCCCCCATTTCCGTGCCTGTGGGTGAAGTCACCAAGGGCCGTGTGTGGAATGTCACCGGCGACTGCCTCAATGAGGACATGTCGACCGTCGAGGTGACAGAGCGCTGGCCCATCCACCGCGACCCGCCTCCCTTCGACGAACTGGAGCCCAAGACGGTCATGCTCAACACGGGCATCAAGGTTCTCGACCTGCTGACCCCCTACGTGCAGGGCGGCAAGATCGGTCTGTTCGGTGGCGCTGGCGTGGGGAAGACAGTGCTCATCCAAGAGATGATTTACCGTATCGCCCACAACTTCGGCGGCACATCGGTGTTCGCAGGTGTGGGGGAGCGTACCCGTGAAGGCAACGACCTCATCACTGAAATGATCGAGGCAGGCGTCATGAAGGACACCGCGCTCGTCTTCGGCCAGATGGACGAACCGCCGGGCACCCGCCTTCGTGTGGCGTTGACGGCCCTGACGATGGCTGAGTATTTCCGCGACGTCCAGAATCAGGACGTGTTGTTGTTCATCGACAACATCTTCCGTTTCACACAGGCTGGTTCTGAAGTTTCAACGCTTCTTGGGCGTATGCCTTCGGCTGTGGGTTACCAACCGAACCTGGCTGACGAGATGGGCCAACTCCAAGAGCGCATCACGTCGACGAGGGGCCACTCCATCACGTCCATGCAGGCCATTTACGTCCCTGCCGACGACTACACCGACCCGGCGCCTGCCACGACATTCGCCCACTTGGACGCCACGACGGAACTGAGCCGTGACATCGCTTCGCGTGGCTTGTACCCGGCGGTGGACCCACTGACCTCGACGTCGCGCATCCTTGACCCGCAGTACATCGGCAAGGATCATTACGACACCGCAATCGAAGTCAAGCGCATCCTCCAGCGCAACAAGGAATTGCAGGACATTATCGCTATTCTCGGTGTGGATGAGTTGAGCGAAGAGGACAAGATTGTTGTTGCTCGTGCTCGCCGCATCCAGCAGTTCTTGAGCCAGAACACGTACATGGCGACCAAGTTCACTGGTATCGAGGGTTCGACTGTGAACCTGGCGGACACCATCGAAGGCTTCCGCATGATCGCTCGTGGCGACGTGGACTCCATTCCTGAGCAGGCGTTCTTCAATGTGGGATCCATGGAAGACGTCATGGCGAAGGCTGCTGAGCTGAAGAGGGAAGGCGCGTAAATGGCTGACACCTTCTGGGTCGAGGTCGTGGCTGCTGACCGTTCCCTCTGGGAGGGCGCGGCCAGTCAGGTGCTGGCCACGACCACTGAGGGACAGATCGGCATCCTCGCACATCACATACCCCTCATTTCGCCTCTGGACGCCGGATTGGTCGAAGTCACTGCCGCCGATGGACAGCGCCACATGTTCATTGCTGATGGTGGGTTCGTCTCAGTGCAAGCAACGCGCGTGGCCGTCATCGCGCCCTATGCCCAGTGGGTCAAAGACATCGACGTGGAAGAGGCTCGGCGTTCCCTGATGGACGCTCAGTCCAAGAGGGACGCGGGCGACAATTCCGTGGAGACCCAGCAGCAGTATCGCCGGGCACAGGCCCAGGTCAAGGCTGCAGAACTACACACCGCGTAGTCTCGGCTCGTCTATCATCGTCTGGCAGTGCGCCCAAGAGGACGACTGAGTTGTTCTGCGCCCTGTCACGCCACAGGGATGGGCTGCCCGATCTCCTTGAGCATGTCGATGTACCACTGCTGTGTCACGTCGAAGGGCTTCGACCCGGCGATACGGGAGAACTCGATGGCCTTGAGCGTGTCGGAATCCTCTTCGTCGTGGCCGATCACCCCGGAGACTCCAGCCAGAGCGGAGTCCACCGCCAGGTCCGTCATGGACTTGATGAGTTTCAGATCGAAGTCGTTAGCCGCAGCCGAGCGGGAGTAATACCCGGACTTCTGAACCATGACCTTTTCCGCGTCGATCATGGACGCGAATTGACGGGCGAACCAAGCGCCAGGGTTGATCTTGTCGAGTTGGACGTGCCCGAAAGCGTCACGGGGAACAACGTCGCCGCGCTCTTCCATCTCCCGCACGATGGTGTCTAGGCCAGCGCCTTCCGAGAGGAAGATATTCACGTTGCCGACCTCGTTCATGACAGCGGAGAGGCGTTCGGCCTCCGCAGCAAGGTCGATGTCGATTTCTGGGACGAAAACAGCGTGGATGTCCCAGGCTCGAGAATCCAAGCCGATTTCCGGTAGCCATTGCGCTGTGGTCACCCATTCGCGGTACTTCCGGGCGGTGGCGGCGGTCAACCACCCACAGTGGCGGCCCATGACCTCGTGGATGATGAGTTCGCGTGTGCCGGAGTTGTGCTCGGCGATGACGTTGCGGGCGAAGGAGGCCGCCATTTCAGCGGCGGTGTCGGCACCGAGGGATTGCCGAATGGGGATAATATCATTGTCGATGGTCTTTGGGAGTCCGACGACAGTCAACCCGTAGCCATTGTCTTTGAGGTAAGCAGCGAGGTCGGCAGCAGTGGTGTTCGTGTCGTCGCCGCCGATGGTGTGCAGAACGTCCACCCCGTCGGCCTTGAGTCGCTCCGCGGCCTTCTGCAGCGGATCCTCGGCCTCGGTGCACAGTCCGCGCGCGACAAGGTTGGCTTTGTTCGTCAGTTTGACCCGGGAGTTGCCGATGGGGGAGCCACCGAACAGATGCAGAAGATGGGCCTTTTCGCGGACTTGCTCAGTCACCGTCACAAAGTCCCCGGACAACAGTCCCTGATAGCCGTAGCGGTAGGCGATGATCTCAACATCAGGGGCCAGTTCGGTGTAGCGCTCGATCAGCCCGCCCACGGCAGAGGACAGGCAGGGAGCGAACCCGCCAGCAGTCAAGAGTGCGACTTTGTGAATCATGGTGACCATACCTTCTTCTCCAGGCGCTGGAACCAACGCCAGAAGAATCTTAGTGCATCGCCTCCCCGCATGACGAGAATTGCGCTAGGCGGCCGTCTGACCAGGGGCTGCCCCGGTGGATTGGCGCACGACGACCTCGGGGCGGAACAGGAACTCTTCCCGGGGACCAGGCACCCCCTCGATTTCATGGGTGAGTGTCGAGACGGCCAGGGAGACGATGGAGCCCACGGGTTGACGCACAGTGGTCAGCGCCGGGTCGAAGAACACGGCCAGTGAGCAATCGTCGTACCCCATGACTGACACGTCACCGGGCACACTCAATCCGAGGGAACGCGCACCGCGCACAGCGCCCAAAGCCATCATGTCAGAGGCGCAGACCAGGGCGGTGTGGCCGTCTGCGATGGCGCGCAGAGCAGCATTGTGCCCTCCTTCGATAGTGAACAATGACTCGTACACATGAGCGTCAGGCGAGGACACATGGTCCGCGATTGAAGCGCAGAAAGCGGCGATTTTGCGCTGGACGGGGACGAAGCGTCTCGGGCCAACAAGCAATGCGACACGAGTGTGGCCCAATTGGCGCAGATGATTCATGGACTGGTTGATGGCCGCCATGTCGTCGCTGGCGAAGCACGAAGCATCCACTTCAGGAGCAAAACCATTGACGAAAGTGACGACAATGCCCATGTTGGTCAGGGCGGTGTAATGCTCGTGCGACGCCGTGGTGTCGGCATGCAAGCCAGACACGAACACGATGCCGCGTACGCCTCGGTCCACAAGAAGCGCGATGCACTCGTCTTCGGTGGCTCCGCCAGGCGATTGGCTGCAGAGCAGGGGAGTGTAGCCATGGTTGGAGAGGGAGGCAAGGATACGTGTGGCAAACTCGGCGAAGATGGGGTTGGTCAGTTCGGGTACGACGACTCCGACCAGACCATGGGGTTTTGGAGACAAGGCGGCGGGGCGTTCGTATCCCAGCATGTCGAGGGCGGCCAGCACATCGTGACGGACCTGCTCGGAGACTCCATCTTTGCCGTTGAGGACGCGCGAGACGGTGGCAGTGCTGACGCCAGCCACGTCGGCAATATCCACTAGTCGCGGTTTCGTCGGTGAGTTCACTTCGTCCGCCTTTCTCGCTTTGTTACAGATTACGGGGTATGGGCGATCACTGCGAACTCAGCACTCATAACGATTACGTAACGTTTTTCGAGAGTTCTTGCAGACACGTTGCGGCCACCCACGCAACCTATTAGAGTTGCTATTGCTTCAAAGTGTCAGCCGAAACGCGGCTTGAGACCGAAAGGCCCGTGCCGAAAGGCATGGAGTACAACAAATCAAGGAGAACTTTATGAAAGTCCGCGCCGCATCTTTTGTGGTTGCCGCTGCTCTCGCCCTATCCATGGGCGCATGCAGCACGAACAATGGCTCTGGCACCGAGTCCACCGCTGGCACTAGCCCCGAGACTACCGCCGCCGCCCAAGTCACAGATGTGACCCTGACCGTCTGGGCTCCGCAAGAAGACCAGGTCGACGCTAACTCCTGGCTGCCGAAGGAAGAAGCCGCCTTCGAAGCCGCTCACCCCGAATACAAGATCACCTGGAAGAACTCGGTTGTTTCCGAGGGCGACGCTGGCAAGACTGTCCAGCAGGACCCCAGCGCTGCGGCTGACGTCTATCTGTTCGCCAATGACCAGTTGGGCACCCTCATCCAGGCTGGCGCCATCGGCACCCTGCCTCCCGCTTCCCTTGCTCAGGTTCAGGGTCAGGCATCTGACTTCGTGCTTGCCTCTGTGACCGGCGCTGACGGCAAGGTCTATGGCATTCCTTACACGACCAACACATGGTTCATGTACTACAACAAGGCCAAGTTCACCGCTGACGACATCAAGAGCCTTGACGCCATGCTCGCCAAGGGCAAGGTTTCCTTCCCGTTGGACAACTCGTGGTACATCGCGTCCTTCTACATGGGCGCTGGCGGCTCCCTCTTCGGCGCAACTGGTGATGACGCTGCTGCTGGCATCAAGCTCGGCGACAAGGCCGCTGACGTGACCGCTTACCTCGCCAACATGGTTGCCAACCCGAACTTCGTCAACGACGCTCAGGGATCTGGCCTCGCCGGAATCCAGAACGGCACCGTTGATGTCTTGTTCTCCGGCTCCTGGGATGCCGAAAATGTGAAGACTGCTCTCGGTGACAACTACGCCGCTGCTCAGCCCCCGACATTCACCGTTGATGGCGCTTCTGCTGAGATTCAGGCTTTCGCCGGTACCAAGGCTGTTGGCTTCAACCCCAAGTCGAAGAACCCGACTGCTGCTTCTCAGTTTGCTGCCTTCCTCGGCGACAAGGCTGCTCAGCAGGATCACTTCACCATGCGTGGAATCATTCCGACTGACAAGAACCTTGCCACTGACCCGGCCGTTGTCGCCGACCCGGTGGCCGCGGCTCAGAACGGAACCATCGACAATTCGTCCATCCTGCAGCCTTCCATCGCTGAGATGGGCGACTGGTGGACTCCTGCCGAGAACTTCGGCAAGTCCTTGCTCTCCAAGGAAGTAACTGTTGACAATGCGAAGGACAAGACTGCTGCTTGGCAGGCTGCGTACGGCGCGTAAGCAATACGGTCTTCCTGTGGAAGCAACCTGATGTAGAGTGGCTGTGGATGAACGAATTGCTCGTCCACAGCCACTTGTCAGTTCCTCGGGAAGGTCCCAGTTACACCGATAGTGAGGAAGGTGAAAGGCTATGGCAGATGTAGCCGTGTCGGCCAACGCAAAGAAGCGTAAGCCGGCGAAACGGAAGGCGGGGTCCGTTCAATCCCCGTACTCTCTCCCAACGGCCTTCGCCAAAGGCGATGTGTTTACACGAGCTTCCGCCGTCGTTATGGGTCTGGGGAATATTGTTCGTGGGCAATTCGTCAAAGGGGCGATTTTCCTGCTTATTGAGGCGACGTTCATTTTCTTGTTCATCAAGAACGGAATTGCCTCTCTGGCTGGTCTGGGCAACCTCGGACCAGTGACAGAGCAGAGCCAGGAATGGTTGTGCGATGGTCAACCGCTCGCCGATGGCCAGTTAGTGTGCCCCGACGGCTCGAACCCGGTGTTTGAGAACCTGCCTGCGACCAACTCGGTCGTGGTCTTGCTCTACGGCGTGGCTTGGGTCTTCATCATTGGATTCTTCATTGTCCTGTGGGCCAGCGCGGTCAAGAGCGCGTACAAGGCGCAGGTTCTTGCCACCAAGAATGGCAAGCCACCCACCATCACGGAAGATTTCAAGGACCTGTTCGACAACCGAGTGCACAACACACTGATGTCGCTGCCCACCTTGGGCATCTTCGTCTTCACTGTCTTGCCCTTGGTGTTCATGATGGCGATGGCCTTCACTAGCTTTGATCGTAACCACAACCCAGCGTTCAACTGGGCGGGCTTCGACAACTTCGCAACGGTGTTCTCCCGCACCGGCTCCATCGAACTCGGCGTCAACCTGGGGTTGTTCGTCCGCGTCTTGATTTGGACCCTGGTGTGGGCCTTCCTTGCCACCTTCCTCAACTTCTTCTTGGGTATGTTCATGGCCATGATCATCCTGAGGAAGGGCGTGAAGGCCAAGGGACTGTGGAGGGCATGCTTCTCCATGTCCATCGCTGTACCGCAGTTCGTGTCCCTGCTGGCCATCAACTTGATGTTGCAGCCTCAAGGCATCGTCAATCAGACTCTGCAGAGTTGGGGATGGATCGATTCCGCCCTGCCGTTCTTCACTGATCAATGGTGGGCGCGGTCGGTGGTCATCATCGTCAACTTGTGGGTGGGCATTCCTTACACCATCATGCAGATCACCGGCATTCTTCAAAACGTGCCTGCTGAGATTTATGAAGCATCCAAGATTGATGGCGCGAACGGGTGGCAGACTTACGTCAATGTCACCATGCCGTACATCTTCTTCGTGATGACTCCTTACCTGATCACGACGTTCACCGCGAACGTCAACAACTTCAACGTGATCTACCTGTTATCGAATGGCGCGCCAACTCCGGTGGGCGATTCCGCTGGCCAGACTGACTTGCTCATTACCTGGCTCTACAAGTTGACCGTTGATCGATATAACTACAACGTCGGTGCCGTCATCGGTATTCTGACGTTTGTGGTGCTGGCGGCAGTGGCCCTGATCACATACCGCAGAAGTGGTTCGTACCAGAATGAGGAAGGATTCCGCTGATGAGTGAAACAATTAGTGGCGAAGTCCACGGGTCTCTCAAAGCCCGACGCATCACAGGCGACGTGATCGCCTATATCTTCCTCATTGTCATGTCGATTATCTGGTTGGTCCCAGTGGTGTGGGTTCTCGCAGAGAGCTTCAACAAGAACACCGCTGCGTTCACGACGACTTTCTTCCCGACTGAATACACGTTCAATAACTACGTCCTGTTGTTCACCGACACGAATGTGTTGAACTTCGGGGCGATGTTCTTGAGGACGCTGATCATCGCCATTGTGGTGTGTGTCATATCGGTCTTCTTCGTCTTGTCGGTCGCGTACTGCATGAGCCGCCTGCGGTTCAAGATGCGCAGACCTTTCATGAACTTCGCCCTGATTCTGGGCATGTTCCCCGGCATCATGGCCGTTGTCGCCATTTACTTCATCCTCAAGGCCATGGGGCTCACGGAATCCTCTCTGGGCACGATGATCGGACTGATTGTCGTGTACTCGGCGGGTTCTGGCGCTGGGTTCTATGTCATGAAGGGGTTCATGGACACCATCCCGTTCTCCTTGGACGAGGCGGCGACACTCGACGGATGCACCAAGTGGCAGGTCTTCACCAAGGTCATTTTGCCCGTGACGAAGCCCATGGTTGTCTACCAGGCCATCACCGCATTCTTGGGTCCCTGGTTGGACTTCATCCTCGCTAGGGCTATTTGTCGAACGCAAGAGAACTACACAGTTGCTCTTGGGTTGTGGCAGATGCTGCAGAAGGAGTACATCTCCAGGTTCTACGCCCGCTTCGCGGCAGGCGCGATCTGCGTGTCCATCCCGATTGCCATCCTGGTCATCATCACTCAGAGGCTGTATCAGTCCTCTATGGGTGGTGCTGTCAAGGGCTGACATTCAACTCTTAGGTGGGGTCAGGCGCGGGTCTGGTTCATTGCGAACCGGACCCATAACCTGGCCCCATTTGTTGTCTAGACGCGCTGTGGGTCTGGCTCGGCAGGGGAGTGGGCGTTCGGTCTGCCAACGCCGCTGGAGTAGGCTGGCACGACTAGGGGAGTCACGCCCCGAGATGAATCGCACGATGATGGGAGGAGGCGACGATGCCACAAGTTGACAGAGACGCCCCGATGGACGGCTTCGGGCGAAGCCGTGTGGTCAGGAAGGGCCCCAAGGGGCTGTCGAACTTCAAGCTGAAGGTCATGGGGTTTGTGTTCGTTCTGTTGTCAGCGTACGGCACGGCGATCTACCAACGCGGGATGCCTGCGGACTACAGGAATGCTGACTTCACCCAGATGACAATTTCGGTCGTCCTCGAAGTGATGTCGTGGATGGCCTTCCCCATCTTCGCGTGGTTGTTGTACACCGGGTTCCTCCACACGGCCAATCTGCGCAATTACGCCCTGCGACTCGTCGGACTCGCCGTTGTCTCTGAAGTGCCGTATGACCTGGCCACCAGTGGGAAACTGTGGGACATGTCCAGCCAGAACCCGGTGATCGGATTGGCGCTGTGCCTGCTCGTGTTGTACTTGCTGGACATGGTCAAGAAACGTTCAGAAACCCGAGCGGTCGTCTTGCAGTTGATCATTGTCGTCGGGGGAGCGCTATGGATGCTTTTCCTCAACGTCGGTCTGCGCTTCGGTCTCATGCCGGGCGGGGTCCTTCTTCTGGCGTTCGTCCTTGTCTTCTGGTACTTGTCTAAGCGCGAAAACACCATGATGATGGTCGGAGCCCTCATCGGCGCCATCGCGGTCGTCATGCCTGCGGCGGGCTTCATCATCTTGCATTACCACAACAACGAATTGGGCATGCAGCCCAAGACGAAGTGGGCGTTCTACGCCTTGTACCCTGCAGCGCTGCTTCTCATCGGCTTCGCCGGCATCACCCTAGGGTAGGCGACAACTGCGGCGCATAGCGGGAGAGGGCGTCCCGCCAGGGAAAATGTCATAATGGGGGATTATTGGGCCATCATGCGCGCTTATGCTTGTCAAGGGCATATTCTCATTCTCCTTGCTCCGGTTCATCGGTAGGTGTAACCCCCGTGATTACAGAGTCGGGGGTTCCCATCCGCTTCAGCATTCCGAACAAGTCCATGAGTTTGTCCCCGTTGTCGGTATGCACGTTCATCAGGTCTTCGTACAGGTCGAATCGTGTCACTGGCCACGATTGCGCCGATACTGCGAAGTCTCGGAAGATTGGTGCTGAAGCGTCCAACAAATCAGAAATGACTTGGCTTCTGCTCATGCCAACGGAATCGGCTGCGGCGTCGATGAATTCGATGGTGTCTTTACGTGCGCTAATGCTTACGCGCATCGTCTCTGCTTTACTCATGCATCAAAGTCTATGAAGAGCAGGTCAGGAAGTCTCTAACCGTGCTCGCGTGTCGCGTATTCGTTGCGTCCGCCACCATCGCCGTGCCCCATTGTCTTAGCTGAATCCACCCCGTCAAATCGAGCACCAGACCCCCGTATCCGTCCTGAGAGTGGGGGAGTGCTCGATTTGACTGGGCCCCGTCTTCAGCACAATCGGGCACTCATGGCGATGATGGCTAGCAGTGCTCAAGGTCTAGTTCCCGATTCCGCTGTCAGGTGCCGAGCCGGCCCCCGTCGCCCCTGCGTCCCCCGTCCAAGGCAGGGCCCCCGCAGCGCCGCCGCGCGCCGTCCCGGCCCCATTACCAGTGCAATGAGGGCAGTAGTCCCGAGTCTCTCCCCAATACGTTGACCAGGTCCGCCACCCATGCATTCTCAACTCAGCACGCACATGCCCACCCAGGCCGCTCAAAGTCTCCCGATAACCACATCGTGAACACTCAAGCGTCGTTTCAAGCGAGGTCACAGTTCGGCATCGAGAATCCGCGCGATGTACGCTCCCAGGTCATCCCCGTATCTATCGACACCTTCCCACAGCAAGCGACGATTCCTCTTAACGAACGCACCGAACCGTTTCGGCCATTCGTCGGTGGATTCTCTCTGAATCCCCCCGGTGTGTTCGGAGGCTTGATTCTTTGGTGAAAGGATGAGTCATGTCGAATACGTCGGTGAGGTATAGCCCTGAGTTGAAGGCTCGGGCTGTGCGAATGTTTGTGGAGT
>JAISJO010000059.1 GCA_031261485.1 Propionibacteriaceae bacterium | reverse complement strand
TGGGAGATACTGCCCACGAATGAGTGACTCAGCCTTCAATGACCACGGAAGCAACTCAGCATCCAGAAGCACCCAGTCGGTGTCCCACTCGTCCCATAGTCCCGCCTTGTCCACGGCCGCCCTCAGGCGAGTGATGGCCTGTTCCTCCAGGCCAGGGGCGAAGAAGGGCCGACCTGTGCGGGTGTGGACAATGTCCGTGCGAGAAGGGATCCGGTTCACGAAAGCGACGGCTCGCGAGCCCATGTGCTTCTCTTCGCATATGACTTCGCCCACGCCCTGCTTGGCGAAATAGGCGAATGCCTCAAGGGGGTGTTCCAGGTAGTTATCCAGGTGCGAGGTCTCCACCGGGGACATGGTGGGCGGAAGGTACGCCAGACGCCTCGGTTCGGCGGCAAAGCGACTCATGACCTCGAAAGCACCAGCGCCCTGCTCGGCCTGGATCGTGAGCGGCCCCATCCAGCGCGTCTGCACAGTTCGACGGCCTAGAACATCGGTCGCGTCGATAATGTCGGGTTCGCGTTCCGGATCGGGCGGCCTCAGCGGGCGAACTGGTTCGGCGTACACCCGTGCGGCCTTGACCTGGACGAGTTCCTTCTCGGGGTATCGCAACGCCGACAACGAACCGCCGAAGACGCATCCCGTGTCCAGACATAGGGTGTTGTTGACCCACTGCGTCTCAGGAATCGGCGTGTGTCCATAGAGCACCATGGCCTTGCCGCGATAGTCGTTCGCCCAGGGGTAACGCACGGGCAGTCCGTACTCGTCAGACTCCCCTGTCGTGTCGCCATAGAGCGCGAAGGCGCGAACTCGCCCGGACGCGCGTCCCTGGTACGCCTCCTTGAGCCCAGCGTGTGCGACGACGAGACGGCCGTCATCGAGGACGTAATGAGAGATGAGTCCGTCGCACCATTGACGCACTGCGATAGTGAACTCCTCACCTTCCGCCTCCAAATCAGCGAGCGTTTGCACTAGTCCGTGGGTTGTTTGGACCTTCGCGCCACGACCCAAGGCACGCACCAACTTGGCTTCATGGTTGCCCGGAACCGCCAAGGCGTGACCATTCTTCGTCATCCCCATGGCCAGTCTCAGGACGCCGACCACGTTCGGACCCCTGTCGATGAGGTCGCCCAGGAAGATGACCCGACGGCCTTCTGGAGGGATGGCATCGATGGGGGTCGGTGGTCCGCTGGTGGGCCCGGACTCAATGCCGTCGGCTGGGTCGGAGTAGATGATGTCGTATCCCATTTTGCTCAGGATTTCGACGAGTTCGTCCAGACATCCGTGTACGTCGCCGATGACGTCGAATGGCCCATGGTCGTCGTGCAAGTCGTTGAAGAGGCGTGTACGCACGATGCGAGCCTGCTCGACCTGTTCGGGCGTGGTCAGAATATGAATGTGGCGCAGACCTTCGCGCCCCAGTCCTTTCAGTGATTGACGCAGTTGGGTGACTTGCTTGTGAACCACAGACTCGCCGAAACTCGTGTTGCGCGCCTTGTTGCGTTCGATGCAGGTCTTTTCATCAATATCTAGGACGATGGCCACGGGCAGGACATCGTGGTCCTTGGCCAGCGCGATGAGCGACTTCCTGGCAGATGGTTGAACATTGGTGGCGTCCACAACGGTCAGCAGGCCTCGGCGCAGGCGAGTGGCGACAATCTCATGGAGCAGGGCGAAGGCATCCGCAGTGGCATTCTGGTCTGTCGGGTCGTTGGACACCACTCCTCGACAATAGTCAGAGGAGACCACCTCGAAAGGCGCGAACGCCTGTGCGGCGAAGGTCGACTTGCCCGAACCGGAAGCCCCAACCAGGAGCACAAGCGACAATTCTGGTATTGCCAAGTCGTGTTCCGTCAGATGGCTGCCGTCCACGGACATCGTGTCCGTCGCATCACGAGGCTCACTCATGCTGACCTCTCCTTCGTGAACACCGCGGCCTGGGTCGGGAAGCCCGCCTGAGGGTCCTCGTCGCCGACGCCCTCGAAGCTGACCGTGTACCCCGTGCGCTGTGCAAGTGCCCCGGCCCATTGCTGGAACTGGCTCCTTGTCCACTCGAAACGGTGGTCGCTGTGGCGCATGGCGCCGTCTTCCATGCCGTAGAGCGCGTTGTACTCCGCGTTCGGCGTTGTCACCAGGACGTGTGTCGGCTGGGCATAACCGAAGACGGTGCGCTCCAGGGAGTCGAGACGGTCGGGGTCGAGATGTTCGACGACTTCCGAGAGGACAAGGGCGTCGAAGCCACTGAAGCGCGTGTCACGGTAAGTCGCTGAGGCCTGGATGAACGACACACGCTCTCGTTGTCTGTCGCTCAGGCGCTCCAGCGAAGCCTCAGCCCTTGCTAGGACGGTGGAGGAAACGTCGGCTCCCAACACCTCGAAACGAGGGTCGCCCAAGAGAGCGCGGACGAGTTTCCCCTCGCCACAGCCCAAATCCAGAACCTTGTGCACACCCAATGCCGTCAGTGTCGCCACGAGAAAGTCCGTACGTTGTACGGACAGCTTGGGAGGTTGGCACGAAGGTGTCGCCTCGATGTCTTCCCCCAGCAACCGAGCAGTCGCGTCAGCCACGTACCCTTTCTGATGGGCCAGATAACGTTGTGTGATGACCTCTCGCGCCGGATGGTCGGCCAGCCACCCCTGTGCATGGCGCATCAGCTTGTCAATCTCGCCATCACCGACCCAGTAATGCTTGGCGTCGTCGAGAACCGGCAAGAGGACGTAAAGATGCGACAAGGCGTCCTTGAGCGTGAGATGTCCATGCAGAGTCAAGTCCACACAGGTTGGCACATATTCACTCGTCTCTACCTCCCACCCCAAAGGCTCGAACAGGTTCCTGACAAGCGAGGATCCACCCCTTGAGCGAACAGATGGCACGTGAATGTCTAGGTCTCTAGCCTTGTCCGCCTCGCCTGGGCGCTCAGCGGGGTCTTGTCCGATTAGTGCGGAGCGAAACACCTTCGCGATGGCCACCGACAGCAGCGAACTCGCCGCATAGGCACGGTCATTGACGTAGTGCCCCAGCTCGAACCCCGAGACCTTGAAGCGCTTCGAGCGAGCCAAGTCCGTGGAATCCACATCGACCAAGAGGGCGACCTGGGTCGCGTTCTCATCAGCCTGCGGATAGAACACCGTCGCGTTCCCGAAAGCAAGGTCGAAGCCCTGGACACGCGAGGGATGCTTGTACAGCAGGTAGCTCAGCGTGTCACCAGGAGACGAAAGGGTGAAGAACACTGGCTCAGTCTAGTGGGCATCCACTAGGGAAGTGCTGATTGGTCAGTGACTCCCCAGAGACAATCAATATACTTTACCGCTTGTTGCGGACTCGTAGAGCCCTCTGGACATCGCGCTCGGCGTCACGGGCCGCGATGGTCTGCCTCTTGTCCCATTCGCGCTTGCCGGTGGCCACGGCGATGACGACCTTGGCGTGCCCGTCCTGGAAGTACATCTGAAGCGGCACGATTGTCCTGCCCGGCGCGGACGACTCGCGAGCCAACTTGGTGATCTCCTTGCGATGCAGGAGGAGTTTACGGGTGCGTCGAGGGGCGTGATTGGTCCACGTCCCGAAGGCATACTCCGTGATGTTCGCGTTGCGCAACCACACCTCGAAGTCGTCCACCGTGACGTAGGCGTCCACGAGCGACGCCCGTCCCGCCCTCAAAGACTTGACCTCTGTGCCTGTCAGGACGATGCCCGCTTCGAAGGTGTCATGGATGTGGTAGTCGTGGTGCGCCTTGCGATTGGACGCGATGAGCTTGCGCCCGGTCTCCTTGGCCATGATCCCTCCTCACGGACTATCTCCTCAACATGTGATCCCATGCCGACAGGCACAAGTCACCTCACAAAGGAAGAATCATACCGCTCACAGCAGACGAAAGCACAGTTTACAAATAACCTAGCGCGTTGACCGGAGTTCCGTTCAGCCACAGGATGAGGTGCAAATGGCAGCCCGTCGAATAGCCGGTGGTTCCCACATACCCGATGACTTGGCCCTGACTGACCCAGACTCCGGCGTTGACGGCGTACCCAGACATGTGATGGTAGGACGTGATGACATGGTTGCCGCCAATCCATCCATGGTCCACGTACAGTTCGTTGCCGCCATCCCAAGCCCACCGCTTGGTGACAACCGTTCCCGAAGCCGCGGCTCGGACTGGGGTGCCGCACGCTGCTGCGAAATCCACGCCATTATGGAAGGCAGACGCACCCGAAATCGGATCGACTCTCCATCCGAAACCAGAACTGATGATGACCGGCGTCACTGGATATGTCAGCCAATTTCCGCTCGGCACAGGACCACCCGACCCTGAGCCACCCTGCGCGGCTGCGGCGGCCGCTGCCGCTGCCGCCTCTTGCCGAGCGCGCTCCTCGATGGCCGCCACCACAGCAGCCTTCTCCGCTTGGGCTTGAGCCAGCCTGTCCTTGTTCGCTTCGAGAGTCTGGCGGGCTGCCTCTTGAGCGGCGACTTGCTCATTCAGGGCATTCTGCACGGCGTCCCGCGCAGCTTGGGCCTGGGCTTCGGCGGCATCGGCCGCATCCTTGGCATCCTGAGTGGCCTCCACTTGGGCCTGAGCCGCCGCCTTGGCCTCATCAGCCTTAGCTTGTGCGTCCTCCCGCGCGAGGCGTCCCCTCACTAGTGCGGCGTGGGAGACTTCCAACTCCTCACGGATACGGTTGTTGGTGTCGAGAATGGTCGTGGTCCACTGGATGCGGTTGCCCAGACTTGTGACGGAATCCGCATCGAAGAGAGACGCAATGGCGACCAGCGGCAAAGAATCCTGGTAAATCGCACGCGCATAGGCGCCGATGGCATCCTGCTGGGCATCCACGGCCTGCTGAGCGGCTGTCTCGTCAGCTTGGGCCTGAGCAAGCGCTTCATTGGCCTCTTGGAGTTCCAGCGCCTTTTGCGCATCAACGGCCTGTGCGTCCGCAAGATCCTGCGCAGCCTGAAGCGCCACAGCCTCAGCCGTTCCTAGGGCACTCTGGGCCTGGCTCAGGGAGACCCGAGCCGCCTCAACCCGAGCGCTTGCTGCGTTGAGTTCATCCGCTGAGGCTGAAACAAGCGCTTGGCTCTGAGCCACGGAGGAGTCAGCCGCAGCGTTGCGGTCATCCAAAGTGTCCGCCGCAGCCGTCACGACTGCTGAACTGAGAGCCAGACATAGTCCCACCAAAACCGCCGCAGCACGTCGCACCATTGTCGTTCGAGTCACGTGGCTCCTCCAGTCATGAGGTTCGGTGCGCAAGGTCAGACTTTGAGGTACCGCCTCGCCGAGATCATCGTCGGGATGATGGACAACACAATAGCGACGAGGAGCATGGAACCCACAGCTAGGCCGGTCTCCGGCCACCCGATCCAGCGGATAGTCTGAAGCGATTGTTGAGCATTACGCATGATGATGAACCAGACGCCAAACACAAGAGTTCCTGCCGCCAAGAAGGCCCCCACAAGGGCAGAAATCAGGGACTCCATGAGGAACGGTCCCATGATGTAGAAGTTGGACGCACCGACCAATCGCATGATGCCAATTTCTCTACCTCTAGTAAAGGTTGCCATTCGGATGGTGGTGGAAATCTGGAGCGCAGCGGCTAGTAAAAGAAGCACAGACAGCCCAATGGTCCCCCATTGCAGGGCGTTCAACCACTTGAAAATGGGATCGAGAACCTGGTGCAGGTCCTGGACGTTCTGCACCCCTCGCATGGTGGACAGTTGCGACTTGATCCCCTGGTACTGCTGAGGGTCGACCAGTTTCACTCTGTATGAGTCCTGCATCTCCTGCATGGACAGCGAGTCTTTGACCGGGGAATCCTTGAAGGTCTCCTGGAACTGCTCGTACGCTTCAGACTTTGACTCGTAGAAGACCTCTTCGACTTCCGGGCTGTTCTTGATGGCCTGGAGGATTTGGTCCTTTTGTTCCTGGGTGGCGTCTTGGCCCTTGTCGCAGTTGTTCCCCGTCATCTTGTCAGTGCACAAGAAGACGGACAGTTCGACCTTGTCGTACCACTCATTCTTCAGCAAAGAAACCTGCTGAGCAGCGATGATGCCCGCGCCGAAAAGGGACAATGACACCCACATGGTCATGATCACGGCAAAGGTGATGCCCGCGTTCCTTCTCAGACCGGAAAAGGTTTCAGATAGTGCATGTCTCATGTCTTAGCCTCTCGCTCCGTAGATACCGCGTTCTTGGTCGCGCACGATATGTCCGTTCTCTAGCTCAATGACGCGCTTGCGCATCTGGTCGACCATGGCCCAATCGTGTGTGGCCATGACTACTGTCGTTTCTGAGCGGTTGATGCGGTTCAGGAGCTTCATGATTCCCACCGAGGTCTCAGGGTCGAGGTTGCCCGTGGGCTCGTCCGCCAGGAGAATCTTGGGATGGTTGACGAAGGCTCGAGCAATGGCGACTCTCTGCTGCTCACCGCCGGAGAGTTCGTCGGGCTTGCGGTCTGTCTTGTCTCCCAAGCCGACCATCTCCAAGGTTTCAGGGACGACCTTCTTGATGAGGGAACGAGGCTTGCCAATGACTTGCAAGGCGAAGGCGACATTCTCAAAGACAGTCTTGCCGGGAAGAAGACGGAAGTCTTGAGACACCATGCCGATCTCCCTGCGCAGGGCTGGGATTTTTCGTTCAGGGAGGCTGCCGATGTTCTTGCCCGCGACGTACACCTTCCCGGTGGTGGGTCGAAACTCCCTCAACACGAGCCTCAGGAAAGTCGACTTGCCGGACCCGGAGCCGCCAACGAGGAAGACGAACTCGCCCTTGCCAATCTCCACGGTCACGCCCGCCAAGGCTGCCTTGTTCTGGCCACTGTAAATCCGAGAGACCTCTTCGAACTTGATCACCACTCACCTCCAAACCTGAGAAAATCTTATGATTTTCTCAGAGTGTACTCATTGCTCGCGTCTTAGTCAACGCTGTCTTGTTGTCGCCGCCAGCGGATGCCAGCGTCGATGAATCCATCCAAGTCTCCATCGAACACAGCCGAAGGATTGCCCGTCTCGAAATCTGTGCGCAGGTCTTTGACCATTTGGTAAGGGTGGAGAACGTAGGAGCGCATCTGCGAGCCCCAAGAATTGCCGCCGTCACCCTTGAGTTGGCGCATCTGCGCTTCCTTCTCTTCTCGCGCTCTTTCCAAGAGCCTCGACTGGAGCACACGCATAGCTGCGGCTTTGTTCTGTAATTGTGACTTCTCGTTCTGGCACGAGACCACGAGTCCGGTCGGAAGGTGGGTGATTCGCACCGCCGAGTCGGTCGTGTTCACTGACTGGCCGCCAGGGCCAGAGGAGTGAAAGACATCAATACGGATGTCCTTGTCAGGAATGTCGATGTGGTCCTGTTCTTCGGTGACGGGAAGGACTTCCACACCCGCGAAGGAGGTCTGGCGTCGCCCCTGGTTGTCGAAAGGCGAGATGCGCACAAGCCTATGCGTGCCTTGTTCGACGGAGAGTGTGCCATAGGCGAAGGGGCACTTGACCTGGAAGGTCGCAGACTTGATGCCCGCCTCCTCGGCGTAGGACGTGTCGTACACCTCGACCGAGTATCCGTGGCGGTCGGCCCAGCGCAGGTACATCCGCAGCAGCATCTCCGCGAAGTCAGCCGCGTCCACTCCCCCCGCTTCCGAGCGGATGGTGATGAGAGCTTCGCGCTCGTCGTACTCTCCGTTGAGAAGGGTGCGCACTTCCAAAGAACCAATCTCGTCAGTGAGTGTGGCCAGACTCGTCTCCGCTTCAGCCAGAGTCTCCTCGTCATCGGCCTCCACACCCAAGTCGATGAGGATTCCGACATCGTCCAAGTGCCCGCACAAAGTCGTGACCTTCTCGACGTCGGCTTGAAGACGGGACAACTTCGAGGTCACGGCCTGGGCATTCTCCTGGTCACTCCACAGGTCGGGCGCGGCAGCTTGCTGCTCCAATTCAGCGATGACTACCTGTTTCGAGGGCACGTCAATCACAGCCTCAATCGAAGACATTGTCTGATTGAGGTTGTCCAGGCGCGCACGCAAGTCGTCAACAGTAGCCACGAGTCGTAAGTTTACCCGAGCACAGCCAACGACACCGTATCGCCTCGCTGATACCCCTCAGGCTGCTTCGAGCGCCGACTGAACAGCCGCGACCAAATCGGACCAGGAATCGATGAACTTCTGCACGCCCTCAGCCTCCAGGACGTCCACGACATCGTCATAGTCGATCCCGACTGCGGCCAGGTCAGCCATCGTCTCAAGAGCGGGAACGATCCATCCGCGCACAGTGTCGCCGTCCACCTCGCCGTGGTCGGCAAAGGCCTGGAGGGTCTTTTCCGGCATGGTGTTGACCACGGGTCGCGTCACGAGGGAAGCGACGTACAAGGTGTCTGGGTACGACGGGTCCTTGGTCCCGGTCGAGGCCCACAAGGGCCTCTGAACATTGGCTCCCTTGGCGTGCAGATCCAGGAAGCGGTCAGACTCGAATACTTTGAGATACTCATCGAAAGCCAGACGGGCATTGGCCACGGCCGCTTTGCCTTTGAGTGCTAGGGCCTGCTCGGTCCCAATGGCGTCGAGGCGCTTGTCCACCTCAGTGTCCACCCGGGACACGAAGAAAGAGGCCACCGAGTGTATGTCTGCGATAGTGATGCCAGCATCCAGGGCGTCGTCCAGCCCGCACAGGTAGGCTTCCATGACCTCACGGTAGCGCTCCAGGGAGAAGATGAGAGTCACGTTCACCGAAATGCCCGCTCCGATGGCGGCGCGAATGGCGGGCAGACCTTCCTTGGTCGCGGGAATCTTGACGAGGACGTTGGGGCGGCCCACAAGGGCCTTGAGGAGCCCAGCTTGTTCGATGGTGGCTTCGGTCTTGTTGGCGAGTGTCGGATCGACTTCGATGGACACCCGACCGTCGAAGCCTTCCGTGGCCCCGTAGATCCCGGTGAACAAGTCGCAGGCCGAGGCCACATCGGCGGCCATCAACTCCCGGATTGTGGTGGGCACATCGGCGCCTCGCGCCTTGAGAGCAGCAAGTTCCGCGCCATACACGCTCATGTCCTGGAAGGCTGCGGCAAAAATGGTGGGGTTCGTGGTGACCCCAGTCACGGAATACTCGGCAATGAGTTGGGCGAGGTTCCCACTGGTGATACGGTCACGCGACAAGTCATCAAGCCAGATGGACACTCCCGCCTCATGCAAAGAGGCAAGTCGTTCATTCATGGTATGAGTTTACTCGCAACGACCTAGATGTACATGGGCACAAGACCCACGCTGGTGCCCGCCTCGACTGTGTTTCGTCGTGAATGCACCGTGTCTGCCCCGAGGGGCGCGCAACAAAGTGGTGTGCCTGAGAAAGACTCGCAGACACACCACTCGTGACTTATCAGGCGTAGGTGAAGAACCCGCGACCAGTCTTGCGGCCCAACCAGCCAGCGCGCACGTACTTCTTCAGCAGAGGCGCGGGACGATACTTCGGGTCGCCAGTCTCGGACAGCAGAACCTCCATGATGGCCAGGCACACGTCCAGGCCGATGAGGTCACCCAAGGCCAGCGGGCCAATGGGATGGTTCGCGCCGAGCTTCATGGCCTCGTCGATATCCTCAGCCGAAGCGGTTCCGGCCCCAAGGACCTCGACGCCTTCGTTGATCATAGGAACGAGAAGGCGGTTCACGACGAAACCGGCCGCCTCTTCGACGCGCACAGGCGTCTTGCCCAGAGCCTTGGCGATTTCGGTCACAGCCTCGACGGTCTCTGGCTTGGTGTTCTGACCAGCGATCACCTCGACGAGCTTCATCACGGGGGCCGGGTTGAAGAAATGCATCCCGACGACATCATGAGTGAGGCCCTTGGCTATTTCCGTGATCGAAAGCGACGACGTGTTCGACGCCAAGATGGCTCCCTCTTTGACCACAGCGTCGAGTTGTTCGAACAGTGGGCGCTTGATGGCCATTGTCTCCAAGACGGCTTCCACGACGAGGTCGCAGTCACCCAAGTCCTTGACTTCGGACAGGATCAGGTCAGCTGCGATGGCGTCTCTTTCTTCCTGGCTCAACTTGCCTTTGGCGACTTGCTTGTCGAGTCCAGCCAATTGACGGTCGCGGCCTTTGGTGGCGAACTCCAAGTTGATATCGGCCAGCTTGACCGTGTATCCATCCGCCTGCGCAAAAACCTGGGCGATTCCTGCGCCCATCGTTCCCGCTCCAACTACTCCTACGAGCATAGTGTTTCCTTATCTGTTGTCGTTTGTCGTTGTCTTACTTGTCTTGGAAGGGTGTCGGCTTGCGCTTCTCTAGGAACGCCGTCATACCCTCAATTTGGTCTTCCGAGCCGAAGCATGACCCGAAGTACACCGCCTCCAAGGCGATGCCGGAATCAATGTCGGTCTGAATGCCCAAGTTCAGCGCTGCCTTGGTGGCGCGCACTGCGATGGGTGCCTTGCGGACGATGTCTGTCGCCATCTTCTGCGCAGCCGGGAGCAGCTCTTCTTTCTCGTACACAGCATTGACGAGACCGATGCTCAGGGCACGTGCCGCGTCGATATTGCGCCCGGTCAAGAGGATCTCCTTGGCCAAACCAACACCGATCAGGCGGGCGAGTCGTTGTGTGCCGCCGAAACCAGCGGTGATACCCAAGCCGACTTCGGGCTGTCCGAAAAGAGCATTGGCCGAAGCCAAGCGGATGTCGCAGGACATGGCCAACTCATTGCCACCACCGAGACAGAACCCGTTGATGACCGCGATGGTCGGGACGGGCAGGCGCTCCAACTTGCGGAACACACTATTGCCCAATTCGCCGAAGGCCTGGGCCTCACGCGGTGTCAGGGAAGCCATCTCAGAGATGTCAGCGCCCGCCACGAAGGATTTCTCCCCCGCGCCGGTCAAGAGGACGACCCGCGCCTTGTCCGCCACGACTTTGTCCAAGACCTCCGACAAATCGGTGAGGACTTGGGAGTTCAAGGCGTTGAGAGCCTCGGGGCGGTTGATGGTGAGGGTAGCGATACCGTCGGCCAGTTCATAATTGACGAGTGACATGTTTTCCTTTCAGCACTTCTCGTACACGGTTGCGATGCCCATGCCGCCGCCGATGCACAAAGTGGCAAGCCCCTTGTGTGCGTCGTCGCGTTTGAGCAATTCGTAGAGCAGGGTCACGATGATACGCGCCCCCGAAGCCCCAATGGGATGTCCGAGGGCGATGGCGCCACCGTTGACATTGAGTTTGTCAGTATCGAGGCCGAGGTCGTTGGTCACGGCCTGCGCCTGTGCAGCAAAAGCCTCGTTGGCTTCGTATAGGTCCAGGTCGGGCACAGTGAGCCCAGCCTTCGCCAAGGCCTTCTTGGATGCGCCGATGGGGCCCACGCCCATGATCGACGGGTCCACGCCCTCTTGGCCCCAGCCGACGAGTTTGGCCAAGGGCTTGAGGCCCAGCTTCTCGACAGCCTCGCCGGAAGCGACAATGAGCGCTGCTGCGCCATCGTTGATGCCCGAGGCGTTGCCCGCAGTCACCCGTCCGCCATCTGGCTTGAAGGCAGGCCTGAGCTTGGCGAGCGCTTCAGCAGTGGTCGCGCGCGGGTATTCGTCGGTGTCGAAGACAATCTCGCCCTTGCGTGTCTTGATGACCACAGGCGCGATTTCGTCCTTGAAGCGGCCGGACTCAACCGCCGCGATGGCGCGAGTCTGGGAACGCAGAGCCAGAGCGTCCATCGCTTCGCGGGTGATACCCCACTGGTCGGCAACGTTCTCAGCAGTGACGCCCATGTGATAGTGGTTGAAGGCGTCGGTCAGACCATCAATAATCATGGTGTCCACGGCCGTTGTGTCTCCCATGCGAGCGCCCCAGCGAGCCGATGGCGTGGCGTACGCCGAGTCGGACATGGACTCTGTGCCGCCAGCAATAACGATTTGAGCATCACCAGCGATGATCGCACGGGCTGCTTCGACCACGGACTTCATGCCCGAGCCACACAGCATGTTGATGGTCATCGCGGGAACCTCGACAGGCAAGCCTGCCCCCAGCGAGATTTGGCGGGCCACGTTCTGGCCCTTTCCTGCTGTCAGGACGCAGCCAAGAATGACTTCATCCACTTGGGCCGGGTCAATGCCGGCGCGCGCGATGGCTTCTTTGACGGCAGTCACGCCCAAGGTCAGCGCCGAGGTGTCCTTGAGTGTGCCCCCGAAGGAGCCGACGGGTGTACGGCAAGCCGACACAATATAAACATCTGTCATTTTTCTCTCGATCTTCTTCTGAGTAGTAGGGGTGTGCAGGCGGGGCAGGGAACACTCCCTGCCCCCCTGTGGCTAGTGAGGGAAGTTCTGACTGTTCAGTGCCTCCCTGATGTCGGTTGAGGCGGAATCAGCCCTCGCGGAATTGTACTCCGTACGTTCCGCGCGGATAGTGCCATGACAGTGCGCCGGGGTCTGCGACCTCGAAGCACGTTCCACATTCGAGACAGGCCGCATACTCGACCTGCACGGTCCCATCGGGCGCCTTGGAGTAGACGTGGGCGGGGCAAACCAAGATGATGCGGTCGGCTGTGCCCGTGCGGGCTGCGACCTCTTGGTTGACTTCGATGTGTGGTTCTTCCTCATCGAGGATGAAACGATTTCCTGCGAGTCGCTCAGCGATTGGTGCGAGTTTCATAGTGCCCTCACTCCTTCCAACCCGACTTTGCCAAGTCGCGTCAACTTCAGTGGCGATTCCTTGAGTGCCTGCGTGGCAATCTTCATCATGTGCTTGCGCGGTGTCGTGTCAAGGTTGAACACCGGGTACAAGACGTTGGCGACCAACTCGCCGACTTCTTTGTACATGACGTCGTTCTCCAGGAAGTGCGGGGCCTTGACATACGTGTGCATGTCTTGCCCAACGAAGGAGTCGTACAGGGCAGTCTTGTAAGCTGCGAGCCCACTGGCTGTCACATCGTTCTTGGCGATGGCCTCTCCAATGCCCTTGGCTGCTGCGATAGCCGAACCCGCTGCCAGGTCCATGCCGCGAACGGTCAGACCGGTGTTCAAGGTGAGTCCAGCGGCGTCGCCGACGAGAACGAGCCCATTATGGACGATCTGGCCCATCATGTGCTCGCCGCCCTCATTGACCAAGTGGCAGCCGTATTCGACAAGTTCCGCGCCGTGTATCAACTGGTCCACGAGGGGATGCGCCAGGAAATGGTCGAAGACATCGGTTGTGCGTAAACCCTTCTTGACAAGGTCATCTAGGCGTAGGACGAGGCCCACGGACAGAGTGTCCTTGTTGGTGTACAAGAATCCGCCGCCGCCCACGCCCTGCGAGCAGTCGCCCACGAGTGCGTAGCCCACGCCATTGTCGGGGCCGACATTGAAGCGGTCCTCAATGGTCGCCGCGTCCAGCTTGAGGACGGCCTTGACTCCCACGGCCTGCTGGTCGGTGGAGGGCTTGGTCCGCAAACCTGCGTCACGGGCGATGAAGGAGTTGACACCGTCGGCTGCGACGACCACGCGAGCGCGCAGTTCGTCTTCACCAGCTTGGATGCCGACGATCTGGTTGCCCTCTTTGAGGAGAGTATCCACACGCACGCCGGGCATGACCATCACGCCTGCGTTCTCACACTGCTCGGCCAGCCAAGCATCCACGTGGGCGCGCAGGACGGTGACCGCCGTTGTGCCCTCGTGGAGGCGTTGGTCGAAGGAGTCGATACCAACCCAGGAATCCGCATTCATGAAGACGATGCGGTTGCGGTCGATCTTGCGCTCAATGGGAGCTTCCTCAACAAAGTTGGGGAAGACTTGCTTGATCGCGTGGGTGTACATGATGCCGCCCGAAAGGTTCTTCGAACCGGCGGTTTCACCCCTCTCGATCAGCACCACCGAGAGGCCTTGTTGGGCCAGTTGGTAGGCCGTGACGGTGCCGGCTACGCCGGCACCAACCACGATGACATCGAAATCCGGTTCGCTCATGACGCGCCCTGAAGAGCAGCCGTGAGTGCCGGAACTAGCGCGTACAGATCGCCTGTCAGGACATAGTCAGCCTCGGAGGCAACAGGTGCATCCTTGTCAGAGTTGACGGCCACAATGACCTTCGCACCCTTGCAGCCGCCCATGTGCTGAATCTGGCCGGAGATGCCGACCATGAGGTACACATCGGGAGCGATCTGCGTGCCGGAAATACCGACGTAGCGATCCTTGGGAAGCCATTCCAAACCCTCAGCAACAGGACGCGAGCAGGCCAATTCGGCCTGGAAAGCGTCCGCGAGACCTTGAACCAGCGGCAAGTCGTCTGCCGACTTCAAACCACGACCGACGCCGACGACACGGGCAGCGCCCGCGATGTTGGCAGCCTTGGTGGCCGGAGGCTCCAGACCAGTGACAGTCACGCCCGCAGGAGCCCCTGCGACCTGCTGCACTGCGGCGGAACCGCCACCTGCCAGTGGTGCGCCACCTTCGAGAAGGAACGCGACCGGGCCGGAGAAAGCAAGTGTCTCGACCGCGATACCGCCGTACACCCCATGGGTGACCACAGTGGACCCGCCATCGGTTGCAATCTCGGATGCACTCGTGATGACGGGTGCGTCCAGAGCAGCGGCAGCAGCGCCCAACAGGACACGTTCGCCAGGATGACGACCGCCGAAGACGACGCCAGGGGCTGCGGCGACGAGCTGGGCGACCTGTGAGGCATAGGCCTCAGCACCAGCGGCACCAGGATCTCCCAGCCATGTGATGGCGTCCACGCCAGGTGCGTTGACCGCATCCACCACGGCTTGCGAGCCGACAACGACAGCAGTGACTGGAGAGCCCAGCTTGGCGGCTGCGGCTACCAATTCAGTGACAGCAGGATTGCCTGCAACAAGAATGTATGTCATGTTCATTCTCCTTTCAGCTCAGCACACCAGTGGTGCGCAGAGCAGACACAAGTTCTGCCGCAGCGGCGGCGGGATCGGAAGTGTCGATGCGCACGCCCTTGCGGGAGGAGCCCGACACCTTGCCAGTGGACTTCACAGCACCCTCGGGCGCGAGGGCGATGCCGAAGTCAGCAGGAGCCTTGACGGCTGCAGGCTTCTTGGCAGCAGCCATGACATCCTTCATTCCCGGCGCTTTCGGCTTGGAAGCGTCAGCAGATGATGCGATGACAGCAGGACCAGCGACACTCAGTGTCTGAACGCCCTCAGGCAGCACACGCGACACGGTGATAGCGGCTCCAGCAAGTTCGACGGACTTGGCGTCCGTCACGACCGGCCAACCCAGCAATCCGCCCAACACAGGAGCAGTCATCCTGGCACCAGTGTCGATGGAGGAATCGCCGGTCACCACAAGGGCGACATCGCCCAGGGACTTGACAACCGCTGCAATGACTTTGGCTGTCGTCAACGTCCCCGCGCCTTCAAGCGTTGGGTCGGCGACGACGAGCACTTCGTCAAGGCCTCGGGAAAGGGCAGCTTTCGTGGCGACGGGAGTGCCGGCGGCAGGACCGCCGACGGACACCCCGATCAGGGCCGCACCAGTCGCGTCAGCCAGAGCACGTCCCACCTGGATGGCGGTGGCGTCGTAATCCGACACAGCGGACTTGGCTCGTGAGAAGTCAACCTTCCCGTCAGAACCCACGCTGGCTTCTGCCGGGTCGGGGGCCCATTGATATGTGACAACAATTTTCATGGATATTTCTCCTTATCAACGCAGATAGCTGCGTGCGATGACCAGCCTCTGAATCTCTGACGTTCCTTCGTAAATCTCGGTGATCTTGGCGTCACGGTACATGCGCTCGACCGGGTAGGACTCGGTGTAGCCTACACCGCCGTGGACCTGGATGGCCTTGCCCGTCACACGGGTCGCCATCTCGCCGCAGTACAGCTTGGCGATCGCGGACGGGATGGAATGGGGCTGGCCCTTCCATTCGGCGTCAGCAGCCTGGTAAACCAAAGCCCGACCGGCCTCGATGTCGACGCCCATGTCGGCGATCATCCACTGGATGGCCTGGAGAGAAGCGATCGGCTTGCCGAACTGCACACGCTCCTTGGCGTACTTGACGGCAGCTTCGAAAGCGCCCTGCGCGATGCCGAGAGCCTGTGCGGCGATACCAGTACGTCCGCCGTCGAGGGTCTGCATGGCAATCTCAAAGCCTTGGCCTTCTTTGCCCAGCAGGTTCGCTGCGGGAATGCGGACATCAGAGAAGAACAGGGGTGTGGTCGAAGAGCCACGGATACCCATCTTTTGCTCGGGATCACCGATGGTGAAACCAGGAGTGTCGCGCTCGACGATGAAGGCAGACACGCCCTTGACGCCAGGAGCGTCGGTCGAGCGAGCCATGACCACGAAAGTCTTGGCGAATCCGCCGTTGGTGATGAACACCTTCTGGCCATTGAGGATGAAATCGTCACCGTCACGCACAGCGGTGGTGGTGGTCGCACCTGCATCAGAACCCGCGTTGGGTTCGGTCAGGCCGAAGGCGCCAATGGCTTCGCCCGTTGCCAGAGCCGGCAGGTACTTCTGCTTCTGCTCTTCGTTGCCGTAGTGAACGATGGGCCATGTGCACAGCGAGGAGTGAGCCTCAACCAGAACACCGGTCGTCCCGCACACGCGCGACAGTTCCTCAATGGCGATGGCGAACGAAATGGTGTCCATATGCGTGCCGCCATATTCTTCTGGGATGAGCATGCCCAGCAGGCCCATCTCGCCCAGCTTGGGAACCGTCTCCAGCGGGGGACGATGATTCTTGTCGATCTCGGCAGCGATGGGCGCCACTTCGGCCTCTGCGAACTCACGCACAGACGAGCGAATGAGTTCTTGCTCGTCGGTCAATTGGAATGACATTTGTATCTCCTTCACGCCCCCTCGGGCGATAGTTGTTTATTATTTCCTTGATGATTAGCCCCGTCCGCACTGTGCGGAGGCGGGAAGGTTGGCACTGTCCGAATGGAGAGTTCCCATATGCCTCCTCGCCATATGACAACCGTGTCATATTGTGCAACCAACACTAGCATGTAACCTATCACCACCGTGCCACATAGTCACTAGTCATTCCAGAACTCCCGTCATGTGGACACAAATCCCCGTCTGGTGGACGCACGCCCCACGGTCTTCGGTCTCACCACGTGAGAACTTACGCCCTGTGCCGGTGATGCGACTTGCGGGAAAGTGACGAATGTGCTTCCTGGCAGTGTATTGTATTGCCACGAGCACGAAGGAGGAGTCGGCAGTGAGGCCACAGGAGTCGGGGGCGGCGCAATTCGGTTTCACGAAAGGCATGGTCGTCGAAGAACTCGGTTGGGACGAAGACGTGGATGACAATCTGCGCCAGGCGGCCATGGACATTCTTGATGCCGATTTGGTGGAAGAGTCCGATACCTCAGTTGACGCTGTGCTCCTCTGGTTGCGCGCCGATGATGGCGATGTGATGGACCTGCTCATAGACTGCCTGACCGACTTGAGCGACTCCGGGTACATCTGGGTCCTCTCCCCCAAGGTGGGTCGACCCGGCCATGTGCCTGCGGCCGATTTGGCCGAAGGGGCGCTCGCCGCAGGACTGGCCACGACATGCACAGCCACCGTCTCGAAAGACTGGAGCGCGCACAAGGTTGTGAGAACCAAAGGGTCGAGACGCTAGGATGGGTCAGCCCGTGAAAGTCACGAGGCGGAATATGCCATGCTGGATGTGCCCAGGGATCCATAGCTCAGTTGGTTAGAGCGCTTCCCTTACAAGGAAGAGGTCGTCGGTTCGAGCCCGTCTGGATCCACAACATGGCCGCGAGAGGATTCTGGTGGATTGGTTTGAGTCGATTCTGTTGGGCGTCATCGAAGGAATCACTGAGTTCCTCCCCGTCTCCAGCACAGGCCACCTGACCATCGCGGAGAAACTCTTCGGCCTGCACATCGACTCTCCCGATGTCACTGCCTTCACGGCCATCATCCAAGTGGGAGCCATCGCGGCGGCCATCCTGTACTTCTGGCGCGACATCGTGCGCTTGGTTGTGGCCTGGTTCAAGGGTTTGTTCAAGAAGGAAGATCGCGGCACTGATTACCGACTCGGCTGGGCGGTCATTGTTGGCTCCATTCCCATCGCCGTGGTCGGCCTTGGGTTCCAGGACTATATCGAGACGACTTTGCGCTCCATGTGGGTGGTCGCGGGTGCGCTCATCGGATGGTCGGTCGTCATGTGGGCTGCGGACTGGTATTCGGCCCGGATCGAAGGCAAGGCTGCCCGGCGCGCTGAGTCCGCCCTGCGCGCTGAAGAATCTCTGACAGTCGTGGACGGTCTTCTCATCGGACTGGCCCAGTGCATCGCGCTCATCCCCGGTGTGTCGCGTTCTGGGGCCACTATTTCTGCCGCCCTGTTCCGAGGCATCGACCGCACCACAGCGACCCGTTGGAGCTTCTTCCTCGGCATCCCCGCACTGACCGCGTCCGGGATACTCCAAGCGGTCACCCATGTGTCCGAGATTTCGGCCGGCGTCGGCTGGGGTCAGACAGGGGTGGCCACAGTTGTTGCCTTCGGCGTCGCGTATGCTTCCATCGCCTGGCTGCTCAAGTTCGTCGCCTCCAACCGCTTCACGGCCTTCATCGTGTACCGGATCATCGCGGGTCTGGCCATCATCGCCCTGCTGGCGTTTGGCGTCATCACCGCTGTGTAAGGTGGCAGCGCCCGGTCATGTCTGAAGTGTCTTGGCCCAGGGACATGCTGATTCGTCAGTAGTTCCTTAATGCGCGGCGGAAGCCCAAGACGCCCCCACACCGACGGACACGTCCAGCGGGACAGCAAGCTCAATGGCATTGCCCATTTGCTCACGGATCATCGCTTCCAGGCTCTCAACTTCGCCAGAAGCCACTTCCAAGACCAATTCATCGTGGACCTGGAGAAGCATCCGCGAGCGGAATCCCTTGTCCAGTGCTGTTTGCACCCGGAGCATGGCCACTTTGATGATGTCGGCCGCCGTGCCCTGGATGGGGGCGTTCAGCGCCATGCGTTCGGCCATATCCCGGCGTGTGCGGTTGAGGGAGTTGAGATCGGGCAGGTAACGGCGTCGGCCTAAGAGTGTTTCCGTATAGCCGGTGTGACGGGCTTGGGCCACGAGCGATTGGAGGTAATCGCGCACACCACCGAACTGAGAGAAGTACCCTTCCATCAAGTGGGTCGCCTCGGACACAGGAATCTTGAGTTGGCCGGACAAGCCGTACGCACTCAGTCCATAGGCCAACCCGTAGTTGACTGCCTTGACCCTGGAACGCTGGGCTGGGGTGACTTCGCCAGCCGGGATGCCGAAGACCCGGGCAGCCATGACAGTGTGGAAATCCTGGCCGGAGCGGAATGCCTCAATCAGCCCTGCGTCACCTGAGACATGGGCCATGATGCGCATCTCGATTTGGGAGTAATCGGCGGTCATGAGCGCCTCATAGCCCTTGCCAGCGACGAACCCTTGCCGAATCTGGAAACCTGCGGGCGTGCGTACAGGGATGTTCTGCAAGTTGGGGTCTTGGGAACTGAGTCGGCCTGTGGCAGCGGCGGTCTGGAGGTACGTCGTGTGGATGCGTCCATCGTCAGCCACGGACTTGATGAGTCCGTCCACCGATTGCCGCAGCTTGATCTGGTCGCGGTGGGCAAGCAGGTGTTCAAGGAAGGGGTGGGCAGTTTGGGTGTACAACCATTCCAGCGCCTCAGCGTCGGTTGTGAAACCTGACTTTGTACGGCGGGTCTTGGGCATCTTCAATTCGTCGAAGAGGACGCCTTGGAGTTGCTTCGGGCTCGACAGGTTCGTCTCATGCCCGAGCGCTTCGTACGCATCCCGTTCGGCCTGAGCGACTCGGTCGTCGAATTGACGGCTCAAGGTGTCGAGGAAAGGCTCGTCCACCGCGATGCCCAGACGCTCCATCCGCCCCAGAACACCCTGCAGGGGAAGTTCCAAGTCAGTCAGCAGGTGGGTCGCCTCATGCTCGTCCAACTCTTCCGCCAGCAGTGGATCCAGGTCGAGGATGGTGCGGGCTCGGTGACCGTCGAGGGTGGCCGACGCAGAAGTCTCAAAATCGAAAGACGGTTGGTCCCCCACTTGGTCGGTCGCGCCCACACTGCGGTCGAGATAGCGCTGTGCCAGCGAATCCAGGGAGAAGGCTCGCCGGTCGGGGTTGGCGAGGTAGGCGGCCAGGGCCGTGTCGCACACGATACCCTCGACTTTCCAGCCCCTCGCCCCTGCCGCGATGACTTGCTCCTTGGCGTCATGGACAACCTTGTGTACATCCTTGTCAGCCAGCCATGCGGATAGAGCCTTTTCATCTGCGGGAGTAAGCGTCGCCACGTCGATCCACGCAACCGCGCCATCTGAAGAAGCAATGCTCAGGCTCGTCAGGTCCCAGGCTCCTCGGCCCCACGACCCATCGAGCCACAACCCGACAGTGGCGACACCGTGAGCAGTCAGCCAAGTGCCGACTTTGCCTGAGGTCAACGTCGCCACGGCTTCAACCACGGGTTCCGGGTTGGTGATCGCCTGTGGCTGAGCGGGAGCGAAAACTTTCTGCACCTCTTTGCGGATGGCGCCGAACTCAAGAGTGTCGAAAAGGCAGTTCAGGGCGGCGAAGTCCGCTTCGCCTCTGACAAGACCCGATGCTTTCACAGGGAGGTCCACGTCGGTGACCAGTGCGTTGAGCCGACGGTTGCGCACGACGTCGTCGATATGCTCACGCAGGGACTCACCTGCCTTACCCTTGACCTGATCGGCTCGGCGTAAGAGATTCTCCAAGCCGTCAAACTCATTGAGCCATTTCGCGGCAGTTTTCGGCCCGACTCCGGGAACCCCCGGCAGATTGTCCGATGTTTCTCCGGTAAGCGCCGCCAGTTCAGGGTAACGCTGCGGCGGGAGGCCATACTCCTCCTGAATCGCCTCGGGGGTCTTGCGCACAACCTCGGGGCGTCCAGGATAGAGGACGGTCACGTGGTCGTTGATGAGTTGGTACGAATCGCGGTCGCCGGACTGGATGAGGACCTCCATGTCCGCCTGGCATGCTTGGGTCGACCAAGTCGCGATGATGTCGTCACCTTCGTAATCGTCGACCTCGACATGGACAATGCCCAAGGCGGTGAGCACGTCCTTGATGAGTTCGACCTGCCCCTTGAACTCTTCGGGAGTCGCGCTGCGTGTGGCCTTGTACGCCGGGTATTCAGCAGTACGGAAGGTGATGCGGGACTTGTCGAAGGCGACTCCGATATGGGTCGGCTGCTCTGTGCGGATGACGGCTGTCAACAGGGAGACGAAACCGTACACCGCATTCGTGAACTGCCCGGTGGACGTCGAAAAGCTCGCAGCGGGAAACCCATAGAACGCACGGAAAGCCAGCGAGTGACCGTCAACGAGAAGTACCTTGTCAGAACTCACAATCTAGCCTTTGGAGGAGCGGCCCGGTCGATGACGCCCTGTGCCACTTCGCGCATCGACTTGCGCAAATCCATCGCAGTTTTCTGTATCCAGCGGAAAGCCTCTGGCTCGGTCAATCCCAAGCCTTCTTGGAGCAATGCCTTCGCCTGATCCACGGTCTTTCGAGACGCGAGGCGCTCCTCCAAGTCGGCCACCTCGGCTTCGACGGCCAGCAACTGAGCGAAGCGGGCACGAGCAACCTCGATGGCAGGAATCACGTCCGATGCGTCGAAAGGCTTGATGACGTAAGCCATTGCCCCTGCTGCCGACGCTCGTGCGATGAGGTCCTTCTGGGAGAACGCGGTGAGAATAACGACCGGAGCAATGCGCTCGTCGGTAATGGTCTCGGCGGCGGTGATGCCGTCCATCTTGGGCATTTTCACGTCCATAACTACCACGTCCGGTTCGGTCGAACGAGCAAGTTCAATGGCCTCTTCCCCATTTGAGGCCTGCCCCACGACCTCGTAGCCCGAATCTTGGAGGAGTTCTACCAAGTCGAGGCGGATGAGTGCTTCATCTTCGGCAACGAGGACGCGCACGGGAGTGTCTTCTGCTTTGTCAGTCACAAGGAAGATTCTGTCACCACAAGCCACCAGGAGACAAGAGGCGAGCCGGTGTGGCAGAATGTACGTCGGTTCGTTCTTCGAAAAGAACCGAGCCAGAGTGGCGGAATGGCATACGCGGGCGACTCAAAATCGTTTGGCCGAAAGGTCGTGAGGGTTCGACTCCCTTCTCTGGTACTCGGAGGATTGGCGCGCGTTGCGCGTACGCGACCTACGGTCGCTGGAATCCTTCGGATTCCCCAATCCTCCTCAACACCTTCCTCGACCTCAGCTGCGCTCAAGCAAGCTTGGCGCCGCCTTCGGCCTTCGTCGGTGTACTCCGACAATGTCGTTGGCGCTCACGCGCCTACCGAGCTTCGCTCGGGCTCCCTACGGTCGCAACGACATTGCTCAACACCTTCGTCTTCGTCAGCCCCACTCAAGCAAGCTTGGCGGGTCTTCCTCATCCTCGGTGTACACGGAGCGAAGCGTAGTGCTGACGAGCGCGCAGCGTGAGGAACACCTCGCTATCCTCCCCAACACCTTCGCCTTCGCCAGCCTCATCCAGGGTGTACTGCTAATCGGATAGAATGCCGCTTTATCGTTTGATTTGAAGAGTTTCTGTGTCTGATGCCCGTCCTTTTCAGGTCGACCTTGCGGGTGTGGTCGATCTTCTGAGTCGCCACATCTATTCGTCGCCGCGCGTGTACATCCGCGAGTTGCTGCAAAACGGGGTGGACGCCATCACTGCCCGACGCGAATACGCTGAAGAGAACGGCCTGCCCATTGAGGATTGGGGCATCACCATTGAACCCGGCGCCGACGCTGACGGAGAGTTCCGCCTGACCGACGAAGGGATGGGACTGACTGCGACCGAAGTGTCCGAATTGTTGGCCACTGTGGGACGTTCCTCCAAGAAAGACATCCTCGGAATGCAGCGCACCGATTACCTTGGCCAATTCGGCATCGGACTGCTGAGTTGCTTCATGGTGTGCGATGAAATACATATTGTGTCTCGTTCGGCAACAGGGGCCAACGCTGTGGAGTGGGTGGGGTCCTCCAATGGGACGTTCAGCGTCACCGAGCTGCCTGAGAGCGACCATCGGATCGGGACGACAGTGACCCTTCGGCCCCGCTTCGACACAGTGGAATTGCTCACCCAACCCACTGTCCAGCAACTTGCCACTGACTACGGCGAATACCTGCCTGTCCCCATCGACGTCATCCGCG
>JAISJO010000032.1 GCA_031261485.1 Propionibacteriaceae bacterium | reverse complement strand
CAAGGAGGAATGAGGACCCCCACGGAAATATCCGCGCTACTCACTCAGATCACAGCCGATGTGAAACTCGTCGTCGCGGACGAGATTGCTCTAGCGAAAGCCGAGATCAAACCCATGGCCAAGCGTGTGGGTGTGGGATCGGGCATGTTCGGCGGTGCTGCATGGTTCGCCATCTCTGCAACGATCATTCTCTGGTTTGTCATTGCGGCGGGGTTCGCTTGGCTTCTGGGAGCGCTCACGCCGCTGAGCCCCTATGCTGCCGTCTTCTTCGGTATGCTCATCACTCTTGTATTGCTTCTTGTTATCGCGGGAGTGTTCGTCGTGTTCGGCGCCAAGTCTTTCAAGGGCATCAAGGGCTTGGAGAAGACCCCCGAAGCCGCCTCCCAGACCATGGCCACCATCTCTGCGGGAGTAACCAGCGGGGCGCAAACGGTGGCGGATGAACTGCAAGCGGCGGAAGACGTCAAGGCCGCCAAGAGAGCAGCCAAGGATGCGGCCCGGGCCGCACGCGCCGAAGCGCGGGCATTGCGCAACGAGGCCTAGGGAACCCCTGGTTACTTGGCCGTTCCAACTGTCATCCTGCGCGAAGTCGCAGGATCTACCCTTGTCAGACGGATTCTGCGACTTCGCGCAGAATGACGAAGTGGGAAAATCAGCACTTTCCTAACCCCTGGGCTCGCGCAGGAGTAATTGAGCGCGCACTGGATCTGTCTCCCCTTCGCCGAACGAGGGGCACAAATGAGCCACCGGACACGCTCCGCACGCGGGCCGACGCGCATGACAACGGCGTCGACCGTGCCAGATGAGGACATGGCACGCCTCAATCCAGCGCTCTTGTGCAATGAGCTTCCCCACTTCGGCCTCCACCTTGACCGGGTCTTTGCTGCGCGTCCACCCCAAGCGACGAGACAAGCGCAAGATATGGGTGTCTGTGGTGATTCCGGGAATCCCGTACCCCTCAGACAGGACAACATTAGCTGTCTTTCTCCCCACTGACGGGAGCGTGATGAGTTCCTCCAGTGTTGACGGAACTTGAGAACCGAAACGCTCGCACACTTGGTTGCTCACTTCGATAATGGCCAGGGCTTTGACATGGTAAAAGCCCACAGAATGAATGATGCGCTCGACTTCAGCCACGTCGGCTTGTCCCAGTGTTTTGGCGTCCGGATACCGAGCGTACAACTCGCGCGTGACCCAGTTGACCCGCCGGTCCGTGGATTGTGCGGACAAAATCGTGGAGATGAGAAGCTGGAATATGGAGGCAAAGTCCAACTCGCACTTCGCATCAGGATATGTCGCAGCCAAGATGTCCAGAACCTCGACCGCTTCCGCCCGTCGCGAAGACAAGGATTGCCTCAAGCGACGCGGGGTTTGGCCCCAGCCGCCTTCCTCAACAACCGGTTGAGCCATCTCAGCCGAGCGGGCGCTTGAGATACGCAAGGGGGTTGCCCCCATCGGCGGACGGGACCACGGCAACGAGTTCCCATCCATCTTTGCCCCACGAATCAAGGATTTGCTTGGTGGCATGGATCAGCAGCGGCACAGTCGCGTATTCCCACTTTGTCATGTTCCCACTCTACTGGCGGGCCGCGCTTCACGCCGTTATTGCCGCTGCCATACGTCCGTTGGCTCACCCTTGGCCTGTGAACTATCCTTATATGTATGAAATCTCGTCAAGCGGGCAAATTCTACTCACTTCTGATGTTCATGGTGGTGAGCTGCTTGGCCGGTCTACTTGTTGCTGGCCTGGCCATTCCAGTCGCCGCCATGGCAGGAGTCGCAGGAACCGCAGTGTCCTCGTCCCTGAGCGAGTTGCCTATGTACTTGGCCACCCCCCCACAGGCGCAGAAGACCAGACTGCAGATGTCTGATGGCTCGCTTCTGGCCGAGTTCTATGACGAGAACCGCCTCATTGTTTCGCTGGATGAGATTTCGCCGTACATGCAGAAGGCACAGTTGGCCATCGAAGACCACCGCTTCTACGAGCACGGCGCGCTCGACCTCAAAGGCTTCCTCCAGGCCGTCATCACCAACCTGCCGGGCGGTTCTGAAGGGCGTGGCGGGTCCACCCTGACTCAGCAGTATGTCAAGCAGGTCCGTGTCGAAGAAGCTCAGTCCCGCAATGACGTTGCCGGGGTTGCTGAGGCCCAAGACCCCAGCCTGAAGCGCAAGATTCTGGAGATGCGGTATGCCATCGAGTTGGAGAACCGTTTCACCAAGGACGAGATTCTCAATAATTATCTCAACATTGCTTACTACGGAGATGGTGCCTACGGAGTCGAAGCAGCCGCCCACCACTACTTCAATACCACTGCCGCCAAGTTGACCTTGGGGCAGGCCGCCATGCTGGCCGGCATCGTGCAATACCCCAGCCGCAACCCCAACGCCGATGTCGAATCCGCGACCAATCGCCGCGACACAGTCCTTGCCCAGATGGTGAAGTACGAATACATCACCCAGGCCGAGGCTGATGAGGCCATGAAAGAGGTCTACGACCCCGATCAGGGCACCGACGCGCTCTCTGGGTGCGCCAACTCCAGGTACCCCTTCGTCTGTCAATATGCCGAACTTGCTCTGCTCGACATGCCGTACTTCGGCGCTGACACGGGCAACGCCGAAAGGACAGCTCAGCAGCGCAAGACGACCCTGTACCGTGGCGGTTACACCATCACTATCGTCATCAACCCCGCCGTCCAGGACGCTGCCCAGGACGCCGTGTCCAGCTTGGTCGCCCCGACTGACCGAGTGGTCGGAGTCATGGCCATGGTGCAGCCGGGCACGGGCAAGATCATTGCCATGGCCCAGAACCGACCTTGGGGAACAGACACCTCGACAGGCGCGATTCAGTACAACGACGCGGTGGACTCCGATATGGGCGGACGCGAGGGCTACCAACTCGGCTCCACTTTCAAAGCATTTACCATTGCCGCTGCACTCGACTCCGGCATACCACCGACCAAGGTGTTCAACTCACCAGGTCGACTGGACATGTCGAAGACACAGTGGAAGGGCTGCGATGGCAGCTTCACCACTCCGTACCAGGCTCAGAATGCCAACGCCGCCGGTTTCGGCAAACAGGACATGTACAAGGCCGCCATCAATTCAGTGAACACCTACTTCCTGCAATTGGAGCAAATGGTAGGAGTGTGCAAGACGGTGCAAATGGCATCATCTCTTGGCGTCAAAGAGGCGTGCCCCGAGTGCGACGACTATGTGAATACTCCCGAGTTCCAGGCCGCCTATCCTGGCACCAAGGAGGACTACACGGGGGACCTCGTGGCGGACTTCAACACCAGGCCGTCTTTCACACTGGGGTCCCTCCTGTCGAGCCCGTTGAATCAGGCGACTGCCTTTGCCACCTTTGCGGCCCGAGGCATCCACTGCGACCCCATCATTTTGGGCGCCATCACTGACAACGCTGGTAAGTCCATTGAGGTGCCCTCCGCCAACTGCGCGCAGGCGATCAGGCCCGAAGTCGCCGACGGCGTCAATCGCATCCTCTCAGGTGTTGCCCAATCCTTTGGTGGATCCTATGCGACACTGCCCGGCTACCGACCCTTCGCCTGCAAGACAGGAACGGACAATGAGACCTCATCCCTGACTTTCGCTGGCTACACTCCCGAGATCGCTGGCGTGGCTCTGCTCGCCGTTGATCGTGACCGAGTGTACGCCGACTATTGGGGCCAGTATCCACAAGGCCGGCCGCGGCTCATCGGGTACACCCTGGAAAATGGCACCTATCTCCCAGGCTATTCCCATGTCGACCCGCCCAGAATGTGGCGACCTGCCATGAGCGCTGCAATCGAGATACTTGGCCTTCCGGCCACGGGATTCACGGCTCCGCCCGCCTCCATCCTCGTCGGCGCAAAGACTGCCCCGCCGGACACCAAGGGTATGAGTCCTGAGCAGGCCAGAAAGGTTCTTGAGGACGCTGGATACCTGGTGGACAAGAAAGAAGTGTACGACGACTCTCCCAAGGGCACGTACTTGGGTGCGACCTGCGAACCGTACGCCTATTCGACCTGTGACCTCACCTACTCCCAGGGTCCAAGGCCCAAGCCCCCGTCTTCCAAGCCCACAACCAGTCCTGGCGATGACGATGATGACGAAGAGGGCGGCGGATAAGTGGCGAAACGTGTGCTCGCCTGGGCAGGGGGGCTCTCTACTCTCGCGGGGCTGTCAGTTCTGGCTTACGCCTCCTTGTGGGAGCGCAATCGTTTCACTCTGCGCGAAGTCATCGTCCCTGTCCTGCCTCCAGGATCTGAACCGATTCGCATCCTTCACCTGAGCGATCTCCACCTCCTTCCGCACCAGAAACGCAAAATCGCGTGGATTCGACGCCTCGGACAGTTGCAGCCCGACTTCGTCGTCAACACGGGAGACAATGTTTCGTCACCGAAGGCTCTGCCTGCTCTCGCCCGCGCCCTAGAACCGCTTCAGGGTATCCCTGGGGTCTTCGTCAACGGCTCCAACGACTTCAACGGCCCTGGCCCGGTCAACCCCTTCCAATACTTCAAGGACGAGCGACCAGACAGTGCGATCACCCCTCTGCCCGTCGAAGCGATGTGGTCCTTGTTCAGGGAGTTCGGCTGGAGGCGGGCCGAGGAGAAACGACTCAGGTACACCCTTCGCGGCTCGACTATCGAGGTGCGCGGATGTGGCGACGCCCACATCAACGCGGATTATTACCCCTTGGTGGCTGGGGCTGTGGACGAGGACGTGGATCTCCTGCTTGGTGTCACGCATGCCCCGTATCGGAGGGTCCTCGACCAAATGGTGGCGGATGGGGCCGGTCTCATCATCGCCGGCCACACCCATGGCGGCCAGGTCTGCCTGCCCGGTGGCCATGCACTCACCACGAACTGCGACTTGCCTTCGCCTCAGGCCAAAGGACTGTCCATGTGGACCTGGGGAGATAATGCGTCATTCCTTCATGTTTCGGCGGGTCTGGGGACCTCTCCCTACGCGCCTGTACGCATGTGCTGCCCGCCCGAAGCGACCCTGCTCACACTGACGTCGCGCGTGTAAGGAAGTGCTGACTCGTCAGCTATTCGCTGACTCACGACTTCCGGTCTCGGCGTACGACCCGCACACCGCCTGCAGGAATCTGCACGACCGGGCCAGCCTCTTGGTCTAAGACATCGCTCCCTTCCGTGGCCACACCCACTGCCTCGTCGGTGTGGTTGAGCAGGAAGACCCATTCGGCGTCGCCTGTACGCCGAATGACCGACTCCACATCGCGCGGAAGGTCCGGCCGTGTACATCCTGCCTTGTCAGCCACAGTTCCCACAAAGTGGGTCAGGGTTTCCGGGTCCAGACACGTGGAGACGTAATACGCCCTGCCTTCGCCGCGTTTGGCCTCAGTCACGGCTGGCGAGCCTGGTAGGTCGGCGGGCGCGTGTACATACCTGAGCAGCGGTCGAGCGTCGGAGACGTCGACCCTCTCGCACCAGATCGAACCAGTCGGCGCGACACTGTCGGCACCACCCGAGGCTCCCCATTCCAACGCCACGGACTCCCCTTCCAGCAGGGGCCGGAACTCTTGGACTCGTACACCCAGCAGGTCGCGCAAGGCGCCTGGGTACCCGCCCAGCACGATGTGCTCGTCACGGTCGGCGATACCGGAGAAGAAGGTCGTCACGACACGGCCTCCCGCTTCGACGAACTTCGTGAGCCTGTCGACGTCCGCCTGGCTCATCATGTACCAGTGCGGCAGGATGACCACCTTGTATTTACCGAAGTCAGCAGAGGAATCCACCACGTCGAGGGTGAGGTGTGCATCCCAGGCCGCCTCGTACCAGCGCCGCACTTCCCTCGCGTAATCCAGGCCGTGGGAGGGCACGGTTTCCCCATCGCATCCCACCCAGGAGTCGCGGTCCACGACGAGCGCGGCCTCGCACACGACCTTTGAACCGACGACTTCGCTCAACTTGCCCAGGTCAGCCCCCAGGTCGCACACTGCCCGGAACAGGTCGGAATCTGCCCCCGCGTGCGGCACCATGCCCGAGTGGAACTTCTCCGCGCCCGACGCCGAGGCCCGCCATTGGAAGTACATGACACAGTCCGACCCGCGCGCGACGTGGGTGAGCGAATTGCGCCTCATCTCGCCTGGAACCTTCGCCCGGTTGATGGGTTGCCAGTTCACCGCCGAGGTCGAGTGCTCCATGAGCATCCACGGTTCGCCCTTGGCCAGGCCGCGCGACGAATCCGCCGCCATCGACAGCCCGATATGGCGTCGAGGGTCCGAAGACATCAGGTAATGGTCATTCGCCACCACGTCCACGTCATCAATCCACGAGCCATAGTCCAGATTCCTCCAGGCATCCCCGAACACCATCAAATTGGTTGTCACAGGCACATTCGGTGTGATGGCACGCAGGACTTCCCTTTCGGCCCGCAGTTGGCCGCGCAGGCAGTCAGCGCTGAAACGACGGTAATCCAGAACGTGTGTCGGATTGGTGAAACTCGCCATCGCGCGAGGTGACAAGATTTCTTCCCAGGTTCCGTAGTGCTGCGCCCAGAAGGCCGTGCCCCAAGCCTCGTTGAGCCGGTCCAATGAGGTGTACTTGGCCTGGAGCCACGCCCGGAAAGCAGCCTCCGACGTCGGGCAATAGCAGATGGCATTGTGACAACCCAACTCGTTCGAGACATGCCACAGGGCCAAAGCCGGATGGGTGGCATACCGGGTGGCCAGCTTCTCCAAGAGAGTCAGCGACGCCTCGCGGTACACCGGTGACGACGGACACCAGGTCTGTCGAGCCCCGTGAGCAAGCCGCACACCTTCAGCCGTGACCAGTGTGGAATCGGGATGAGCAGTCGTCAGCCAGGCAGGCGCCGAGGCGGTCATAGTCGCCAAGTCCACCGCGATGCCATGGGACGCGCACAGGTCCATGACCTCGTCGAGCCAGTCAAAATCCCAGGTGGTTGGCGTGGGCTGGACCCTCGCCCAAGAGAATATCCCCAGGGAAACCATGTTGACCCCGGCCTGCTGCATGAGGGCCATGTCCTCGTCCCAGACCTCGCGGGGCCATTGGTCGGGGTTGTAATCCGCGCCGTACGCCAGAACCGGGGTGTCGATGTACGTCGGCCAAGCAACGATTGCCATGATTCTCCTTCGCTCAGGAACTGCAACTCAATCATCCCAAGTCACGCGCAGCACGCAACCCTTTTGCGGTCAGTTGCCCGGGCAGAAGTGGACTCACAACCCGAGCGCCCTAGATTGCGCCTTCATTACAATATGGTCACGATTTGCTCTGACGTACGTCTCAGGGCTTGAGATTGCCGTATCACACTGTGGGATGCACTAGCCTACAATTGAAGTTCGCTCCCCAACCCGAAGGAAGACATGAAACTGTCCGCCAAGCACATCCTCGTCACAGCGATGTCTGCCACCATGGCCCTTGGGCTCGCTTCTTGCGCGACCACTCCTGGATCAGGCACCGGCACCGAGGCCTCCACGACCGGTTCTGAAGTCAAGTACACCATTGCCATCACCCAGTTCCTCGCCCATCCGTCACTGGACGCCATCACCAAGGGCATCAAAGATGTTCTCGCGGAGAAGGGCCTCACAGAGGGCGCCAACCTGACCGTCATCTACGACGACGCGCAGGGTGAGCCCACCAACACAACGACCATCGCTGGTAAGTATGCGGCGAACTCGTCCATCCAGTTGGCTGTCGGCATCGCCACCCCGTCCGCCCAGGCCCTGGCCACAGCCATCATCGACCGTCCTGTCCTGTTCGCGGGCGTCACCGATCCCGTCTCCGCAGGTATTGTCCCTAGCTGGGACACCAATCCTGACTCCAATGTCACCGGCACCTCCGATCTCAACCCCGAGGGCAAGCCTTTCGGTCTCATTGAGGAAGTCTTGGGGCATTCAGTGACCAAGATCGGCTACCCGTACACCTTGGCCGAGGCCAACTCCAAAGTCCAACTTGACGCCCTGCGCGCTGAAGCAGGCTCGGGAGTCGAGGTTGTGGAAGCTGGCCTGACCAGTCCTTCCGAACTCGGGACGGCTATCCAGACCCTCAAGGGCGTCGACGCCATCTACGTCGGCACTGACAACACCGTTGTCACCGGCCTAGACCAGGTGGTCTCTTTCTGCAACGACAACAAGATTCCGTTGATCGCTGGTGACGCGGCCTCTGTTGAGCGCGGGGCGATTGCGACTCGCGGTATCGACTACTATGAGTTAGGCAGACGCACCGGTGAGATGGTGTACGACATTCTGGTCAATGGCACGAAGCCTGGGGATATCCCGCCGCTTCAAGTGGCCGACACCCAGATTGCGTACAATCCTGCCGCAGCCACTGCCCAAGGTGTCACCCCGCCCCAGGTATTCCTGGACAAAGTGGCGATCACCTACTGACGAACCCAACGGGGGGGTCGGCCGCACAGCCGACCCCTTTCGTTTTGCTATAGATAGGAACATTCAATGATTTCCGCCGTTGAACAAGGACTCATCTTCGCGGTCCTCGCTCTGGGGGTGTTCCTCACATACCGTATCCTCGACCTACCCGACCTCACGGTGGACGGTTCTTTCACCACCGGCGGTGGAACGGCTGCGATTCTGCTGGTCAATGGCTGCGACCCTTTCCTTGCCACTCTTGCTGGATTCGCCGCAGGCGCGTTGGCGGGGCTCATCACCGGGATACTCCACACTGTCCTCAAGATTGACGGGCTCTTGGCCTCCATCCTGACGATGATTGGGTTGTACTCCATCAATCTCCACATCATGGCCGGGCCGATGGTGTCGGTGAACCTGCGCAATGGCAAACCTGTGGACACCCTTTTCAGCGGATTCCGGCTGGCTGGAGACTTGTTCTCCTGGAAGATGGTCCTCATCCTCGCTGTGGCTGCCCTGGCCATCAAACTCATTCTCGACTGGTTCCTGGCCACCAACTTCGGGCTCGCCGTCCAAGCCACAGGGGACAATCCGACCATGGCCCTCGCAGACGGTATCTCGACTCGCCTGACCAAGAACGTGACACTCATGGCCTCCAATGGTCTGGCCGGACTGTCCGGGGCCTTGTACTGCCAGTTCAACGGCGCGGCGGACTCCCAGATGGGCGTCGGCATGATTCTGGTCGGCCTGGCCTCAGTCATCGTGGGTAACGCCATACTCGGCACCCGGTGGATGTTTCTCGCCACTCTCGGGGTCATCGTCGGGTCGGTCCTGTATCGCCTAGTCATCTTCTGGGCCATGGATCTCCACTTGGCATCTGCGGGCGACATGAAGCTCATTTCCGCCATCTTGGTCGTCATTGCCCTTGTCATCTCCAAGAACGCTTGGCTTCGAAAGGTCTTCCAACGCCTGTCGCCTTGGCGAAACAAGGCAGATGTCCCCGAACCTTTGCTGGACCCGGCGCTGGTCGCTGTGCCCGCCGATGACTTGGATGACGCAGAGTCGGACGGGAGCCAGGAGCGGGGCGCGGCAGCTTTACCCAAACAAGCACCGGCGAACGCGGGGAAGGAGAACTGACATGCTCACTTTGACCGATGTCTCCAAGACCTTCTTCGCCAACACCGTCAACGAGCGCAAGGCCTTGCGCCACATCGACCTCACCCTGGCCGATGGCGACTTTGTGACCATCATCGGTTCCAATGGCGCGGGCAAGTCCACTCTGCTCAATGTCATTGCTGGTTCTCTGCCTTGCGACCAGGGCAGTATCGTCATTGACGACCAAGACGTGACGCGCCTCCAGGATTATCGGCGGGCGTCCTTCATTTCCAGGGTCTTCCAGGACCCCTCAGCGGGCACCTCCCCCCACTTGACGATCGAGCAGAACATGGCCATCGCACTCACCCGAGGTGCGCATCGCGGACTCGGCCAAGGGGTGACCAGGGCCCGCAGAGCACACTTCCGCGAGGAACTCGAAACCCTCGGCCTCGGTTTGGAAGACCGCCTGCGCACTCGTGTGGGGATGCTATCCGGTGGGCAACGTCAGGCCTTGTCCTTGCTCATGGCCTCTTTCACCAAACCCCGCATCCTCCTCCTTGATGAGCACACCGCCGCACTCGACCCCCAGCGCGCCGAGCGCGTTACTGAATTGACAAGAAGAGTCGTCGCAGACAATGGTCTCACAGCGCTCATGGTGACCCACAACATGTCCCAGGCCCTCGACCTCGGCAACAGACTCCTCATGATGCACGAGGGTGAGATCATGTTCGAACTGGACTCCGAAACCAAGGAGCACACCACAGTCGAAGACCTCATGGCCCGATTCTCGTCGGTCAAAGGCCAGATTTCTGATAGGTCGCTGCTGAACTAGGCAAAGTCGAGTCGCCCTGCTCAGCCTTGCAGGAGAATCGGTAGTCCGTGCCTACCGGAGCTATGCCCCGGCCTTCCACAAAGCATTGAGTGGCAGCCCTCTCAGCTTGTCTGACATGGGGAGAGATTCGTCACCGAGGTACAGGACGTAACCCGCCAGAAAGCGGTCCGACAGGCGTGAGGCCAGATGCCGTAACCCAGAGAAGTCTTCGCTGCGCAGAGTGGAGGTCGCTTTGACTTCAATGCCAATCACTTCGCCCCGGTCATTCTCCAGGACCAAATCGACTTCAACCTGGTCTTTCGTGCGGTAGTGAAACAGATTCGCCTGCGTTTGGGACCACGTCAGTTGCCGCGAAATCTCCGAGGCGACGAATCCCTCCAGCAGCGCGCCAACCGGAGAGCCGACGCGGGCCAAACCCGCCTCATCATGACCGAGGACGGCGGCGGCAATCCCCGAATCCACAAAGGCAATCTTCGGTGCCCGAACTACCCGGCCCGTCTCGCCTGATGCCCAGGCGGGGATTCGTTTCACCAGGAAAATCTCCTCCAACAAAGCGAGGTACTTGGCGACTGTGCCTTGAGCAATGCCAAGTGCCTTGCTGAGAGGCTGCACGACGAGCATGTTCCCGTTCCGCACAGCGAGAAGCTTCACGAGCGCCCGCATCTCGGGACCTCGCTCAATCTGTGACAACTGCACCACTTCTCGATTGATGAGATCCGCGACGTACGATTGGTGGTACTTCTTTCGACGCTGCCCCTCTCGGGCAACGGCTTCCGGGAAACCTCCTCTAACAAGCCGATGAACATACGACGACCGGGACTCCGCTTCTCCGGCTCTCAGTTGCGGTCCCTCACGGAAGGCAGCATCGACAAAGCCGTCAGGGCAGGAGTCGATTTCGCCCTGAGACAAGGGCCACAGTTCAATGGTTTCCATACGCCCCGGCAGGGCATCTGGCGTCGTTCGCAGGCTGAGCACATGAGATGAGCCGGTCAGGAGGAAATGGCCTGGTGTGGCATCGAAATCGACAACCTCCTTGATCGCCAGGAGCAGTTCTGGAACCCGCTGGACCTCATCAATGATCATCGCCGGATACTCTCGGACAAACTGCGTGGGGTCAGCCTGAGCAGACACCCGAGTCGACGCCCGATCCAGGCTCGTCCAATGAGATTGCGTCGAGTCAGAGATACTGGCAGCAAGAGTGCTCTTCCCACTCTGCCGAGCGCCGTTCAACAGAACGACCCTGGTATCGCGCATCGCTGTATCAATGAGGGCGGCTGCCCGGCGGGGAATCAGCTTGCCAAGCGGTGATTGAGAAGTGGAAACCATGACTCCCAGTATAAGTGAGCTGAAGATTGGCCGCTACCTGTCCTGAAAATTAGCCGCTCTCTATTTGGGGATTAGCCGCATGGTTGCTTGAAGATTGGACGCTAAGTGGCACAGTTTGAGTCTGGTGGGCCTCCTCGCAACACTTCTGCGCGTTCGCCAGCCATGAGTGGACCGGTGCGAGCGCGACCCTCGAAGAAGCGAGTAAACTTCTACGGTTACCATCAAGCGCCGATGGTTCAGATTCGACTGGCGTACCACGCTTTCGAGGTTTGAACCCGGCGCTTTTATCTGAAAGCGAGCCCATGCCTCAACGCTCAGACCTGAGAAATGTCGCCATTATTGCCCACGTCGACCACGGAAAGACCACTCTCGTCGACGCGATGCTGTGGCAGTCGGGAGCGTTCCGCGCGAACCAAGACGTGGAGACCCGTGTCATGGACTCGATGGATTTGGAGCGTGAGAAGGGTATCACCATTCTGGCGAAGAACACCTCCATCGCCCACAAGGACGCTGACGGCAACCCGATCACCATCAACATCATCGACACCCCTGGTCACGCGGACTTCGGCGGAGAGGTCGAGCGCGGTTTGGAGATGGTCGACGGTGTGCTCCTGCTCGTCGACGCCAGTGAAGGCCCATTGCCGCAGACTCGTTTCGTCCTGCGCAAGGCCCTGGCCAAGGACCTGCCCATCATTGTGGTCATCAACAAGGTGGACCGCTCGGACGCCCGCATCGCGGAGGTGGTGGACGAGACGTACGCCCTGTTCATGGACCTCATCGACGACGACCAAGCTCATGTTTTGGACTTCCCCATTGTGTATTGCGCCGCGAAGGCCGGACGTGCTTCGCTGACTCAGCCCGCCGATGGAGATATGCCCGACGCCCCCGACCTGACGGCGCTGTTCGAGACCATCTTCACCACCATCCCCGCGCCGACCTATGTTGAGGATTACCCTCTACAGGCCCATGTCACGAACCTGGACGCTTCTCCTTACCTGGGACGGCTGGCCCTGTGCCGTGTCGTCAACGGGACTTTGCGTAAGGGTCAGACAGTGGCATGGTGCCGACGCGATGGGAGTGTGCAGAATGTACGCCTGTCTGAGTTGCTGAAAACCGAGGCCCTGGATCGAGTTCCTGCCGAAGAAGCAAGGCCAGGCGACATTGTTGCTATCGCGGGCATTCCCGAGATTACCATCGGCGAGACCTTGTCCGATCCCGATGACCCGCGCCCCTTACCGCTCATCCATGTGGACGAACCTTCCATTTCGGTCACACTCGGTATCAACACGTCCCCGCTTTCAGGCAAGTCCGGTAAGAACCTCACAGCGCGACTGGTCAAGAATCGTTTGGATTCGGAGTTGGTGGGCAATGTCTCCATTCGCGTCCTGCCCACTGAACGGCCCGACACCTGGGAAATCCAGGGCCGTGGTGAATTACAATTGGCAATCCTTGTGGAAATCATGCGCCGCGAGTCCTTCGAGTTGACCGTCGGCAAACCCCAAGTCGTCACCCGTGTCGTCGGAGGCAAGGTCCACGAGCCGACTGAAAGACTCACCATCGATGTGCCTGAAGACTACATGGGTGTTGTCACTCAGTTGTTGGGGCTGCGCAAGGGCCGTTTGGAACAGATGGTCAACCACGGGACCGGGTGGGTACGCCTGGAGTACATCGTCCCCGCGCGTGGGCTCATCGGATTCCGCACGGAGTTCCTGACGCAGACTCGTGGGACAGGCATCATGAACCATGTCTTCGAGGGGTACGAACCGTGGGCAGGTGACATGCGGCTGCGCCCCACGGGTTCGCTGGTTGCCGACCGCCAAGGCGTCGTCACGTCCTATGCCCTGTTCAACCTGCAAGAGCGTGGAACCATGTTCGTTTCTCCCGGCATGGAAGTGTACGAAGGTATGGTCGTGGGCGAGAACCCCCGCCCTGAAGACATGGATGTCAACCCCACCAAGGAAAAGCACCTCACCAATGTGCGTTCTTCGACCGGAGACGAACTGGAACGCCTAGTCCCAGCCACTATTTTGTCCCTGGAGGCCGCGATGGAGTTCTGCCGCGAGGACGAGTGCCTAGAGGTCACACCGGCTGAGATTCGTATCCGCAAGGTTGCATTGTCTGGGCATGACCGAGCCAAGAATCGAGCGAAGGTGTCACGGGGTGGGTAAAGAGCCGGATGGGTCTTCTGAGAACACACCGACTGCCCCGAGTCGTCATTCTGCGCCCTGCGCGCAAGTCGCAGGGCGCAGAATCCATCAGGCAGGCGGAGATTCTGAGTCACACGACTTTACGCAGAATGGTGTGAGCGAGATGGCGGATAATGCAACCCACAAACAATACTCCTCTGAAGACTCCCAATCTTTCGATCTGAGTCCTGAGTCGGACCATGAGAGTCGGCCCGGTGAACGCAACGTACGAAGTGAACGGGATGGACGAAGCGAGCGGAGTGACCGAAATGCTCTCGGAAGGAAAATTGCTCCTTGGGCTCTGACGGGGATGGCTGTCCTATGGGGCTCGACCTTCTTCTCCATCAAGAGGGTCGTGGACCACATCCCGGTCGCGGACTTCCTGGCTGTGCGTTTCCTCATCTCAGGAATCCTTCTCACCATCATCTTCCGCAAGTCGCTGAAGATGAGTCGCAAGACCTTCATCCAGGGGCTCTTCTTGGGCGTGTTGTGGGCGGTGGCACAGTTGCTCCAAACCCAGGGCCTGTCGATGACGTCGGCCTCCATCTCCGGTTTCGTGACCGGGTTGTACGTGGTATTTACCCCTGTCATCGCATGGATTATGTACCGCTCCAAGCTCGGGGCGTGGACGTGGGTCGCGGTCGGATTGGCCACTGTGGGACTGGCTGCACTCACCATCCACCCCACACAAGGGGACCCTCTGGTGGGGCAGGGCGAAATCCTCACCGTCGGATGCGCCATCATGTACGCGGTCCACATCGTCATCATGGGCCGCTGGTCCACTCCCGAAGAAGCCGGGGCACTCAGCATCGGGCAGTCATTGTCCATGACCGTGGTCTTCTTCATCGCCGCCGCTCCAGGTGGAATCACCTTACCTACTGGCATTGTTGATTGGGCGTGGATGATGTACCTGGCGGTTCTGTGCGGTGCGCTCACCTTACTCATCCAAACCTGGGCACAGGGCCTCATGGACGCCACCAAAGCCGCTGTCATCATGTGCTCCGAACCCCTGTGGGCCACCTTCTTCGCCATCCTCTTCGGCGGTGAGCGCCCCGGCTGGATGTTCGCCCTAGGCGCGGTCGCCATCCTGGGTGCGATGTACCTCGTGATACGTCCGCCCGTGCGACATGGCCAGGCGGCCACCCCTGTGGCTTAGTCGCAACCTTCGGACGGCCGCTCGATCTCGATGGTAACGGGGACGCTGGCGGGGCCTAGGCGGGTACGCACTACGGCTTGGATGGTCTTGGGGGACAGGTCGGCACCTGGTTGTACGGTCACGGTGCCTGCCACACGGAGACCCTTTTGGGTTTCTGTGGTCCAAACGTGGGCTGACTCTACGCCGTTTATGCTTGTCAGGACCTCTTCTATTCGGCGGGGGTTGATGAACTCGCCGCCGATACGTTCACGGTCGTCGGCTCGGCCTAGGTGGTAGAGCCAACCTTGCTCGTCGAGCATTCCGAGGTCAGTTGTGGTGTACGCCCGACCCGGGCCGTTGTTCGATAGGGATGCCATGGGTGATGCCAAGCGTATCCTGCCGGATGTGCCACGAGGAACAATGCTCCCATCCTCATTGACGATACGTACGCGGTTTCCTATGACGGGTCTGCCGACGGAATCGGGGTGGTCAATCACGTCCTGGCCTTGGACCATGGTGATGGTGCCGGATTCGGTGGTCCCGTAGTAGTTGACCACGACAGGACCGAAGAAGTCTGTGAGCGTTGCGACAGTGGCCGTGTCGAGTCGGTCCGAGCCTGATACGAGTCGGCGAAGAGCAGGAGTCGGGCCGGGACGTGAGGAGGAATCATCGCGCACGTCATCCTGCGCGCAGTCGCAGGGTCCAGAATCCGCATGAGTACTAGATCCCGCGACTTGCGCGCAGGATGACGGCGGACTGTCGGACATGCAGGATGACGCGGGGCTGCCAGACGCGCGGGACGACGGGCGGCGGCGCGAACGGCGACTGCAGGACTGCACGAACGGGTGCCTGCACGACAGGCCAAGGCGGGCCTGTGCCAGCGGGTGCCTTGGTGGCTGTGCTGCCTGTGTCTCAAAATCGGGACCAGACACGTACGCCGCGAGGGCGCGGAAGTGCGCAGGCACGCCGAAGACGACCCCCACATCCCAGGCAGTCATCGCTGACCAGATGGCCTTGCCCCAGTCGATTCTGCTTGTCAGGTCGCCCTTGTTCATCCTCGACATGTCAGGACCGCGCAGGGCAGAAGTGAGGACCATGGGCGAGCCTGCCACCAGAGCGAGCATGGCGGTGGCTAGTCCGTACCCATGGAAGAGAGGCGCACAGACGAGTGTGGGTGAACCGTGGCGCATCTGGGTGGCTCCGGCCAACGCGATGGCGGGCAAGGGCGCGGTGACACGGCGGCGAATGGGGATTCCCACAGGTGCGCCGGTGGTACCTCCCGTGAGCATGACGTAACGCGAACTCTTCGCCTTGGAGACAGCCGGACGAGTCGCACATGCGATGAGTTTCCCCAAGTCGGACATAGGAATATGGGTAATGTTCGGTGGGAGGGAGCGCTCGTCGGCCCCGATGACCGTCTCAATGTCATTCTCGGCCAGGTAGGCCCGTAGCTCGTCTCCCCCGATTCTGGGGTTGACCAAGGCCACACTCGCACCGGTCATGCACCCCGCGCCCAGGGCGACAAGGAGGTGCCGGGTGTCCGGCAAGAGCAGAGCCAGTCGCGGGCGGTCAGCAATGTCATGGTCACCGGGGAAGCGCTGACCAACGCAGCTCGTCATTCTGCGCGAAGTCGCACAAGCGATTGAGCCGAGAGACTTGAAGCTTGTTTCGTGTCCGAGGCGATTGAGGCTTGTTATAGGCGCGATGCGCCGAACAGAATCCATCTGGCAATCGTAGATCCCGCGACTGCGCGCAGAATGACGGTTGGAGCGGCCAGAAATCAGCGGTTCCCTGGAGGCCTCTCCGCCGTCGGCCTGCGCATGGTCATTGCTCGTGTGGTATTGGTCCAGAGCGGATGCCAGTCTGCACGTTGCCCACCCGAGTTCACGGTACGTTATTTCGCCCAGCGAATCGACCAGAGCCACTGTGTTACCCCATGTCAGAGCCGCCCCCATGATGGCTGATGTCGGAGTCATCCCATGTCGGGGAAGTTGGCCAAGCAGCATGGAGGAAACCTCACGGGGATGGGAAAGCAAGCCGAACGCCGCCAGACCGTCGCGGAGTTGGGTCAGACCCTCACGTATGGTCGCCCGCGTGTCACTCTTCTCGCCTCCCCGATTCATGCCGTCTACCGCCTGTCATTCGATGACCAAGATGCAATTGTATTGCTCAGGTCGACTAGGTCGCGTTGCACGTCGCTTTCGTTGTGTTGCCGATTCATGTCTCCCCCATCTGGCATGCCGCAGAACGATGCGCAGTCGCACAGCCCAAGCTAACCAAGTCGCCTTGTGCGCCATTTTCATTGTGTGAGCGATTCATGCTGCTCACCATCTGGCATCTGCGAAGAAAGGTCCGACCAGATGCCTCTGGGTGACCACCGTTGCCCACATGTCACTTCCTTTGCATGACCGGCTCATGCCTCACCGTCTGCCATTTACAGAACGGGGTGCAATTGGAGGACCCTGGCCGACCACTGCTCCCCAAGTGTCGCTTTCGCCGTGTGCCCGACTCATGCCTTCACCGCCCGTCATGCTGCGCGGAACGACGTGGAGTCGCAGTATCCAGGCCGACAGTTTCCCTGCTCATGGTCGTACCCCCATCTTCAGCGCTAGGGCCAAGCCAGATTGCAAGAGTCCCGGCGCACTCGACCTTACTATCCCGACGGCCCGCGACCACCACGGTTCCACATAGCGCGGCCGACGAACCAGACCATGACACACCACCCCTGCCGCCTGGGGCACGCTCAATTCGGGCACGGGGTACCTCCCGGCCGTCGGGGCGCTCATCGCCGTCGCCACGCGGGGCAGACGTATCGACGTTACGGCCACCGAATCTAGCGCCAACTCGGGGGCCACGGCGTCCAGCCACAGGTCGTACGCGCCCTTCGACGCGGAATACACGGACCAACCGGGCAAAGGAAAGTTCACCGCCGTCGTGGACACCGACACGAGGTGACCAGTGCCAGCTTCACACATCGCCTCAAGGATGGGTAAAGCGAAGACGGCTGGCCCTAGGTAGTTGACACCCGCAGTGCGCGTGAGGTCATGAGAGCGTTTCACGTAGTCAGAGAGGTAACGTCGGATGGAATGTCCCGCGTTCGAGACGAGGATGGCTGGGGTACCGTGCTCTGCGACAATGCGTCTAGCAGCTTCTTCGGCCGCACTTGTGTCTCGCAGGTCGAGGGCGATGTGCGTGTACGTTCCTCTCGATCCTGTGGATGTGGAGTCAGCGGTTACCCAGGACTTGTCTCTTTGTTCATTGGTATCACTTAGGTCGGTCCTACTCACGCCCACCACCGACGCCCCGACTGCTACCAGACGGCGAGCGACCTCCGCACCAATGCCGCGCGACGTGCCGGTGACAACAACCAGTCGGCCACGTACAACCTCGGCAACCTCATTCGGGGTGGGGCCGATGGGCATACCCAGGATGACCGGCGAGAGGGCACTCATGACTGCTCCCGAGAAGGTGCCGGACCGCCCACTCCAGGTCCGCTGCTGAACACCGCCCCACTCGGAACACTCGTCACCGGGCTATCTGGATAGGCCTGCGTGGGTCCGTACCCCTGCACATTCGTCACCGGGCTATCTGGATACATCTGCTCAGGCCCATACTCCTGCGGCATTGCTTGTGGATGCGGTGCAGGACCACTGAAGAACTCCTGCCCACTGGAGCCATTGGCTTGTGGCGCGACCCCTGGGGACTGCGGCCACGCTTGCTGCTCCTGCGTTCCAGACAGTGACATTGGCATATACCCTCCTGGGACGACGGGTTCTCTTCCCAAGTCCTTGTCGAAGTGCTTGGCCGCGAAGTTGTACAACGCCGAGATACCGAAGCACACGAGCGCGCCACCAAGGAAGGCGACAACACGGGTTATCGAATCCACGGACCCAATGTCGAACAGGACTAGTTTGAAGACGCACAAGCAAACAAGGACCAAACCGTACAACCGCAGCGCCTTCACACGCGACCATATCCCCAGCCCCACGAGTACCAGCGCGACGACCATGAGCGCCAGCGACACCGGATATCCCGCTGAGTACCACTTCCACGGGCTGACAATCCCAATCGCCGACACGCTGATACCCAACGCTGACAGAATCTCGATGGCGGTTGATGGCTGTGGCGAACCAGGGGCACGCATCCACGCTGTCATTGTCCTTGCGGATAGTCGAATACGATCCACGAACAATCCGATGAGCACAGCCACACTCGCCAAACCCAGAGTGATCGGGACCGGGATCGGCTCGGCAAAGATCAATATCGCCGTGACCCACAAGGCGGCAAGGAACTCAACGATACGGTAGAACAGCGTAGGACGGTCTTTCTTGAATACATGAATGCCACACAATACGAGGGCTGTGACAAGGGAAAACAGGCCCCACCCGATTTTCAGATGCGCTGTGTCCACGATACTGCCCAGTGACAATTCCCCGCCAAGGAACATAGCCGCAATGAAGAAGGGCACGTACCGATTGCGAACAGCAGGCGTTTGCCGCCACCACATGGCTACGCCCAGACCAATGAGCAACGCTAGATAGGCAAGGGATGCCCACACCGTCCACACGTGGGTGAGGGTTTGATATCCCATAACGACCATGCACAATGCATCTATCGCCAGGAGCGCCCGCCCTATCCACATGTACGCCCGTGAAGAGGCGAGCGCGCCCAAACCGAGGTACACACCCGCCAAGACAATGAACCAGGAGAACGCTGGGAAAGACACTGCCTTGTAGTCGGCACTACATGCCACCAGGTTAACCAACAGAGCCAATCCCGATGCGACGGCGAGCGGAACGACTGTTGCGGTCCTCAGCACAGCAGGCAGCGAGAAGGAGGGACGGGCGAGGGCGATGAGCGCCACCGGAACTGCCAGAACCACAATGAACGTCGCCACAGGAACTGGATAAGCACTCAGGTACGGCGTGACGCCGCCAAGTCCTCCATGTTGGCGAATTTCCATTCGGTAGATGAGCCAAGGCACGCACTGTGTCGCAACGACGGCCCAGAGGACTGAGTTGAGCGCGGCGAGCCCGGCCATCATTGTGCGATCCTTGACCCTCGCACATGATACAAACAACAGATATGTCACGATAGTTGAACCGACGAACTGAACTGCGAAAGCCCCTATGACAAGGGGAATCGGCAAGGATGTCTCCAGGGTGCCATGCGGGGCGAAGTTGGCCCACATAGCCGCAGCCGAGAGAATGAACAACGCCTGCGATGCAAACAAGGAGAAGCGGTACGTCTGTCGGGTCCAGATGAAGTTGCCGACAATGAGCACCACGGTGGACACGATTTGGTACGCAACGACAAGGATGATCTTGTCGTCGCTGAGCCCGAACAGGTAGGCGGCGCCGACCGACGCGACCATGCCGACGTGGGCGAGAATGGCCATGAGGAAGGACTTCGCATGATGAGTCAACCACAAGCTTGCGACGAGCCATATGGCCAAGAGTGAGAAAGCAACCACGTCTGACAAGGCATGGAAGTAGAGGTGAGTGACCATGATGGAAATGAACAATCCACCCGCGCCAGTGCCGAGAAGAGCCTGGGTGAGGACAGTGGGCTTGCTGCGATGCAGGGCGTACCCGAGCAGCCCCACCCCCGCCGAGATGACGAACATGAGAGTGATTCGGCTCCAGTCGGGCAGGTGCGGGACAACGAGGATTCCAAGATAGATGAGGCCGATGAAGGCCAGGGCAGAAGCAACAATGGCTAGTACATTGCGGCCCATCAGGTTCTCGGTGTTCTTCGGCGGAGTCGTTGTCGGGGCAATGGCCGGTTGTTGGGCGGTGGGCGAAGGGAAGGCAGGACCTTGAGGCGCCCCAGCGGCAGGCGCGTAGGTCGGAATAGGGGTCCCAGTGGGGGCAGGATAGGCGGTGGCAATGGGCGATGTCACCTGCGCTGACGTTTCGGTGGGAGCAGGATATGCAGCGGGAGTGGGCGATGTCACCTGTGCGGGCATTCCGGTCGGAGGAGGATATGTCGCTGAGGGAGCAGGCGGTGTCGCAAGTGGGAGTGGTACAGGCTCGGCGATGGCAGGCGCGAACGGAACTACAGGCTGTTGCGGAACGGATGTCGGGTACGGCGTCTCACCGACCCAGGGTTGTGCCCCTGGTGTGACAAAGGGAGCCTGTGCGTTCGGCATCACCTGCTGGGCCGGAGGGCATGCCCCCTGCGATGCCCAGGAGGCGAGCGAATCAACCTGTTTGCGCAGAGCATCCACCTTCGAGCTCTGTTTCAGGGCGATGACGAGAGCGGCGATGGCCACTGCTACCGCGCAGAAGACAAAGAATCCTGACATAACCGACATAGTTCATTCCTTAGGTTGCGCGTTGAATTGTGGGATGAGATCGTCAATGTCGAAGGAGGAGGTCACGCGAGTCCTATCCCTTGTCAGAAGGCGGTAATGCTGGGAGATGACGTTCTGCTCGATGATGTACGCAGGGTTCTCCGCGATGACGGTCCACCACGGATTGCCTGTGGGTTCGGGCGCGGGGAGTGTACGTCCTTGGAGTGCGAGCGCCTGCACCATATCTACCGTCGGGCCGCCGAATGCCGAAGCCAGGATGTCAGAATCGCGGAAGACCGAGCACAGGGCAACAGCACCTGTCCAACCGAGCGTCCGGCGCCCCTTCTCAATGTCAACGAGGGTTTTCTTGGAGATCCCCAGTGCGTAGGACATGTCCTCCTGGGTCAGATTGGCTTCCGCGCGCACGAGTCTGAGCTTCGTATCACACAAAGCGATGAACTCCTCGCGCCGGTCAGACATGTGTCTCCTTTTCCCAGATAGTGTAATTTTACACTTTTCGGGTTGCGTGTCAAGGATCCTGACAGATGAACCTGCCGTGAGACGATTGAGTCTGGACTTGCGTCCGACATTTCGGCCCGGACAATCGTTTACTTGGTGAAGGGAGGATCATGCCGACTCTGACTGACCACCAACTCACGGCGCTTTACGACCGCCACGCTGCCATGGTTTATCGAGTCTGCTTCTCCTACATGAAGAACCCGACTGAGACCGAGGACGCCGTCCAAGAAACCTTCATCAAGGTCATGCGTGCCGCGCCTGAGTTCGAGTCGGACAACCACGAAAAGGCATGGCTCGTCAGGACAGCAGCCAACGTCTGTAAGGACACTCTCAAGCGCTGGTGGCGGCGAAAGGTCAGCTTCGACAATGAGACGGATCAGCTTCAAGCGTCGGCGCCGGATGCGACAGATACTACTCTTCTTGCCGTTCTTTCCTTGCCTGACAAGTACAAATCTGTGGTTTATCTCTTCTACTACGAGGGGTACGCCACGGCAGAAATCGCGCGGTTCCTGGGAAAGCCTGAATCGACCGTACGCAATCACTTGTCCGAGGCGCGCAAGCAACTACGACAGATCCTAGGAGAGCTCAATGAAGAAGACTGAGATTGTCACGGCTTGGGATACCGTCAATCCTGATGCCACCGCCCGTAAGCGTATGTTGGACCATATACTGACCGCTGGGGCTCAGTCCGACACCGTTCCAGCAGACAATTCCGCGATTGACAAGGAAAAACACTCCTGGTTCACGTGGAGGTTCGGCCTTCTGGCTGCCGCCTGTCTGGCTCTCATCGTCGCTGTGGCTGTGCCTCTCGTGGGCAATATGAGGACCATCGAACTCGCCGCCTCCACTGGGGTCAAGGTGACCTACGCCAGCCCACCTCGGGGCGGCAGTGCTGCGTTCGACCTGGTGCCACGCACTGAAACTGAACTCCTCACAGGGGTGGATATCTTCTCCGGAACGGTCACCAAGATCGACACCATCAAGGTGACGTTCTCCGACTGGGACGACTACATGAGCCTTCTCACGGTGAGGGTTGAGAAAGTCCTTCGGGGAAACCTTACTGTCGGGCAAGAGACGGTGATTCTCGTCCATCCGAGCGTGGGTCAAGCGTGCTCCATCTGCCAACTGTCCACCGCGATGAACATCGGCACGACTGCGCTCTTCCTTGGTACCCCGACCGATGAGAACTCCTGGGCAAAATCCCTGGATGGCTCGGAGGTTTTCTACTACTCGGATGTCGCGGACTATTACCTCAGCGATCCGGTCAGACCCTTGTTCGTCCAAACGAGCAGCGGTGTGGCCTTTTACACGTATGGTTGGCCGACCTTGGAAGAACAAGGTACCCCGACCGCCGAAAACGGCGTCAGTACTGTCCCTTCCATGCAGGTCGTTGAGGATTTCATTCTCAGCCAGATCTAGGTGCCATGCTGCGCCACATCCCAAGACGCAAGTCGAGTGGATAAGTATTGGTTGGTATTGGTTGGTATTGGTCGTGGCTGGGGGCCTGCCTCGGTATCACCCCCAAAATCCTCCGACGCTAGCTTGTTGACCATGGCGCGACTTTCGTCGAGGGGCGCCGTGTTCGGCGGCTGCCGTCTGCAACGACCTTCAATCGCCTCAGAACCGAAGCGAGCTTCGTTCTTCGGCTCAATCGGTCGTCCGGTGTTTGGGGGTCCCCCGACACCGGGCGCGGCCTGCGGAGCATGACATGTGACGCAGGGCGACGAGCCAGCACGACATAAAGACATGATGTCGGACAAAACAAGTCACTTTCCAACCCCGCCGCGCCCGGCGCGGGCGGTCCCCACATACCGGAGGACGGCCATGCCCAAATCCAACGCACCCAAAGCCGGGCCGCCCGAGGATGTGTGGGGGGTTAGCCGAGGCAGGACGGGGATGAGGGCTAATCAATGACTCTCTGCTGAACCACTCGCAGACCTGTCCGAGTGAGTTCGAGAACGTGGTCTATCCCCAAGTCAGACAGGAACCTCGGATTGTGGCTGACCACGAAGATTGCGCCACGGTACGCACTCAATGCCTCCACTAGATAACGCACGCTGGTCAGGTCGAGGTTGTTGGTGGGCTCATCGAGTACAAGCAGTTGGGCGGGCGGTTCAGCCAGTAAGAGGGTGGCCAACCCCACGCGGAAACGCTCACCACCAGACAATGTTCCCACTGGACGGAAGACGCTATCCCCTCGCAGGAGAAGGCGAGCCAGGCGGTTGCGGATATCGCCGGGGGTAGCATCGGGAGCGACGCGACGTACATTCTCCACAGCGTCGAGGTCGTCGTCCAGGTTATTGAGGCGCTGAGGGAGGTACGCCACGCGGTCAGTGAACAATGTTCCCGTGACTCGATGAGGCGCCGTCAGTTCTACCGCCCCATTCCGGACTCCCCCCGCTTCAAGGACCTGGGGACAGACAGAGCCGTCCCCACTTCGCCCCACTCTTGTCCCCCGGTCGCCTCTTCTCCCCTCTTCTGTCCACTCGGCCCCATTCGTCCCCCTGGGGTCGCCCATCTCCCCCATTCTCTGGGTCCGCAACCCCGCCATCATTTGCTCGATCAGGGTCGTCTTGCCCACTCCATTTGCCCCCGTCAGCGCCACCCGCTCGGGACCCACCATGAGGAAGTGCTCATCATTTCCCCAGGTCAACTCCAGAATCCTCTTACTGGCAGACACTGACGGGTCGGGAAGATCTATCCGGATGTGCTCGTCAACGCGGACTCGGGCATCTGCCTCATCGAGTGCCGCCTTCGCTTGTTCGATACGGTCGTCAGCGGTTCCGCGAGCCCGACCTGCGCCCGACTCGGCCTTGTCCCGCATCGCGTCTCTGGCACCCTTGCCCATGCCCTCGCCTATGGCTTTCTGCTTGCCACGAGCCAGATTCTTCGCCGTACGCTCCAGTGCATCAGCACGTTGTCTCTTGCGTGCTCTGAGTTCAGCCTCGGCTGTGGTCTTGGCTTGTAAGGCGGCCGCCGCCTCTATCTCCATCGCCTCGCGCCACTGGGTGTACGCCCCACCGAAGACCGACAGAGAACCCGCGCGTAATTCGGCGGTCGCGTCCATCCGCTCCAGAATCTCCAGGTCATGACTGACGACAAGCAACGTTCCGGGCCATGAATCGACGAGTCGAGCCACTTTGGCCCTCATACGCGCGTCCAGGTTGTTGGTCGGTTCGTCGAGCAAGGTGATGGCCGACTCCCGCAGACGTACCCCCGCGATGGCGGCGACCATAGCCTCGCCCCCCGACAGCGTGTGTACAGGTCTGCCCAAATCATCCAGCCCCAAGCCAAGGTCAATATCCCGCAGAATCTCCTCAGCCCGCGTGGAAATGTCCCAGTCATCCCCCACCGCCTCAAAGTCGGCCACATCCACCGAGCCACCCTCGATGGCGGCCAGCGCTCGCAGAATCGAGGAGATTCCCAAGAGGTCGGCCAGTGTCGCCTCATTACTCCCCTTGGATTGCGGGGAAGAAGAGACATTACTCACGTTTTGGGGTAGGTACGACACATCTCCGACAAGGGAGATCACTCCCGATGTTGGCGTCAGTTCACCCGCGATGAGTCGCAGGAGTGTTGTCTTGCCGGTGCCATTATCTCCAATGAGACTTGTTCTTCCGGGGGCGAAGGAGGCAGTGATATCCGACAGGGCAATGTCGCCGTTCGGCCAGGTGTACGACAATGAAGTCAATGTGATGGAGGAGGTCATGATGCTCGATTCTTCTGGTCATCCGCGTACAAGAACGCGGTCACCGGGTGGGACATGCGAGTCGTCAATGGGGTGCCAATGCGCACCAAACGCTCGCGGGGTCAGAAGTTGGTCAAGCCCG
>JAISJO010000093.1 GCA_031261485.1 Propionibacteriaceae bacterium | reverse complement strand
GGGTACCGACGGCGCTTCGAACACAGTCGGCGTCTCCAGGGCGTCCCTCGCCGACAAGGGTCAGGTCAACGCACGTGACGAGAGAACTATTCATGAGCGTTCCTCCTGCGCTGCGGCGGCGAGATCGGCCAAAGTGATGGCATAGCCGATGTCATCGAGCAATGTCTCAAGGCTGTAGCGCGGGGGCTTCTCACCGTCCAGCAGGGCGATGAGTTCCCGCCACTCGGCTTCGTAGCCGTTGGCAGCGAAAGGCCCCCAGCAGCGGACACTCCCATCGGCTGTTGTCACCCGGGATCGTGCACTGCCGCCATGAACATAGGATGGCGGAAAGCTCAGGTCGAGGGTGAAGTCTGCGCCCATGACGGTCAGTGTCCAGTCCGGCTGCCAGGTGCCGCCGCATCGGGCCAGCAACTCAATGGTGGAACCGCAGCCAGTCGCAGTCATGGAGTAACCGTAGGGAGAGACAGGTTTGGCGTAAATGACTGTTTCAAGGGATGGTACGAAATGGCGAATGTGAGGCAGATTGTGGATGGTCAGGCCCAAGACCGCCCCGCGCAGCATGTCAGCGGGACTCTGCGATGTGCCCGGGCGGGGTTCGGGACGGGTGATGAGGCTCGCCATGTCCTCGAAGCGGGGGTTGTTCGGGATATAGATCGAGGAACGAATGTGGAAGGGGCCATCCAGTCGGAGTTCGTTCAGCGCTTCCAGGGCAGCCAGCCAGGCCGGGTCATAACTGTGCATCGCGCCAACGACAAGAATAGTTCCTGATGCTCTGATGGCGGTGAGCACTTGGGCGCACTCTTGCCTGGTGACGGCCAGCGGCTTCTCCATCAAAACTGCCCGTACTCCGGCGGAGCATAGGGCTTCGAGTTGGCCGACATGGAAGGCATTGGGAGAACCGATGACGGCGATGTCCAGCGGGACTTGGACCAGGGCGTCCAGGCTGGTGACGGCTCGTGCTTCGAGGGGCGCCGCCACCGCTTCAGCCAGGTCAGAATCAGGGTCCATCACCACGTCGACGCGCACGCGGCCGCCCAGTCGGGCAATGGTGGGCAGGTGGATGGCCTGGGTTACCGGCCCAGCGCCCACCATGCCCGCTCGCAGTGTCTTCATTGGCTCTCCTCAAGCGGATTGATGCGTGATGACGGCTCGCCGCCATGCGCTTCATTGGACGCCATGTTAGCACCGAGCGGCGGCGGCGCAACGGGTGGATCAAGGCCAAGGGCGACGCCGGTGGCGGGAAGGCCGGGCTGCGGACAAGGACTTCTGGGGCGGGACTATCATGTGAGTGACACACTACGCAGCGAAGGGTGGGAATCATGGCATTCGGCATCGGACTGATCGGCGTCGGCAACATTTCAGCACAGTACCTCGATACCTTCACTCGAGCCTCGTCCGTTGAGGTGATCGCGGTTGCAGGCTTGGGCTCGCGCCGGGCTGCCAGCGTGGCAGCGGCCTATGGCGTGGAAGCCCTAGCTGTGGAGGAATTGCTGGATGACAAGCGGATTCAATTAGTGGTGAACCTGACAGTTCCAGCTGTCCATGCCCAGATTGACGCTCAGATCATCGCGGCGGGCAAGCATGTCTACGCCGAGAAGCCGCTGGCGCTGACCACAGCCCAAGGCCAGGCGGTTCTGGAAGCCGCTGCCAGCGCCGGGGTGCTCGTCGGGTCAGCCCCGGACACCGTTCTGGGCACGGGCATCCAGACGTCGGTCGATGCTGTCCGTTCCGGCAGGCTGGGGGAGCCTTTTGCCGCCTCGATCCTGTGGGGTGCCGCCGGGCCTGAGCTGTGGCATCCCGACCCGGAGTTTTATTACCAGAGCGGCGGCGGGCCTGTCTTGGATATGGGGCCGTACTATCTGACAGCCTTGGTCCACTTGCTGGGTCCGGTGCGCTCTGTGGTGGCGCACACCCGAACATCAGGGCGTCAGCGAGTGATCGGCACAGGTCCGAAGGCGGGCAAGCGCCTCGCGGTCGAGGTGCCGACGTATGCTGCTGCGCTGCTCGAGCATGTCAGCGGAGCCGTTAGCACAGTGACCGTCAGCTTCGAGACGTGGGGACACAACAATGAGCCGTTCTTTGAGATCTACGGGACGGCTGGGTCTCTGCGAGTGCCGGATCCCAACAAGTTTGAGGAGCGGGCCTGGCTTTATGACGCGCATTCAGTGGTGACCTCAGCCGAAGAGGCGCAGCGCCGCTGGGAGCCGCTGCCGGTCAGTGCCGGGTTTCAAGGCTCTGGCCGCGGTATCGGTGTCGTCGATATGGTCGAAGCCCTGGAACAGGGCCGGACTCATCGCGCATCGGGAGCCATGGCGCTCCACGTCCTGGAAATCCTGGAGGCCATTGAGGCATCAGAAGGAAAGCCAGTGAGCTTGAGCACAACAGCCGAGACATCCGAGGTGATTCCCCTGCGGGACGTGAATATGACTGCCGCCACGTGACATACACACATATCTGAACTGCTGTTAGCCAGGCCGCTAAGGAAGTGCCTTTCATCGGCCACCTTGCGGTCGGGGAATCGACTCCTGAAGGCTTCGAGAGTGGACCAGAGGTCTCAGGTGACGGTGCTCTTCACTCTCCGAAAATCGACTTGTGGATGAGCCAGATGGGGTGTACGACTGTTGCTCCGGTGGACTTGGCGATCTGCCAGCGGCAGGTTTCTGTGTCGCACACGGCCAGTTCGGGATTGACCTCTTTTACCTTGTCGAAGAGGGGTTTTCCGACTGCTTGGCCGACGGCGTACTTCTCTTTCTTCAATCCGTACGTGCCCGCGATGCCGCAGCAGGTGGCTTGAGCATCGATGACTGTCAGTCCGGGAATGAGGCGCAACACGTCAATTGCTGGTTTGCCCATGCCTTGTCCTTTGAGTTGGCATGGCGCGTGGTACGGCACGGTCATCTCGATGGGGTGGAAGTCGAGGTTCAACTCGCCAGCCTCGGACAACTCCAGCAGGAACTCGCACAGGTCGCGGATTCTGGTACCGACGTCGATGAGAGCCGGGTCCTCCACACCCATGATTTCACGGGCCTCGTGCTTGAGCATTCCCACGCAGGACGCGGATGCTGCGACGATGGGGGTGCCGGGTTCCACGCCCAGTTGATGGCTCAGTTTGGTCACCCAGTCGCGGGCGGTGTCGAACAGTCCGTTGGATTGGGCGGCCAATCCGCAACAACCCTGCTTGGGCACAAGAACCTCGAACCCTAGGCGCTCCAAGACCTCGACGGCCTTGATGGAGGTCTCCACCTCGAAGTACTGCCCAGCGCAGCCGTGGAAGTACACGACCTTGCCGCGTGTCGGCGTCGGCGAGGTGTGCTTCTTCCACCACGACGTGAACGTCTGGGTGCGGAAGGTGGGCATGGCGGCGTCGCGGTGGATGCCCACGACCTGTTCGACTGCCCAACGAGCCGGTGCGAACCCGAGGACCGCATTGGCGATGGGGGCGACCGGGTCCCCAAACGTGCCCATGAGGGTCGTGCGCGAGATGATCCTGTCTCGCAGCGGCATGTGGTCCTTCTTCATCGCAGCCCTGGCCACCGAGTTGAGCTCGGCGATCTTCACGCCCTGGGGGCACACAAGAGTACATGTCCCGCAAGACGAGCAGTAGTCCAAAGAATGGTCCACTGACAAGCCATGACGGTAACGCTCCGCTTGGGGTCCAACATACTTCGGGCCTGAGAAAGCCGGTGTGACGGCCATGACGGGGCACTGGGTCTCGCAGATGGTGCACTTCACGCAATGGTCCAAGGACGCGCGAGCCAGCAGATTGGCCTCATGTGAGTCGGTCTCGAACATGGTCACTCCTTCCCCTCGTTGCGGGGTTGCTTGGCCGATTGTGCGTCCAGGATGGCGTCAGCGGCACGCACGGCGGACGCGATGGCGATACCGTCTCCAGACTTCTCGCTCCAGCGAATCGCACCTGCGAGGATTCCGCCTGCGACATGGAGATTGTCGTACACGGCCGTCTTGCCATCGAGCGGTTTCATGGCTGAATCCACGGCCAACCCAGCAAGGAACAAGCCCTGGTCAGCCCAGTAATCTCCTGTGATGAGGTCTTCGTGCGACGGGAGGGGACCACTGTCGCCCTGCCCCATGGCAAGGGGCAACCCGAACAGAGTTTCAGTGACAACACCGTACGAATCCATGGCGAGTGAGCCCGATTCGAAGCCGCCGCCTGCGTACACGAAGTTGTCCGCCTTGTACACCTTGTCGCGCCCAGCCTGTTGGTGAAGAACGCCACTGATGCGGCCGCCCTCCGATTCGAAGCCGATGACCTTGGACCCCAGAATGACCCGCACGCCGAGTCGCAAGGCCTCTTGGGTCAGTTCGTGGGTCAGCCTCATACCCGGTATTCCCGGAGGTCCCAGATGTATCTCGAAGACGGGCTTTCCCACTGCTTCGGCCAAGACAGACCACACCTGGGGATTGCGCAAACCGAGGATGGCGGGCAAGCCGACAGCATCTTCATTCCCGATTGCTTTCTTCAGGGCAGCTGCGAAACGAGCGAGGGTGTCTGGGTCGTCCAGATCGGTCGCATACGATGTGGCGGTTGAGTCGACTCCACCAGCGCGCGCAGGAAAGTCCAGCCAGTAGGGCGAAGTCGCCCATCCACTCGTCTTCGCCAGGTTCTCGGCGCACATCTTCGGGTAGAAGTCTTTGAGTTGGCGCAATCCCACAATGGCCACCGACGTCACATCGGCAGGTACATGCATCGAGGACTGGACGATGTACGTGGGGCGCATCGCCCCCAGAGCAGTCGGAACGCGGTGGTTCTGACCGTCACCGGGGACGAGCAAGTCGGGGAGCAGACCTGCGAACCAGTCCACGCTCGCCTTGATCTCGTCGGGGGAGAAGAGGGAGTAAGGGTGTCCCTTGTGGCCGCCCACATAGGCGTCTAGGCCAGCGAAGGGGTCGCTGACAAGCTCGGGAGCATATCCCAAGACATCGACAGTGCCTTGGCCCAACTGAAGTCCGCCGACACCGTATTGCAGAAGCGTGACAGATTGGCCAGCCTGGGCGAGGCGAATGGCGGCGGCTAGTCCGGCGAGGCCGCCGCCAATCACGATCGTGTCAGTCATTGTTCCCCTCTTTCACTTCCGTAGTTGACTTCTTTCCCTCGTCTGAGGCTGGGACGACAAGTGGCTCTTTCGGTTTGGTCACTTCCGGTTCCACGCCTTTGCTGGATGGCACATGGTCGAGGTCGAGTGTGCCGTGCAGCATCCACTGATCCAGGGCCGCCTGACGCACTTGGTCGCCATGGAGGAGTGGCCATAGCCCAATCCAGCGATGCTCGAGGAATAGTTTGAGTAGGCCTGTGGCCCGATCAGCGTCCACAGCGGATTCTTCGTGGGCGATCCCGGCGACACGGGCTGAGCAGAACCCGCCTTGGCAAGGTCCCATGCCGATACGCAATTGCCGCCGCCAGTCGTCCATGGACGAGTTCGGCTGGGCCTTCAACAAGTCGGTGAACATCTTCCGATTCATCAATTCGCACTCGCAAATGATGGGGGATTCCAACCGGTCAGCCTCGCGGTCTTTCAGGCGATGGGTGATGAGGTAATTGTGTCCCTTCTCGCCTCCGGGGCACATCTCGTCTGCGGTGGTACACGGATGTACATTGCCGGTTTGCTCTTCCATGAAGTCCACCATGTGCTGGGCCATGAGGCGGTACGTGGTGAGCTTGCCTCCACCGATGGTGAGCAGGCCTCGCAGTGAGTCCCGGCCCGAATGGTCGATGATGGCCATGCCACGACTCATGTGCCGGGTGTCGGACGCGGACACGCGATCATCCTTGATGAGGGGTCGAGCCCCTGCCCACGCATGGAGCGCTCTGGCCTGGCGGAATCCGGGGATGAGGACCTCTCCGGCGTCGAGCATCTGCTGGACCTCGTTGCGGGGAATCTCCAGATGGTCGGGGTCGCTGACCTTGTGGTCGGTGGTCCCGATGACGCACACGGTGTGGACCGGCACGAGGATGTCGCCATCAGCAGGGACGATACAGCGGTTGACCACGGTGTTCACCAGGCGATGAGCCATGGCGACCATGACGCCTCGGCCAGGGACGACCTCCACGGGAGAGCATCCAGCCGCGCGTGCGATGTCGCCCGCCCACGGTCCTGCGCAATTCAAGACGAAGGAACAGGCAATGCGTACATCCTCACCCGTTCGCAAGTCGGTCGCGCTCACACCGTTCACCGCACCGTCGGCGCTGTGGATCTGTGTGACCCGGTGGTACGTCAGGACCTGTGCACCGTGCTCTTTCGCGGAAGCGATGGCACTCCAGGCCAACTGCCACCCGTCGACGGTCCCGTCCTTCACCCGGAAGGCCCGCGTGATACCGGGGTTGAGGCGTGGCTCTTGGCGAAGGGCAGTTCCAGGGGTTATCTCTTCGACCCACACTCCTGCGGACTGCGCGCCCGCGAGGAACTTGTCTCCGAAGGCGGGGTCGTCCTGAGGCGTCACCACGAACAGGCCACCGGTCAATTCGACGGCCTGGGGTTGGATGCGGGAGACAATGGCGTTCTCCTCGGCACATTCTCGTGCGGATTCATGGTCGGACACAACGTATCGGCCTCCTGAATGGAGTAGGCCGTGGAAACGTGCGGATGTGCCTTGGGCTAGGTCGGCTCTCTCGACCAGGATGGCGCTGTATCCGCGCATCGCACAGTCGCGCAGGACCCCTACGCCAGTCGATCCTCCGCCAATGACAACAATGTCAGCAGACAGGTTTTTCATCTCGTCCTTTTGCTCGCGTAGTTCTACGCTAGCGGGCCAGGCGGGCTTAGGACAGGGAAAAGCAATGAGACTATGGCCGTCTTCAGAAGGGCTCCGTGGGAATCTGCCCAGAGCCTTGCACTTTCGTCCACTATTGACCTATAGGCGCGAAAAGGTTCAGATTGGCAAGACTTGGTGCCGACCCGGTGGTGTGGGCGCAAGGCGGAATGGGTCCCCACTAAGATGTACACATGGCTGATGACACGCAGGGGCTCGCCCCCGACAAACCCCAATTGGAGGGGCTCGAAGACAAGTGGTCCGCGATCTGGCGCGAGGAGGGCACGTACACCTTCCATCGCCCCGAGAGCCGCGACCTGGTATTCTCCATCGACACTCCTCCTCCGACGGTATCCGGTTCGCTCCACGTCGGCCATGTCTTCTCGTACACCCACACCGACGTCATCGCCCGGTACAAGCGGATGTGCGGATACCAGGTGTTCTACCCGATGGGATGGGACGACAATGGCCTGCCCACTGAGCGGCGTGTGCAGAATTACTACGGCGTGCGCGGGGACGCCACAATTCCCTACGATCCTGATTTCACGCCACCCGCCAAGCCTGACCCCAAGCGTCTGGTGTCGATTTCGCGCCAGAACTTCATCGAGTTGTGCCAGGAACTGACTGGGATAGATGAGAAGGTCTTCGAGGACCTGTGGCGGCATTTGGGCTTGTCAGTGGACTGGAACATCCTGTACTCCACCGTCTCGCCCGCATCCATCGAGATTTCCCAGAGAGCTTTCCTGCGCAACTTGGCCCGTGGTGAGGCGTACATCGATTACGCCCCAACGCTGTGGGATGTGACTCTTCAGACCGCAGTCGCGCAGGCCGAGCTGGAGGACCGCGACTACCCTGGTTTCTATCATCGGGTGGCGTTCCACAAGCCGGACGGGACCCCGGTGTACATCGAGACGACCCGCCCCGACCTCATCGTGTCCGTGTGTGCGCTCATCGCCCATCCCAACGACGAGCGGTACAAGGACCTCTTCGGGACGACCGTCATCGACCCCGTGTTCGGCATCGAGATTCCCGTGCTCGCCCATCACGCTGCGGAGATGGACAAGGGCGCGGGCATCGCCATGTGCTGCACGTTTGGCGACAAGACCGATGTGCAATGGTGGCGCGAACTGAGTCTTCCCACCAGGACAGTCATCGGACGCGACGGACGTTTGCAGTCCGAGACGCCTGACTGGGTGGTCAACAAGGACGCCTACGCGCCCCTGGCTGGCAAGACGACGTACTCCGCGCGCGAGGCGGTCGTGGCCATGTTGCGGGAGAACGGGACCCTCGACGGGGAGCCCAAGGCGACTACACGTAAGGCTGCTTTCTATGAGAAGGGCGACAAGCCCCTGGAAATCGTGGCCTCGAATCAGTGGTACATCTCCAATGGCGGCAAGGACCTCGACCTTCGCGAGAAACTGCTCGCCCGGGGCAAGGAACTGAAGTGGGTTCCTGACTACATGGGGCACCGCTACGAGGATTGGGTCAACGGCCTCAACGCTGACTGGCTGGTGTCGCGCCAGCGCTTCTTCGGTGTGCCTTTCCCCATTTGGTATCCGGTGGATTTCGACGGCAACCCGGATTTCACCGCGCCGATCGCTGCGTCCGAGGACGCCCTGCCGGTCGATCCGATGACTCAGCCCGCCCCTGGTTACGACGAGTCTCAGCGCGGGGTCCCTGGTGGTTTCATCGCGGACAAGGACGTGATGGACACCTGGGCGACCTCGTCGCTCACTCCTCATTTGGCGGCTGGTTGGATCGCCGACCCGGCGTTGTTCGACTTGGTCTTTCCCATGGATTTGGCTCCCCAGGCTCATGACATCATTCGGACGTGGCTGTTCTCGCGCGTGGTCAGAGCCAATTTCGAGAATGGTTGCCTGCCGTGGGCGCATGCCGCGATCTCGGGTTTCGTGATGGACCCCGACCGCAAGAAGATGTCGAAGTCCAAGGGCAACGTCGTGGTGCCCACGGAAATCCTGGAGAAGTTCGGCTCGGACGCAGTGCGCTGGCGTGCAGCGATGGCTCGGCCTGGGACTGATTCGCCTTTCGATGAGACGCAGATGAAGGTGGGTCGCCGTCTTGCGACCAAGATTCTCAATGCGGCCAAGCTGGTCTTGAACCTGCCCGACAACGACCCAGCATTGTGGTCATTGGACAAGGTGAAGAACCCCGCCGACCTGGCCATGCTGGAGACCTTGCATGGCGTGGTGAACGCGGCGACTGCCGGGTTCGAGTCTTTCGAGTACACCGACGCCCTAGAGGCAGTGGAGAAGTTCTTCTGGGTCTTCTGCGACGACTACATCGAGTTCGTCAAGGAGAGGGCGTACGGATCGGACGAGGCCGCATGGTCTGCCCGTTCGGCTCTCGGCATCGCTCTGGGGGTCCAATTGCGACTCTTCGCGCCCTTCCTGCCCTTTGTGACTGAAGAGGTCTGGCGTTGGTGGCACACCGACTCCATCCATCTCGCGTCGTGGCCAACCGTGGATCACTCCTTGCTCCAGGCCGATTCCGAGATATGGGGCACAGTGTCGGAAGCGCTCGTCGCCATTCGCGGAGCCAAGTCCCAGGCCAAGGCGTCCATGAAGGCCCAGGTGGCGTCGCTGGCGGTGAGTGGTCCTCCCGGAACTTTGGCGCGGTTGCGTTTGGTGGAGTCCGATGTACGCGCGGTGGCCCACCTAGTCGGCGACATCACGTACACCGAAGGTGACGCGCCCCTGGATGTCAAGGTCGAGTTGGTCTGACGCAAGAAACAATGGGCAGGTCTTGAGGGCCGATTGGGAGTGGAAGTAGCGACCACAGCAACTTCATGCCGGACGATAGTCGCGCGCTCTTTGGCCGAGTAACGTGTTGTGTAGCGACGTGGCTGTGGAGCCACGAGTTCCCTGACACTAAGGAGTTTCAACGATGACTGCTCATACTTTTGTACTCGTTCCTGGGGCATGGCACGGGGCTTGGTGCTATCGCCGTGTGGTCGACATTCTGGAGGCCGCCGGACACAAGGTCTATGCACTGAGTCTGACCGGTCTGGCTGATCGGTCCCATCTCGCCAGCGATGCGGTCAATCTGGACACGCACATCGCTGACGTCGTCAATCTGGTCAAGTGGGAGGACCTGCACGACATCGTGCTCGTCGGCCATTCCTATGCTGGCGTCGTCTTGGGCGGCGCGGCGGAAGAAATCGCGGACCGAGTGAAGTCGATTGTCTTCCTTGACGCCTTCATGCCCGAGGCTGGCAAGTCCATGGTGGACATTTCGCCGCGCGAAGTGCCCTCGACAGGAAACCTGACACCGTACTCTGCGGCCGGGATGAAGGTGAACCAGGCGGACCAGGCCTGGGTCGATTCCCTGGTGACGCCACAGCCGGTGAACACCTATGTTCAGCCACTGGGAGAGGCCAGCGCGTACCTGACGATTCCGAAGAAGACCTTCGTGCGGACGACTTTCCCCAGTGCAGGATGGCAAGACTCCTACGACCAGTACACCGCTGACCCAGACTGGACGACCTACCTAGTGGAATCCGGTCATGACATCATGGTCGACCAACCCGCCGAATTGGCCCGTATCCTCATCGAAGTCGCGTAGTTGGCATCGCCTCGACACCGCTCGTCAGCCGCGCGCGGAACTAGTCGCGCACTCCGACCGAGGAACACAGGCGACTCTTCCTGCCGCCGATTCTCACAGTCCGGCTAGGAGCGCCCGCAACTTGTCGGGGTCGTACGTCCCGGTGGAGGAGTTCCAAATCTTCTCGTTGACGACCACACCGTCCAAGAGAATGGTGGGAGTTCCCCGCTTGAGGGTCAGGAAGTTCTTGGTGCTCTTGTCCACGAAACTGCCTGTTGCTTTCGTCGTGTAGCACGTCTGATACGCCGTGAGGGCTTCGCCTGCTAGGCCAGCCGCGGTGGGAATCGTGGTCATGATCTGCTCGTCGGAGAAACCGGACTCGCCGTTCTGGGCGATGTAGGCCTGGTGATAGAACTCGTGGAACTTGCCTCCAAAGTCTGCACACGTCGCTGCGATAGCCATTTCACGGGAGTTGGGGATGATCATCTCAACGGGGTGGATGACCACATTCACCTTGCCTTCATCAGCGATCTGCTGAAGAGCAGCGTCGAGAGTGAGGTCGGCGGCTTTGCAGGATGTGCAGTTGAAATCGGAGAAGATTTCCAAAGTGGGGGCGCCCTCCACGGCCGGAGCCAGGAGGATGCCATTCTGGGCTGCGTTCGCATTCGGTGGGATGTCGGAGCCGCCGCTGCGGTTGGCGGAGATAATTCCCCACGCTGCCACGCCGATGACCAGAGCCAGCACGAGGATGCCCGCCGCGACGAAGAGGATACGGTTCCTCCGAGTCTTCGCTGCTGCCTGAAGTCTCTGGGCTTCGAGAGCTTCCCGACGCGACCTTCGGACCTGTGAACTGCTGGCCATGCGATTCCTTTCTCCAGGGAAGTCAATGATCCCGTGGAGTAGCCTACCTGTGTTGCGGGCGTTTCGTCATTCCGAGAAGGTGATTTGGATGCCCATGGGGTCGGAGAAGTCCGCTTGAACGAGCCTGATAGTGGTGCGGGCGGAAGCCTTGTGGCCATCGACGAAAGTCACGGTGACAGTCAGGGAGACGCTGGTGGTGGCCGAGGCGGTTGCTGCCGAAGAATAGTCGAGAGCGGGCACGAGATCGGCGAAAGAGCCATCGTTGTCCGACAGGGTCCACGTGATGGATTCCGGGTCGATGTCGTTGTCCGAATCGTTCGTCACCGAGAACCCGCACCCGTCAGGCGCGATGGACTTCGCCGCGATGCACTGCGCGAGCTTGGTCTGGGCAGCCGTGCGGATATCGGCGATGGCGCTCTCAGTGAGGGCGAGGCTGAAGGCGTCCAGTGGAAGATAGCCGTAGGGGTCCTCGATGACAAAGCGACCATTGCTGATGCTGATCATGTCCGAGGCGATGCCCATGTCGTACACCCCAGGCAGAAGGGAAACGGTTGTCTTTTGGGAGACATCCACACCAGACAGGGTCACGGGCATCCTGGCCACGACAGGCAGTGCGACCTCCTGTACACCCTGGTCGAGGAGCCAATACCAGCCGCTCCTGCGCGCAGTGAAAGTCGCGCTGACGTGGTGCTGGTCGAGGGTGTACTGCGCTTCCACGATGACTGTGGGACTGGTGGACACTTCGACATCGGGGACCTGGATGTCCGTGATGGGGTTGTCTTCGGCGATGGACGAGTAGAACTCGTTGGTGAGGAAGGTGGTGTCTTCGACGGAGCGCGAGCAATAGAGCATTGCTGTTTCTGCATCTCCCTGGGACAGGGCGGTGAGAAACTCGCTGACCGCCTCAGAAGGGCTCTTGGCGTATCCCGGTTTGTCCGACTTGTCCATCACGATGGGCAGGAGAACGATGGCCAGCATCGCCAAGACAAGGACTCCCACAATCACAACAATGACAGCCCAGACATGCGATCTCTTCCTAGGGAGGTTCCCGGCGCCATCGCCATTCCCCGAGTCGGAGGCACCGACGACGGGAGTCACGAGTGGAGCAGCAGGGCCTTCGGATGCCGAAGAGCCGAGACGAATCGATGGCAGAGGCGTCGCCGAAACTATTGCCCCTTGTGGCGGCCCCGACGTGGGGACATAGGGGTAATATACGGGCTGGCGGGCGTCAGGCGAGTCGGGCATGTTTCTTTCCTGGAAATCTCAAGGTTCTCACCTCATAGTAGGCCATTTGCCCCAGCATGCGCTTGTTCGATAAAATACCAAGGTTGCCGGTCTGTTCGACTCCGGAATGGAGTGGGTCGGGCTGCTGTTGGCTAGCAGAAACGCCAAAGCAAGGCCGACGACACCAACCGAATACAACTGAAAGTCATACTTCATGACCTCTCCGGCGCAAGCCTCTATCGCGGTGGACGACCTGGGTTCCGATCAGGATTTCCTCGCCGCAATCGACTCAACACTCAAAAACTTCAATGACGGTGACCTTGTCACAGGCACAGTCGTCAAGGTCGACAAGGACGAAGTTCTTCTCGACGTGGGGTACAAGACCGAGGGCGTAATCCCGGTCAAAGAACTGGCCATCAAACATCATGTGGACCCTTTCGAGGAAGTCCATGTCGGTGACACTGTCGAGGCCCTTGTCCAGCAAAAGGAAGACAAGGAAGGCCGCCTCATCCTCTCCAAGAAGCGTGCACAGTACGAGCGCGCTTGGAGCACCATTGAGAAAGTCAAGGCCGAAGATGGCGTTGTCACTGGCAAGGTGATTGAGGTCGTCAAGGGCGGACTCATCGTCGACATCGGTTTGCGTGGCTTCTTGCCGGCTTCCCTGGTCGAGATGCGCAGGGTCCGCGACCTTTCGCCCTACATCGGGGCAGAACTCGAAGCCAAGATCATCGAACTGGACAAGAACCGCAACAATGTCGTCTTGTCTCGCAGGGCGTATCTTGAGCAGACTCAATCTGAAGTCCGCACGACCTTCCTCAACAATCTCGCCAAAGGCCAGATTCGCAAGGGCGTGGTGTCCTCCATCGTCAACTTCGGTGCCTTCGTGGACCTTGGTGGCGTGGACGGCCTCGTGCATGTCTCTGAGTTGTCCTGGAAGCACATCGACCATCCTTCCGAGGTTGTGGAAATCGGCCAAGAAGTGACTGTCGAAGTCCTGTCGGTCGAGATGGACCGCGAGCGCGTGTCCCTGTCTCTGAAGGCGACTCAGGAAGATCCGTGGCAGACGTTCGCGCGTCTGCACCAGATTGGTCAGATTGCTCCCGGCCAGGTCACCAAGCTCGTGCCTTTTGGCGCTTTCGTGCGTGTGGCTGATGGCATTGAGGGCTTGGTCCATGTCTCCGAATTGGCCGAGCGCCATGTGGAGATTCCCGAGCAGGTCGTCGCTGTGGGTGACGAGGTCATGGTCAAGATCATCGACATCGACCTCGACCGTCGTCGCGTCTCCCTCTCCCTCAAGCAGGCGAACGAGGGCATGGACGTGGTCGCGGACGACTTCGACCCGAGCTTGTACGGTATGGCTGCGTCTTATGACGAAGCGGGCAACTACATCTATCCCGAGGGTTTCGACCCCGAGACCAACGATTGGAAGCCGGGCTACGAAGAGCAGCAGGCCGCTTGGGAGGCGCAGTACGCACAGGCTCAGGCCTTGTGGCTCGCCCACAAGAAGCAGGCCAAGTCTGCCGTCGAGGCTGAGAAGGAAGCTGTCGTCGAAGAGATGAACACTGCTTCCTATGTCGCAGGCGAAGAGGTCCAGACCGAGTCCACTCTGGCGTCGGATGAGGCTTTGCAGGCTTTCCGTGACAGCCTGGCAAGCAACTAAGGTTCTTACTGAATCTTGCAGAGGCCGTCTTTGGGGTAGTCCCCAGGGGCGGCCTCTTTGCTGTGCAGAGGCGACCCTTCGCCGAAGACCAGAAAATGAGGAAGAATAGTGCCCATGTTGAGAGTGGGATTGACCGGTGGCATTGCTGCGGGCAAGTCGGTGGCCAGTGCCAGGTTCGTGGAACTGGGAATCATGGTCGTGGATTACGACACATTGGCTCACGATGTCGTGGCACCGGGCACACCGGGGTTGGCTGCTGTGGTCCAGGCTTTCGGGCGGCGGGTACTGGCGCGTGACGGTTCTTTGAATCGTGCCGTCTTGGGCGAGCATGTCTTTGGGGACGATGAAGCCCGTGACAAGTTGGAGGACATCATCCATCCGCTCGTCATCAAGCAGGGGTATCGGTTGGACGGGGAAGCCGCCCGACGTGGAGAGACCATGGTCATCCACGACATTCCTCTGCTGGTCGAGGCGGCAGGTCCTGAGGCATTCGACGTTGTCATTGTCGTGGATGCTCCGGCTGAACTGAGGGCGGAACGCCTAGTCAATGAGCGCGGAATGAGCGAAGAAGAGGCATGGGACCGCATCAGGGCGCAGGCGGACGATGATGTGCGCCGCGATGCCGCTGATGTGGTCTTCGACGGGTCGGGCACTGTGGAGAATCTACGCAGACAGGTTGATGAATGGGTTGAGTCCCTGGCTAAGTGAGCTTCAGTACAACCGCTCGACTAGGTCGACAAGGTCCTGCTTGCTCAACCCGAGGCTGCGGTAGTACGGCAGTTCTCGGGTCAGTTGATCAGCGGCCATCGAGTCCCGCTTATCGTCTCGTTGGCTTGGCCCGAGGTCGCGCACAAAAGAACCTTTGCCGACCACACCATAGATGAACCCGTCGCGTTCCAGTTCCTCCCATGCTTTCTTGACGGTGATCACCGAGACGTCGAGGTCGCGGGCCACGGTTCGGATGGGGGGCAGAGTCTCACCGGAAACGAGCGTCCCGCTCAGGATGTGCGAGGCGACCTGGTCGGCGATTTGTCGGTAGATGGGAGTGGATGAACTCCCGGAGATGATGATGTCCACCTAGCGCCCCCTGTCGGAAGGTCGCTGGTTGAGTGAGGCGGTGGCTGCGGCCGGGCTGGCAAGTCGGAGGAGACAGGACACTAGAGATCCGCCTTCTCGATGTTTGCCCCGGATCTTGCACTCGCCCACAGGCTCGCACCGAGCCACGCCAAGACGCCGACTCCTAGCGCGAGGACCTGGTACCCGAGATGGCCCAGGCCACGGTCGTTGAATAACCCATCAAGGGCTGGAACGACGATGACAAGGGTATTCAGTCCTGCCACCACGAAGACGGGGACGAGCGAGCCCACGAGCAGAGGGGCGAGGAAGGAGTACAAACTGCGATAGAACCAGGGCAAGAAGATCGCATTGAACAGGGCGTACATGAGGAAGACTGTGCCGTAGAAGGCGACATTGAGGTTCATAGAAATCGGATTCTCGGCCGTGTAGAGGAAGTTCCATCCGATGGCGAAGGGGATGGAAACGGCGACGAAAGCGAGTTCCATGATGCACACCGTGGTGGTGCGGGCGGCTGGGATATCGCGTTTGCGCCCGGGCAGCATGGCGGTGAACAGCAGGTCTTGGTTGACGCGGTCCATCTGGTACAGGAGCATGACATTCAGAAAGACATAGGCGAAGGCTATGTAGTAGGGCCAGGTAGGAATGAGCAACAAAGCGCCCATGAGGAGCCAGATAGACATGGCCGGGTGAAGTGACAGGGCGAAGTCTTTGGCGACGAGGTTCTTGAGCATGATTCTCCTAGTCCGAGATGGGGGTGTAAACGAAGGGCTCTTCGGTCGTCATCTCGTGGTACACCATGACGGACTCAATGTCCGGGGTTTCGACGATGATGCCTGGCAGGCTTGGCGGCAGGTCTTGGGTGAGAGCCAGTCCTGTGAAGCCCAGGGAGGTCTCACGGCAGCCGATGAGGGTGGCTCGCAGGTTTGGGGTGAGGGCAGATTTCGGGCCTTTGACGAGTCGATACGCATCGACAAAGCTGTCTTTGTCCCTGCTGGCGACGATGCTTCCGTCGCGGATGTACGTGATGAAGTCGGCGCATTTCTCCAGGTCAGAGGTGATGTGCGTGGAGAAGAGGATGGACGCTTCCCCCGATTCGATAATGGAGCGGAACATGTACAACAGGTCGTCGCGGGAGACCGGGTCCAGTCCCGACGTGGGTTCGTCCAAGATGAGGAGTTGGGCGTGGTGGGACATGGCGAGAGCCAAGGAGTATTTTACCTTCATTCCAGCCGAGAGTTGGTCGACCTTCTTGGTCACGTCGAGTCCGAACTGTCGCACCAATCGGGCATAGAGGCCCGCATCCCATGTCGTGTAGAACCGCGCGACCACCGCCGTGATGGCAGCGAGTGTTCGTTTCGGATAGAAGGGCACATCGCCGAGTCCGAATCCGATGCGTTCCTTGAGGTCGAGTTCGTGGGTGCGAAAGTCCTGGCCAAGAATGGTGATGGTTCCGGATTGGGGATGGATGAGGTTCATGATGGCTTTGAGAGTGGTCGTCTTTCCAGAGCCATTGCGTCCCACGAAGCCCATGATGTAGCCAGGCTCAAGGCTGAATGACACATCCTTGAGCGAAAAGGCAGGGTAGGACTTGTTCAATCCTTCGACGGTGAGAAGGGCCATGGTTGCCTCCATATTGTGCATGTTGTATATACACAATATTACGAGAGCAGCATGACTGTCAACAGGGTCCCCTGAGTCATCCAAAGAAATGTCCGACGTGGTGCGTAGAGTTGTAGGCATGAGACCAGTGACAGACCTCGAGCGGACGGTGGCTCCTTTTCGCATGCACTCTGACTTCGAGCCCAGCGGTGACCAGCCGCAGGCCATCGACGAACTGGAGAGACGCCTGAACAGCGGGGAACAGAACGTGGTCGTCCTCGGCGCGACGGGGACGGGCAAGACTGCTACTGTCGCCTGGCTAGCGGAAAGGCTCCAACGACCCATGCTGGTCATGCAGCCGAACAAAACGCTTGCCGCCCAATTCGCCCAGGAACTGCGGCAGTTCTTCCCGGACAATGCTGTGGAATACTTTGTTTCCTACTACGACTATTACCAGCCCGAGGCCTACATCCCGCAGACGGACACCTACATCGAGAAAGACTCCTCGCTCAACGAAGAGGTCGAGCGCCTCCGCCACCAGGCGACGTATTCCCTTCTGACAAGGAGAGACTGCATCGTCATCGCCACTGTGTCCGCCATTTACGGGTTGGGGACGCCACAGGAATATGTGGACCAAGCCATCAAGTTGCGCGTGGGGGAGTCCATGGGGCGGGAGAAGCTGATTCGTCATCTCGTGGACATCCAATACGTGCGCAATGACCTCGCGGGGACTCGCGGGACCTTTCGGGCGCGCGGTGACACCGTGGAGATCTTTCCCATGTATGAACAACTAGCGTGGCGCGTCGAGTTGTTCGGCGACGAGATTGACGCGCTGACGACGATGAACCCGCTGACTGGGGAGATCGTCTCTCACGATCAGGTGATGCTGGTCTTTCCCGCCACCCACTACACCGCTTCCCAGGAGCGCATGAACCGAGCGATGAGGGGAATCGAGACAGAACTTGGGGAGCGTCTCGTCGAGTTGAGAGCGCAGAACAAACTCCTGGAGGCCCAGCGTCTGGAGATGCGGACGAATTACGACCTGGAGATGATGCAGGCGGTCGGGACTTGTTCGGGCATCGAGAATTACTCCCGCCACATTGACGGGCGCGAGGCAGGCTCGGCCCCCAACTGCCTCCTCGACTATTTCCCGGAGGACTTCGTGCTCGTCATTGACGAGTCCCATGTCACGGTCCCGCAGATTGGTGGGATGTACGAAGGGGATATGTCGCGCAAGAGGACCCTCGTCGAGCATGGTTTCCGCTTGCCCTCAGCCATGGACAACCGGCCCCTGATGTTCGCAGAGTTTCTGGAGCGTATCGGCCAGACGGTGTATCTGTCGGCCACGCCCGGGCCCTATGAACTCGCCAAAGACCCTCGGCCTGTCGAGTTGCTCATCCGGCCCACGGGATTGATCGACCCCGAAGTCGTTCTGAAGCCCACGGTGGGCCAGGTGGAGGATCTCATGGGGGAGATACGTGAGCGGGCTGAGCGCAACGAGCGTGTCTTGGTGACGACGCTGACCAAGAAAATGGCGGAAGACTTGACCGACTATCTCGTGGCGCATGACATCCGAACACGCTACCTTCACTCCGATGTGGACACGCTCAAGAGGCTCGATCTGCTCAGAGAGTTGCGGCAAGGTGAATACGACGTTCTCGTGGGCATCAACCTCCTTCGAGAGGGTCTGGACTTGCCCGAGGTGAGTTTGGTCGCCATCCTCGACGCGGACAAAGAGGGATTCCTTCGTTCGGAGCGGTCCCTGATTCAGACCATTGGGCGCGCGGCTCGAAACGTGTCCGGACAAGTGCATATGTATGCGGACACGGTGACCCAATCCATGCGCAAAGCCATCGACGAGACCAATAGGCGTCGGGCCAAGCAGGTCGCCTACAACACGGCCAACGGTATCGACCCCCAACCCTTGCGCAAACGGATCGCTGACATCACGGAGATGTTGGCCAGAGAAGACGCGGACTCCATCGGGGACGGAAAAGGGCGGCGGCGAACCCCTGGAGTTCTCTTGGCCGATGAGCCGGGTGGGGTCCGTCCCAAGAACATCCCCCAAGCGGAACTTGCGGACCTCATTGAGGAGTTGACCCAGCAGATGAAGACGGCGGCTGGCGAGTTGCGCTTTGAGATCGCGGCAAGACTGCGCGACGAAGTGGCCGACCTGAAGAAGGAGTACAGGTCGATGGTGGAGGGGATGAAGTGAATGTGAGGCGAGTGTGCGGACGGTTGCCACGACAGGACGTGATGACTGTTGAAAGTCGTGCAGAGAAGGTTGTCAGAGCCGAGTAGAATGGAGTCTTGACGCCCTGCGACAGTGCCGAAAGTTGGTTCCCTATCGTGGGGATGTTGTGTTTCGGCCTACTTCGCAGGCAGAGAGGAATCGATGCACGTCTCCGACATTGTGTGGGGAGTCACCCTTGTCGTCATGATCGCCGTCTTGCTGTTCGATGTGCTGGTCATTGGCCGCAAGCCTCATGAGCCAAGCATGAAGGAGTGCGGTCTCGCCATTTCCTTCTATGTCGTCGCGGCGCTCGGTTTCGGTGTGTTCGTGTGGTTCCATTGGGGCTCGGTCTACGCAGGGGAGTTCATCGCGGGATGGCTCACCGAGTACTCACTGTCGGTAGACAACCTCTTCATCTTCCTGATCATCATGGCTTCGATGAAAGTTCCTCGCCAACTCCAGCAGTTCGCCCTCATGGTGGGCATCATCCTCGCGCTGGTGTTTCGTGGCATCTTCATCGCTGCGGGTGCGGCGGTGATCGACCGCTTCGCATGGGTGTTCTTCATCTTCGGCGCATTCCTCGTGTACACAGCGTTCGACCTTGTCAAGGACTATCGAGAGCAGGACCACGAGGAAGAGGCGACCGAGAACTTCGCCATGCGTCAAGTGAAGCGGATATTCAAGTTCTCTGACGAGTTTGAGGGAACCAAGCTGCGCGTCAAGGTGGATGGCGCACACAGGATGACCCCGATGTTCCTCGTCATCGTCGCCCTCGGCTCGACTGACCTGCTCTTCGCTCTAGACTCCATCCCCGCCATTTTCGGTCTGACCCAGCAGGCGTACTTGGTCTTCTCCGCCAACGTCTTCGCCCTCATGGGCCTTCGCCAGTTGTACTTCCTGCTCGGCAACATGCTCAAGAAACTGGTGTACCTCTCCATCGGCCTGGCGGTCATCCTTGCCTTCATCGGGGCGAAGCTGGTCCTCCACGCACTGCACCATTACGGTGTCATCGTCTGGGAAGTGCCAACGACAATTTCTCTCGGTGTCATCATCGTCACCTTGGTCGTCACCACCATCGCCAGCCTCATCAAGAGCCGAGGCATGGACGTCTCGGGCGACGAAAAGTAAGAAGTCGAATGAGACTGAGGCGCTAGTCCTCTTGTCGAACGGTTGCATGATTTCTGAAGACAGTATATAATGTTTATGTAGAAACGTGATGCAATAACTGAAATGTCACCCTTCGTGGTTCACCTGGCAATACATGTGCATTTGTTGCAGTAGCACCGAACTTCTCGGGTGTTCTCTCATGCTTTTCATGTAGCCACTAGCCAATACATCGCAGGGTGAGACTATAGAGAAAGGAACAATAGAGATGAATCGTACTTCCAAGAAAAGCCTGTACTGGGCAATACCTCTTATCGTTGCTGGCATAGTAATTGGTGCGTTCACACCCACTTTCATGGGGCCGCGCATGACCCCGCCGACAGGCAATCCCCCTGCCATGCCGCTCGCTTTCCTCGGCCAGGCGACTTCCGCTCTTGGATTCGCAGCAGTGGCAGTGGGCGCGGCGCTCCTAGCCGCCGCCATCATCATCTCCGCATTGAAGAAGGATTGATTGTCGAGACACTAGTCTGATTGCCTCCAGCACGCGCCTTTGTTTCCGGGTCCCACATCATCGCGTGGGGCCCGGAAGCATGGGCGCAGAATGACGTCAGGGCCTGGTGAGCGGTTTTCTAGACCGGGGCCCCCAGGTTGAGCCCTTCTGCGCCGAGGACAGCCGTCGAGTCCATACGGCCGGTGATCCATCCCAGCAAGAAAGTGGTCGAACCCGAGATGGACGTGTCAACCCCGGTCCCGATGGTGAACTCATTCCCCGAGTCAGAGGAGACATGCAGACGTACTTGCGTGAAGCGTGGCTCGGCGCGGAATAGGTTCCAAGCCAAGAGAATCTCGGCCACGCGCGGTTCGATATCGGCCAGTGTGGGTCCCACGCGCAAATCGACGTGGTGGAGGATGAGTTCGTTCAAGCGGACCAAGGCCAGCGCCTTCGCAGGAAGGACGCCTTGGGATGTGAGGAGAGAATGGTCCCAGGCGTGTGAGGCCATCGCGTCGAAGGCGTTCATCAAGGAGGCGGCCGAGCGGTCGAGGTCCTCCAGAAGCTCCAGTCCTGAGCGGGAGGCGCCGTGCATGACGGATGCGGAAGAACCGCAGGCGCACCACGGGAGACACTTCTCGGGGCTGTCCAACTGTCGAACCATGCGTTCCGTCGCGGAGGCTTGCTGCGTGAGGTGGGTGGCCACATGGCTGCGCATCCATCCGGGAAGCCCCGTGGGCTCGAACCAGTCCTCGTCGGACAGAGTCATGGTGTCGCCGAGGAGTCTCTGGGTCGCCACAGTCAGGTCGAGGCGCAAATCGTCCAAGTCGTCGATGGCTAGAGTCCCCATGGGACCAACTTACGGGCATCGGTGTCGGTTGGCAATCCTGAGCACTGGATGAATTATCGGAAAGTCAGTGCAACACCGCCAAGCAGGCTGGAGCCAGATCATGACACGATTGGAACATATGTTCGAATAATGCCGGGATTCCGCGTGGCAGGGAACTAGAATACTTAGGTGCATAACAGGCTGATCGTCCGGGGAGCGCGAGAGCACAATCTCGCTAACGTCTCCATTGACTTGCCCCGGGACTCCCTCATCGTCTTCACTGGGTTGTCGGGCTCAGGCAAGTCCTCTCTGGCCTTCGACACCATCTTCGCTGAGGGACAGCGCCGGTACGTCGAGTCGCTCTCCGCCTACGCCCGCATGTTCATCGGCCAGATGGACAAGCCCGACGTGGATTTCATCGAGGGTTTGAGCCCGGCGGTGTCCATCGACCAGAAGTCCACGTCCCGCAACCCGCGTTCGACTGTCGGCACCATCACGGAGATTTACGACTACCTGAGGTTGTTGTACGCCCGCATCGGCACACCGCACTGCGAAATATGCGGAGAACCCATCTCCAGGCAGACTCCCCAGCAGATTGTGGACCGCCTGCTGACCTTGCCTGAAGGCACCCGTTTCCAGGTGCTCGCGCCCCTTGTCACGGGCAGAAAAGGGGAGTACAAGGACCTCTTCGCCGAACTGACGACCTCCGGTTATGCCCGTGCTCGAGTGGACGGGGAGGTCTATCCCGTCACCGAACCGCCACCCTTGGACAAACAGAAGAAGCACGACATTGACGTCATCGTGGACAGGTTGGCGGTCAAACCGGATATGCGCCAGCGCTTGACTGACTCAGTGGAGACCGCCCTCAAACTGGCGTCCGGTGTGGTCTCCATCGACTTCGTGGACCAACCGGCCAAGTCAGCCACACGCGAGCGTCGGTACTCGGAAAAGATGGCCTGCCCCAACGGCCATGACATCTCCATCGACGAGTTGGAACCGCGCCAGTTCTCGTTCAACGGTCCGTGGGGGGCGTGTCCGGCGTGCTCGGGTCTGGGGACGACGATGGAGGTGGACCCGGACATCGTCATCCCTGACGACGGGTTGACGCTGAAGAACAACGCGATCTCAGTCTGGGCGACTCCGACCATCGGGCGGTATTACCAGCACGTCCTGGCCACGCTCGCCAGCAATGAAGGTTTCTCCATGAACGTCCCGTGGGCCGACCTGGCGCCTGAGGCGAAGAGAGTCGTTCTGTACGGCGTGGGGGACCCGGTGTACGTGCGTCATCGCAACCGCTTCGGGAGGGAACGCACTTTCTCCGCGAAGTACGAGGGGGTCATCCCGTACATCAAGCGTCGCCATGCGGAGGCCGAGACGGACTCCGGACGTGAGCGCTATGCGGCGTACATGCGGGAGATCCCCTGCTCGGCGTGCGGTGGGGCCCGCCTCAAGCCGTCCTCCCTGGCCGTGACCCTGGCGGACAAGAACATCCAAGAAGCAACTGACCTAGCTATTGTCGATTGTTTGGTGTGGGTGGAATCCATGGACCTCAATGTCCGTGACACTGCCATCGCAGAGCGTGTGCTCAAGGAGATCAAGGCCCGTCTCGCCTTCCTCATCAACGTCGGCCTGGATTATCTGACCTTGTCACGGCCAGCAGGGACCCTCTCCGGCGGTGAAGCGCAGAGGATTCGTTTGGCGACCCAGATCGGTTCGGGGCTCATGGGCGTCCTCTATGTCCTGGATGAGCCGAGCATCGGTCTGCACCAACGCGACAACCACCGACTCATCGAGACTTTGGTGAGGTTGCGCGACCTGGGCAACACCCTCATCGTGGTCGAACATGACGAGGACACCATTCGTTCCGCTGACTGGGTCGTCGACATCGGGCCGGGAGCGGGGGAGCACGGAGGCAAAGTCATTGTCTCTGGTCCGGTCTCGGAACTGCTCGCCTGCGAGGAATCCATCACGGGGGCCTATCTGGCAGGTCGGCGTTCCATCCCTGTGCCAGCGGTTCGCCGCCCCCGCACGTCGCGGGAACTGACAGTCATCGGAGCCACCGAACACAACCTGAAGAATGTGGACGTGTCCTTCCCGTTGGGACTGTTCATCGCTGTGACAGGAGTTTCTGGTTCGGGCAAGTCTTCCCTTGTCAACTCCATTTTGTACCAGGCGCTGGCCAAGAGGATCTACAGGGTGAAGGCGGTGCCTGGTCATCATCGCCGCATCGAAGGCGCGGACGAAATCGACAAGATCATCCATGTGGACCAGTCACCCATCGGGCGCACACCTCGGTCGAACCCAGCCACGTACACCGGGGTCTTCGACAAGATTCGTACTCTCTTCTCCCAAACGACGGAAGCCAAGGTGCGCGGGTACCAACCGGGGCGCTTCTCCTTCAACGTCAAGGGCGGGCGTTGTGACAACTGCATGGGCGACGGCACCCTCAAGATCGAGATGAACTTCCTGCCCGATGTGTACGTGCCCTGCGAGGTTTGCCACGGCGCCAGGTACAACCGCGAAACCCTCGAAGTGAAGTACAAGAACAAGTCCATCGCCGAGGTCTTGGACATGCCCATAGAAGAGGCCGCGCAGTTCTTCTCCGCCATCTCCATCATCTCCCGCCACCTGAACACCTTGGTCGAGGTCGGCCTAGGGTACGTGAAACTCGGGCAGGCCGCGACGACACTGTCGGGCGGGGAGGCGCAGAGGGTGAAACTAGCCTCTGAGTTGCAGAAACGCTCGACCGGTAAGACGATGTACGTCCTCGACGAACCCACCACCGGCCTGCACTTCGAGGACACGCGGAAGCTCCTCATGGTCCTCGACCGACTCGTGGAACAGGGGAACACCGTGGTTGTCATCGAGCACAACCTCGACGTCATCAAGACCGCCGATTGGGTCATCGACCTCGGCCCTGAGGGAGGCGACAAAGGCGGAGAGCTCGTCGCCGAAGGCACTCCCGAACAGGTTGCCGCGATGGAGCATTCGTACACGGGGCAGTTCCTCAAACATGTCCTGGAACCCGCCCCAGCCTCCTCGGACGGAACTGGCGGTCCAGCGACAAAGGCCTCGGCGCGGGCGAAGAACACCAAGAAGTCCTGATGTCCGACCCGGCCATCTGGCGACCCAAGACCTCCGACATCCCAGCGGAACCGGGGGTGTACCGATTCTTGGACGCAAGTGGCAATGTATTGTACGTTGGCAAGGCCATTTCGCTGCGCTCCCGACTCACGTCGTACTTCCAAGACCCTGCGAACCTGCACCCACGCACACGCACCATGGTCCACACCGCGACCCATGTCGAGTGGACGGTTGTGCGCAACGAACTGGAGGCCCTGCAACTCGAGTACACCTGGATCAAGCAATTCGACCCTCGTTTCAACGTCAAGTACCGCGACGACAAGTCCTATCCGTGGCTGTGCGTGACGTGGTCCGACGAGTTCCCGCGCGTCTTCGTGGGGCGCGGTTCGAAGCGCAAGGGGTGGCGCTACTTCGGGCCGTACTCCGAAGCGTGGGCGATCCGAGACTCGATGGACAGCCTTCTCACGGTGTTCCCGATGCGTTCCTGCTCGTCAGGGGTGTACAAGTCAGCGCAGGCCAGCGGGCGGCCCTGCCTCATGGGGTACATCGACAAATGCTCAGCGCCGTGTGTGGGACGCATCAACGCTGAGGATCATCGCCGGATCGTCGAAGACTTCTGCTCGGTCATCGACGGCCACGCCGCCCGGTACATCCGCACCCTCGACCAGCAGATGAACGCCGCTGCCGAGGCGATGGAATATGAGAAGGCCGCCGGGATACGGGACAAAATCGGGGCGCTGACCAAGGTCAACGAGCGCAACGCCGTGGTCCTGGAGGATTCCGCCGATCTCGATCTCATCGCCTTGGCTGACGACGACTTGGAAGTGGGGGTCGTGGTTTTCCATGTGCGAGGGGGGAGGATTCTGGCACAGCGGGCCTGGGTCGCCGACCGGGATGG
>JAISJO010000010.1 GCA_031261485.1 Propionibacteriaceae bacterium | reverse complement strand
CTTGGGAATCCCGGGCGACCACTTCGGCCACAGCCGTGGCAGACGTGCCCATTGCCGCAACCCACACAAGCGCAGCGGCAAGGAACGCCATGACCGACCTAGTCTTCACAAAATGCCCGCCTTGGTGAAGCATGGGCGACCTCCCCCTCATCTGAGGTATCCGCTGCGTCGAGAGCCGCTTGGGCGTCGCCCACCGAACCGTCGAGCGCGGGAGTCTTCTCCTTGCGGAAACTCAAAGCGAACCCCACAGCAGCATATGCAATGAGCAACACTCCGATTGCAGGAATGATCCAGGAAACAGCAGGCCCGAACCACGCCCGCACATGCCCGATCTTGGGCACAACGTACAATACTTCACCGCGAATCTGGTAGTCCTGGACGGGGTTCCACACATCGGGAGCCGTGTTATTGTCCCCCTGAGTGACGAAGGAATACCCCTGCGCGCTCGCCGTCTTGGCGATGATGCGGTGTGTGACCAAAGTGGGATCATCGGGGTACGGAAGGAACGTGATGACGTCGCCAATCTTGAGGTCGCGGGCGGCCTCCATGTCCACCCCGCGCGTGACCACCACGTCGCCAGGAGCAATACCCGGTTCCATCGACCCCGTCAGCACAGTGAGGCTGAGCCCACCGAAAGCCTTGGGAACCACGACGAGGGCGACTGCCAGTCCGAGCAGGCCGATCATGACAAAGGTGACAATGCCGGAGCCGATTGCGGAGGCCCAGCCTGAGCTCTTGTCTGAACGTGTACGTGTCATGGGTTTTCCTTCTTGATTGAGTAAAAGGGCCGCGAGGTCGATGACCTCACGGCCCTGGGGAACTGCTGGCCAGTCAGCACTTCCCTGGAGGGCGGGGCAGTCCGAAGGCTGCCCCGCCGCATCAGCTCGGCAGGTACCTGAGAAACGAGTGTTTCAGAGACCCGCATTCCTGACTAGATAGAGCACTCGCTCTTGAACAGGCCATCGCAACGGACCTGAGTCAGTGTTGCGCCAATGGTGCTGCTCAGAGCCCACACATCCTCTGTGTCGATCTGGCCAGCCGTGGTGGCATCGAAGGTGATGGTCAACACAACATACACTTTGCCCGTCTTAGAGTCCGGCGTGACAGTGCCACCCACAAAGGGGATGTCGGTGTCTTTAGCACCACTAGCCTGCGTGGAGTCGTTCGGAGCCTGGAACAGACCGACGGTGACCGGAGCAGTGTGCAGAATGGAGACATCGCCGTACCCAAGGGAAGCGCCTGCAGAATCGAAAGCCTCCCAGCTGAAGTAGATGAGATCCGCAGCACCATTGGTCGGCGTGTCGCCGTCGGTGGTCGCCGTGATGGCAGCGATAGCGGCAGGGTCGATACTCAGCGCAGCAACCAGGTTGTCGCCTTCGAGAGTCAAGGTGTAAGGCAGAACGAGTGCCATCGTGTCACCGGGCACCATCTTCCATGTGCCTTGAGTAATCCCATGGCCAGTGAGGTTTCCGAGGGTGGTTCCGTCGATCACAATGGCGCTGGTGTCCGTTCGATCAGAGGACACGTCATAGGCACTCGGGGTACCGGCGGCAATGTTCAAGTTACCGGCAGTAATCGAGCCGCCGTCGAGGTTGGCAGTCGCCGACCACAAGGCATAGGTTGACCCGCCCAAGAGGAGGGCTGCGCCCGCCACGGCGGCGATAACCGCATTCCGACGCTTGTTTGAAGCGTTTGTCATAGTTGTTTCTCCTTTATCAGCTTGGGGCGCGAAGCCCCGTGAGAAGTGCGGGCGCACATCTCATGGCCCACTGAGACGGGCCTGTGACGAGGGAAAGATTCCCCCCTCCCACATCTAGTATTACTCGGGCGTTCAAGCACCCATGTATTGTCGCTCATACCGTGCACCCCGCTGCATCGACCTGAGGAGTCACCATGACATGCAGGTCTGGTTCCTTGGTCGGGTCAGGGGTAAGGAAGGCTGTCCAGGTCGAACTGGAAGCCTCGACATTGCCTTGTACATCCGAGCCTTGAGCGGTGGCTGTATTGGTGTACATGGGCACGTCGATTTCGATGACCAGGCACCAATAATGTGCGCTCGTTGTCTGAGCACTGCTATTACTCCCAATCCCATTAATCGGGCTGCCCGGCGTGTACAAGGTGGCGCTCTGCGCAGCCGCGACAGTGCACGTGACGGGGCTGCTCACTTGGAACAGGACTGGCCCGTCCGCATCCATCGCCATGACAGTGTCGGCTCGTGCCGCGTCCATACTGATGGAGTACCCCAAGCCAAATCCAGCCGAACCGAGCATCGTGACCGTGAACGGGATAGCAATCGCGCCGCTCTGCGTCGAGCTATTCTTTGCGGCTGCCACAAGGGCCGACGCCTCGGCAGACCCGACGCTGAACCCAACAGCTTCACCCGACTGGGAAGCGGTACTGGCTCCGCCTTTCGAGACGGAGAGCCCCACCTGCGCCAGATTGACCGACACCTCGTGTACGTCCTCCGCGTCAGACCACAGGGCCAAGGTGGCGGTGCCGGATGCCGCGAAGAAGCCAGCACACAAAGCGGCAACCATCACTGGGATGCCCCACCTGGGGAAGGAGGAGGCGCGACGGCGAGACTTGCCCGGTCGCAAGGCGCAACGTGGTTTGGAGCGCATCGTCACTGGCCCCCGCACTCATGTGAGAAACCCCCGCCACAACGCACTTGGTTGGCACGCAGAGTCAACACTCCCAAGTCCAAAGATGGCGTTGTCTTGGCACCTGGATCGACCCATGCGGGACCGGAGCCACGAAAGGAAACGGACACAACAACTGTCCATACATGTTCTCCCTCATCGGAAGGGAGTGTCAGCGCGGAAGTCAGGGGCGCATCCCCGGAAACGGGTGCGACTTGGCCGCTCGAATCCTCCACATGCCAGGTGGCGTCGAACGCCTGAGTCATATTGCTGAAGCTGGCAGACAAGGCGACCCCAAGATTGTCTCCGGCAAATTGGGTTGTCACTTGGGCGCTCACGTGAAGCGCGTCTCCGGGCGTGACTTGGACAGCAGAAAGGGTTGTCGCGTCTCCAGAGGCGCACGAGGTCGCCCAGGTCACATCACCGATGGTCATTTTCATGTCGCCTGTCGCGATGACCCCAAGTGGGGATGCCACGTCAGCTTCCCACAAGGCGAAAGTGACCTGCCCCCCAAGGACGGCCATGAAGACAGCAAGCAGACTTGCGCAGATGATAACGCTCTTCTTACGCATTGTCAGTCTCCCAGTCCCACTTATTACGTCGATACATGTATACCGGGGCGTTCAAGGGGAGGGGAGGGTGACAGCGCAGAATAGCGGCGCGAGGCTAGGCCCTCGCCAGACAGAGCGACCAAGTCAGGACTGGCCGCGTGAGGTTACAGAGCGCTCACTGACAAGGTGAAACCAATAGTGTGTTCTTTCCCTGCTGCCAGGGTGACGGCGTGTTCGCCGACGTTGCCCGCCTCGACACACACCATGGTCTGCCATTCGTCATCGCCGAAATCAGTCAGGTCGCGCGCTTTGTCTACCCAGGGATTCCACACCACAACGTCAGAGGAACCCTTTCTGGCTACAGTCAATGCTCGCTTCATCTGGGGGTCTTCTATGACGATGTCCGCTTTGGAATGGTATATCCGGTCGACCTCGGAGGTGATGATGAGGTTCCCCACTTGGGTCTGCGGCCCAGGTTTGGCCCCTTTGGCCTTGTCCAGATACTCCACACCGCCGAGGCCCTTGATGACAATACGGCGGGCGTCGCTCACCCGCAGGTACGTGTGCAGGGACTCCTCGAAGGAGAAGCGAGAGGTGCCCGTGTTTCGCACAGTCAGGCTGGCTGTGAACTCCGCCCCGAAACTTACCTCATAGGTCAGACGGAAAGGATGGGGGAAGCTCGGTCCGCCGTCACTGATAAGCAAGTACGTCGCTTTGGCCGTGTCCGTGTCCGCACTGGACTTGACCAGTCGCCACTCGCTCAGCCGGGCGAAGCCATGTAGAGGGTAGGTATTGCCCGCACGGCCCGCGCCAAACCATGGCCAGCAAATCGGAATACCACCTCGAATGGGCTGCTCGTCGTCGAGACAGGTCAAATCGGACATCCACAGAACGGGTTCTTCACCCGTGGGAGTCCAATCAATGACATGGGCACCGTGATGATACGCCGACCCCTGTGCCGTGGGACACGCGAATGTTTGCGGAGGAAGAAGTAGACTCACGCTCCCATCTTACGCGAACATCTTCCCAACTCGGAGCCTTCATGCCAGGCTTTGACTCGGAATCTGCGACGAGTCGAGACTGCGTGAATCCGCTACCGAGACTCTTCGTACGCCGTGATGAGCCCGATGCGGCGCACATGGCGGGAGTCACCGGAGAAAGGCGTGGTCAGGAAAGTTTCGATGATAGCGATTTGCACATCCTCGGGCTGCATCCGAGCGCCCAAAGAGGCGACATTGGCATCGTTGTGCTGGCGGGCAAGCGAGGCGGTTTCGAGGGTATAGACAACAGCCGCGCGAATACCAGGGACCTTGTTGGCAGCGATGACCTCTCCGTTACCTGAACCGCCGAGAACGACTCCGAGACTGCCAGGGTCGGCAACGACCGCCTGCGCAGTGGGGATGATGAAGTCGGGATAATCGTCCTGGGAGTCCAAGGCATGAGCGCCGTGGTCGACGACCTCATATCCTTTGGCTCGCAGAGCCTCGACAATGGCATTCTTTGTCTCGAAACCAGCATGGTCTGTTCCGATGTGTACTCTCATTATTTCTCCTTATCAGGGCTGTGTTGAGAATCTCCAGGTGGTGGCACGGCGGTACGTTTCTCCCGGACGGACCAGGATGGAGGGGAAGTCTGGGCGTCGCGGCGCGTCAGGGTATTCCTCAGTTTCCAGGGCAACACCAACGTAACTTTCCTCTTTGCCGACAGGGTGAGTCACACCGGCGTGGCCGAGCCCTTGACCCGTGTACACCTGAAGAGCGGGATAGTCGCTCAGGATGTTCAAGACCCGTCCGGTCGGCGGATGGATGAGCCGTCCAGCGAAGCCACCCGGCTCAAGGATGTACGCATGGTCCAGTCCGTGCTGGGCGATGATTTGGGGGTCAGAGCCGAATCGCAGGTCGCAGAACTCTCGCCCCACACGCAGATCGAAGTCGGACCCCTCCACGTCATAGGGCGCGTCAGGGAAAGGAATGCAGTGCGCGTCGATGGGGAGGTACCGCGCCGCAGGCACTTCGAGAGTGTGTTCGCAAACGGAAACCAGAGTGCCCGACAAGTTGAAATAGGGATGAGACACGATGTTGAGGTTCGTGGGCTGGTCAGCAGTGGCGGTAATGCGGTGGCTCAGGTCCGAACCGAAGGCCTCATATTCGACCTGGACATGAATGGGGCCAGGAAAACTGCCATCGCTGGCCTCCCAATCCAGTCCGAGGCGAACCAGAGTCTCAGTCTGCTCCAGGATGGTCCATTCTTGGCGATGGAAGCCGTCGTCCCCACCGTGCAGGACGGCATGGTCGCGGTCGTTGAGTCGCGGAGAGTAATGCACGCCGTCGATGTCGTATCCACCCTCGCCGATGCGGTTGGCCACTGGCCCGACGATTTCTCCCAGGAAGGAGATGCCCTGCAGCCTCTGTTCTTCGGTGTCGTACCCCAAGATGACGCTTGCCACCTTGCCGTCGCGGTCCGCCACTCGCACGTCGTTGACTGCCGCCCCGAGCGTCCACACTTCAGCCTGGAGTTCGGGTGTGCTCAGTGTGATCTTCTCCATTGCTCTCCCGCTGCGTCTTCGAGTTCAAGTCGTGTCCCGACCCCATGGGAAGTCCTGGAGACACACCCCTATTCTACGGTTCGACGGCGGGGTTTCTTCGCAAAATGGCGCGCGTGTTCACCGTTCGGATGGTCTGGTTCGTGCAGTGCTGTAGATTCGTTGTATGTCTGACTTGGTGGTTCGTGGAGTGTGCCTCCCCGATGGGGCTCATGCTGACCTGGGGGTGCGTGGCGGGTACTTCGTGGACCCATCGGACCTTGTCAACCCCGATGTCCTTGATGCTGACGGGCTCATCGCACTTCCCGGCCTGGTGGATTTGCACACGCATCTGCGTCAACCGGGCAACGAAGCGGCAGAAACCATCGCCAGTGGGACCGCTGCGGCCGCGCGTGGGGGGTACACCGCCGTCTTCGCCATGGCCAATACCGACCCTGTGTGCGACTCGGCGGAGGCTGTACGGCGATTGCGGGCCTTGGTGGGTGGTGACAAGGAATCACTGGGGGACTCATGTCGTCATTCTGCGCGAAGTCGCAGAATCCATCTGACAGACGTAGATAATAATCAGTGGTTCTATGCGAAAAGCGCAGACCCTTCCACCCCATCACAATCCGCCGAGGTTCTTCCTGTGGGGGCAATCACGGTCGGTTTGGAAGGCAGCCAGGTCGCCGATATGGAGGGTATGCACGCGGCTGGTGTGACGTATTTCTCTGACGACGGCAAGTGCGTCATGAATGCCAGCATCATGCGCGAGGCACTCATTCGGGCACGCGCATTGTCCGCTGTTGTTGCCCAGCACAGCCAGGACTCCCATCTTGCGGGCGGGTTCGCCTGCCTGCCCAGCCCACGCGCATGCTTGGACGCGCATTCCCCCGGGCCCGAGGATTGGCCGACCGTCGCCGAGTCGGTGATCGTGGCCCGCGATGTGCAACTGGCGATCGACACAGGCGCTCATCTCCATGTCTGCCACGTCTCGACCGCCGAGTCAGTGGAGATCATCGCTTGGGCCAAGGCGCGCGGGGTCCGGGTCACTGCCGAAGTGACCGGACATCATCTCTTGCTCGGTTCCGCCCTCCTTGACACCCGCGACACGACGTACAAGGTCAACCCGCCCCTGCGCGACGCAGAGAATGTGGAGGCAGTGCGTGCCGGGCTCGCATCAGGAATCATCGACGCGGTAGCCACTGACCACGCCCCTCATACCCCTGCTGACAAGGCCAAGGACTTCCCCCTCGCCAAACCGGGGATGCTGGGGCTGGAGACTGTCTTGGGGGTGGTCATCGAGGTCATGGTGTCCACCGGACGGCTCGACTGGGCCTCAGTCGCCGACCGCATGTCCCACACACCCGCGCGCATCGGAGGCGTCGCGGAACGCCATGGCCGCCCGTTGAGAGTGGGAGAACCCGCCAATTTCGTCCTCCTCGATCCGACTCGCCGCACCGTCATCGACCGCGACACATCCTCGTCTCGCTCACGCAACAACCCCTACCATGGCCTCGACCTCCCCGACCCCGTCGTGGGGACATGGTGGAACGGGCGACGCACCTTCGGGTGAGGAGCGACATGCTGTACGACCAGTTTCTTCAGGAGGCTTGGCTTGATGAGGCCACGCCTGAGGAGGGTTACCCGTACGACCTGCCTGTGGTTCGGGCTCTGCGTCAGAAACCATTGCGTTTCCATCCCAAAGTAACGTACCTTGTTGGGGAGAATGGCACGGGCAAGTCCACGCTCATGGAGGCATTGGCGGCGGCGTTGGGTTTCAACCCCGAGGGCGGCAGTCGAAATTTGCGATTTTCCACTCGGGAAACCCACTCTGATCTGCATGAGTATGTCCACGCCGCCAGGGGGAAACGGGCACACCGGGGGTACTTTTTCCGCGCTGAATCCTTCTACAACGTGGCCTCAGCCATCGACGACCAAGACCTCACGCAGTATTACGGCAACCGCTCGCTCCACACCCAGTCCCACGGCGAATCCTTCCTCGCCTTGGCGCGGAACCACTTCAGCAATGACGGTCTCTTCCTCCTGGACGAACCAGAGGCAGCGCTCTCGCCGGGCCGACAACTGACGATTCTGTCGATTCTCGACCAGTCGATCCAAGCAGGCAGTCAGTACGTCATCGCCACCCACTCACCCATCCTCATGGCCCACCCCGACTCGTGGATTTACTCCCTGAACGAATCCGGCCTGGAGCGAGTCGCCTACGAAGACACAGAGCACGTCCAAATCACGAAGAACTTCCTCGCCAACCCCGCCCGAATGATGAAGTACCTCTTCGAGGACTAATGTCCACGTCTATTCGATATTGAGCAAGAATTCGGGGCCTGCGGAGCCGATTCACGCAGTCCTGTCGGCTATAACCGATGGATGAGTCAATTTCGGTGCATCTGTCGGTTACAACCGATAAGACGAGAATTCCTGCCATGTTCGAGGCGGTCGGTTCCGTGGGGACGATATGCCTAGTCGACGGTGGGGCCACTCGCTAGAATTCTCGTCATGAGCAGCACCTCCAAGCCCAAGGTCCTCTCGACCGCGACCCTCGTAGTCATCGCCCTTGTCATCGGCTTTGTCCTCGGGTGGTACGCCGCAGGTATGCGTGAATCGGATGTCCTTCCCGGTGATGTGACGACATCTAGCAATGTTTCTCAGTCCTCCGCTTCCGCCACGCCGCCAGTTTCCTCCGCCCCGTCCGCACCTGCCACCGAGTCTGCGTCAAGCAGCGCGGATTCGGACGATTACTTGGCGCAGTTGTACGCAGAGGAGCGCTCGGATGTACAAGTCGAGGGCTCGGGAACGGTCTCCAGGATTCTCGCCGACGACACCGATGGAAGTGCCCACCAGCGGTTCATTCTCGAATTGGACTCCGGCCAAACCCTGCTCGTGGCCCACAACATCGACCTGGCCCCGCGCCTCGACGGTCTGAAAGTGGGCGACCGCGTGGGTTTCTACGGCGAGTACGTGTACACCGAACAGGGCGGCACAATCCACTGGACCCATCGCCCATCATCGGGAACTCACGTTGCGGGTTGGCTCGAATGGAACGGCAAGAAGTACTCATAGATGGTGTGAGTCACACTCGCGTGATGACGTACACCTGCGAGCCGAAGTCGCCCAATATGCGCAGATGCGAGTCGTATCCCGTTCCCAAGAATTGCGGTGACAAGGGGATTCCCTCTGCTAGCGCGGCGCCACACACCGTGTAATTCTCGATGCCATCATGCATTGCGTACACCTTGTCGGCCGTGCGCAGAACCGCCCCCGACGGGTTGAGAGTGACAGGAATGAGGTGCTTGACCAACCCTCCAAAGCGACTGATGAACAACGCCTGCTTCCGCGTCTCGAACCGGTAACGGGCCTCAGCATCCAGCCCATCGACCGCGAGAATGTCCACACCTTCCGAGGCTTGAGCCAGAGTTTGGAAGAGCCCAACGATAGCCTCAGACCCATTGGGAGTGACGACTGTCCATTGCACCTTGTTCCCTTTGGCTGCCGCTTCCCGATCACCTCGGTAGAAGTCACCGTACTGGAAGGTCGAGCGATGCTCCTTGTAGAAGGCCACTTCTTCACGTATCTCGCGGCGCTCGACCGGCGAGAGCATGCGTACATCCATCTCCAGTCCGAAACAGCCAAACGCAGCGACATTGAAGCGCGTCGTCAACGGGGTGTCTCGAAGGGTTTGTTGGTGCGGCGCGTCTGAAATGTGCGCTCCCATCGTGGACTGGGGATACAGCAGAGACAACCCGCCTTGGATGGCCAGGCGTTCGATGGGGTCGGTGTCGTCCGACGCCCAAACCTGAGGCGAATAGGCCAGCATTCCCAGGTCGAAGCGGTTGCCTCCTGAAGAGCAGGACTCCAGCAGAACCTCGGGGCGTGAAGAGAAAAACCTTGCCAGGACATCATAGAGCCCCAGAACGTACCGGTGCGCAAACTCTCCTTGGTTGGCCAGGTGGGCGGAGCACACGTCAGAGAACGGCCGATTGAAATCCCACTTGATGTAAGCCGCTTTGGTCGAATCGATGACGTGCCCCACATTCTCCACGATGTAGTCGCGTACGTCGTCCCTTGTCAGATCCAGTATCAGTTGATGACGACCTTTGGACGGCGTCCTTCCCGGTGTTGTGACCGCCCAGTCGGGATGTGCGCGGAACAAGTCGGAATCCTCGTTGATCATCTCGGGCTCGACCCATACCCCAAATCCCATGCCAAGCCCGCGTATCTGCTCCGCGAAGTGGGGCAGCCCGGAAGGGAACTTGCGTCGGTTCACGGAGTAATCCCCCAGGCCAGCGCTGTCGGAATCCCGAGCGCCGAACCACCCGTCGTCAAGGACAAATACTTCGGCTCCGAGTGATTGTGCCTGTTTCGCCAGACTGAGCAGCTTGCTCGAAGTGAATCGGAAGAACGTTGCTTCCCAGTTGTTGTAGACAACGGGCCTGTCCCGACGAGCCCAGGCGACAGGAACAATATGGTCGTTGACGAACCGATGGAAATTGCGAGAGACTTCGCCAATCCCCTGCGCCGAATAGGTCATGACGGCCTCGGGCGTTTCGAAAGACTCCCCTGGCCCCAAGAGCCACTCGAACCCGGCGGGGTTGATACCCAGAACGACCCGCACCTGCTCATCGGGCGTGCGCTCGACCACGCCACAGTGGTTGCCCGAATACACCAGATTGAACCCGTACGCCTTGCCACTCGTTTCAGTGGATTGCCCACTGGCAAGGATAAATCCTGGGTTGTGCCGGTTGGAACTGACCCCGGTCGTGGAGGAATTGACGGTAAGCCCGACCCGCAGAGGCGCGTCTTCGATGTGCGCTTCCTTTATCCACCCGCCGTTGAGTGTGAGCAAGCGGAAATGGCGATTGGGCATGTCCAGCATCAGCGACGCTAGAGCACTGACGCGAACTTGATCCTCTCCCTTATTGACCAGGACCGCCCGGCGGGTGATGCAATCAACATCGGGAAAGACAGTGTAATGAAGCAACAAGTCGAGATGCGCAGCCTCGTCACGCAGCGTCACAATCAGGGTTTGCGGAAGGCAATCGTCTCCTTCCGGGCGGGTGCCCTGTGCTCCCGCACGAGCGCTGGGCAGCCCAGCGGGACACACCACACCCTCGACAATCTCGTACGAAACATAGGTGAAGTCCGAAGTCCGAGTCCCATTCGGCAAGACCGCCACCAGCGGCGACTGACGGTAATCCCCAGTCCCCACGCCCGACCATTCCAGTTCAAGAGCGTCCAGAGAGTACGTCAGGTCGTCCTCCCGGTAAGCAACAGCCGTGCCCAGTTGCACAGGATGCTTGAGACCCACGACTGTCGGGTCCTGGTCATCAGGCAGGAGCGACCCGTACCACAGGTGCTCCAAATGCCCGTACTTCGTGACGCGAAACCAGTACGAAGTCGAACGAGTGTCGAGTCGAAAGACCCCATCAGCAACAGAAATCATGCCCATGCGCCTATTGTGGCACGTCTGCGCGCCAGCGTGACTGACAAAGGGCGACAGGAGTGGCTGCGAGCCTGCTTCGGTGTCACCCCCAAAATCCTCCGACGCTGGCTTGTTTACCATGGCGCGGCTTTCGTCGAGGGGCGTCATACTTAGCGGCTGTGCCGCCTTCAACGACCTTCAATCGCCTCGGAATCGAAGCGAGCTTCGTTCCTCGCCTCAATCGGTCGTCCGGTGTTTGGGGGTCCCCCGACACCGGGCGCGGCCTGCGGAGCGGTACATGTGACGCAGGGCGACGGCGCAGCAAGACAGTTGCCTAGAACTCGTTGACAAGCTCCCATACCGTGTCGCGCAAGTCTTCAGGCAGGCCAAGGAACGCCAGCACCTTGATGACCGCTTCCGCCAAGAGCCCCTCGCCCAGTGCCAGAACCTCGTCGCGTCGGACATCATTGACAACGGTCGAATCCTCACGAATGTGCAGGACCCAGGCAGCGACAGCCCGAAGCCCAGCAATAGGCACGATCCCTTCCGCCAAGTCTGCTTTCACGACTGGGACGAACCGGATGGGGAGTTTCTGGGAGCCGTCGGCGGCGATGCGGGATAGTACATCTCTCATTGTCGGGTTGGTGAATCGGGTGAGCAGTGCAGTCCGATACGCCTGTACTTCCTCGCTTGGCAAGGGCAAACGCGGACCTGCCTCATCCCACCACTGCTCGACCCATCCACGCACCACCGGATCGACGATGGCGTCTTGAACAGTGGTGTGGCCACGCAGAGGAGCGGCATACGCCATGAGTGAGTGCGCGCCGTTGAGTAGCCACAACTTACAGTGCTCAAAGGGAACAATGTCGCCCACGAAAGTTGCCCCAGCACTCTCCCATGCGGGTCGCTCCCCCGCGAAGTCGCCCGACAATACCCACTGTGTGAAGGGCTCGGTGATGACGAGCGCCTTGTCCTCGTACCCCAGGTCGGCCTCGATCTGATGGCGACCCTCCTCGGACAGGCCGGGCGTGATGCGGTCCACCATGGTGGAGACAAATGTGACATTGCTCGTCATCCACTTCGCCAGGGTTGGATCGACTGCCTCGGCCATCTGGGTGACGACCCGGCGAATCATCGAACCGTTGTCCACCACATTGTCACAAGGAACAAAAGTGACGGGGCCGCTGTTGTAGTGTCGCCTCACAAGCAGTCCAGCGACGAACTTGCCAGGCGCTGTGGTCACGATCCCACCCAAGTGGTTCGCCACTAGGGAAGATATGTCCGCCTGGACGGATTCTAGAGTCAGGTCCAGGTTCCCGGAGGCGTCGCGCAGGTACCCGCCCTCGGTGATGGTGGATGTCACGATACTGACCTGGGGTGAGGCGAAATACCCTCTCCACGCAGCCAGCTCGTCCGCGCGATGGACTGCCGACAAGGTGGAGATGATTTCGGACGAGGTCTGGACGCCTTGGACGACGAGCGTGTACACGTCCCCTTGTTCTTCGAGGTCGTCAACATGTGTCGCAGTGCGACCAGAGAAAGCAGCAATACCCCATACATCTCCGACAGAATGCTCGGTGTACCAACAGGTGTGCGCGCGGAAGAAATTGCCCAAGCCCAAATGCACAATGCGGACCGGAGCCTTGGGTCGTCCGTTCTCCCTTGTCAACCTAGACATGGAAAACCCTCCTTGGGTTGGTAGCGACCAGGTCGTACACCGTGGAGAGGGCCTCGTCTTCCTCGAGTCGGTGTTCGGCAACCAGGGTAGCCAGATGCACGCTGTCGAGGCGACGGCTCATGTCGTGGCGGGCAGGGATGGACAAGAATGCACGTGTGTCGTCGATGAAGCCGGAGGTGCGTGAGAACCCAGCGTGCTCGGACACGGCGGCCCGGAAGCGCTTGATCGCGTCGGGCGAGTCGATGAACCACCACGGCACCCCCACGTACACGCTCGGGTAGAACCCAGCCAGCGGGGCGAGCTCGCGGCTGTACACCGTCTCGTCCATCGTGAACAGAACAAGAGTGAAGTTCGGATGCGTTCCGAAGGCGTCCAGGAGCGGGTGCAGAGCGCGGGTGAACTCGACGGTGATGGGGATGTCCGCGCCCACGTCCGGGCCATACGTCTCGAAAGTCTGCGTGTGGTGGTTGCGGTACACGGCCGGGTGAAGTGTCATAGTCAGCCCATCCTCACACGCCAGGCGCGCCTGCTCAAAGAGCATGGTTTGTTGAAGCGCCTTCGCCTCAGGAGCGCTGATGGTCCCCGCCAGGGCCCTACCGTATGCCTTTTCTGCGTCTGCTCTTGTCAGAGGCTCAGTTTGTACATCCATATGCGCGTGATCCGACGATACGGCCCCATGTGCCTTGAAGTACTCGCGGCGGTTCGCCATCGCCTGCACCCACCCGCCGTAGGTCGAGGTGTCCACGCCAGCAACCTCACCCAGTTTCGCCACAAGTCCCGCCCACTCAGGTCGGCCCGGTTCAAGATACTTGTCAGGTCTGAAAGTGGGGGTGACGAGACGGTGGAACCCCTGGTCAGCGGCCAATTTCGCATGGTAAGCGAGATCGTCGCAGGGGTCGTCCGTGGTTGCCATGAACTCGATATTGAACCGATCCATGAGGGAGCGCGGGCGGAAATCCGGCTCCGCAATGCGGGCAGCGATGATGTCGTAAGTCGCGTCAGCCGTCGCGGCGCTGGGGCGGACCTGCACTCCGAACACATCAACAAGCACTGCTTCCATCCAGTACTTCATCGGCGTACCCCTGAAGAGCGGCCAGCGCGAACAGAAGGAGGACCATGCCGAGCGCGCCTGCTGCTCGGTGAGATGCGACGTTGCCGGAGGAACCCCCAAGGAAGACAACTCGACCCCGTCGGCGTGCAGCAACCTGTTGATGTAATGATCAGGGCTCAGCAAGAGAGAAACGGGGTCCGTGAACGCCACATCATCAGCGATCCATTGCGGAAGAACATGCCCATGGGGGCTGAGAATGGGCAAGTCGCGCACCGACTCATACAGTCGACGGGCAATCCCCCGAGTCGTCGCCTCGGCCGGAAACAAGCGATCAGGGTGGAGAGTAAGTTCAGCCATGTCCCATTATGGGCACATTCCCATGGTCGTTGCTGTACCCGTGGCATATGTTTCCGCGCCCGAGCGGTATGTCCGTTCCCTCGTGGGCCCAACTCTGGCCACAACCGTGCAATTTCGGCGCCCAGCGACGAAGTGGTATCAAACTCGGCCCGAAAACGGCCCCGAAATGGGCGAACTTTGTACCTACACCGAAGGCCACCTCAGAAATCGGTCGGTTATGGCCAAAGTCAGACAGGGGCGCCTCTTGGGGGCGCGTCTAGAGCACCACACCGGCGAGGAGTTCTTCATCTACCGTCTGACCAGCCCTGATGACGGTGAGCGTCCCGTCGCGCTCCACAATCACCAGGCCAGCATCAGACAAATGCGTGATACCCGCGTGACGCAGCCGGACCATCAAATCAGTCGTGCGCACATGGGCCTGCTTCAGGGCCTCCTCATCCACGACACCATCGGTGAGTACCACACGGGCTTGTCGCACGGGAACGATTGGGCGGCGAAGGCGGCTTCCGAGGATGCGGAAAACCGCTTCCCACGCGAAGAGGACGAGCAGGGCGATGATGCCCCCGGACATGGTGGGGTGGTTGCCGAGCATGGAACGGGCCGTCACCGATCCGATAACCGCCATCAGGGCAAAACTCGTGACTGTCACGCGCGCCCTCATCTGCTGGCCGAGGTACGACATGAGGAAGGTGAATACCCAGAAGAGCACCGTTGTGCTCACGACGACCGCAAGGGCCTGCCACCCGGTAATACCCAACTGATCCCACATTGCCTGAAACATGGGTCAAGCCTAGTGTCCCGTGTTGGAAGTTCGCTGGTTAAGTGAGGCGGGCTGGGGAAACGCCACCTCGCGTCATCGGTACGTCATTGGTGCGTCAACGGGTGGGGCCACGATGGAACCATGATAAAGATCATCAAACGGCTGCCACTGGGTGCTTGTGCCCTGGCCATCGTCTTTCTGCTGGTACAAATTGCCTGCTCGCTTTGGCTGCCCTATGTGACAGCGGACATTGTGGACAAAGGCATTGCGGTGTCCGATGTCGACTACATCTGGTCGAAGGGTTACCTCATGATTGGGCTGTCCATCGCCAGCCTGCTCGCTGCCATCTGCAACACATACATCTTCTCGATTGTTTCGTACAACCTGGGCGGCGAACTGCGCTCCGACCTGTTCCGCAAGGTGTTGCGCTTCTCCAAGAACGAATTCGACAAGTTCGGGACGTCTTCCCTTATCACCCGCAATACCAACGACGTCACCCAGGTACAAACCCTGGTCGAGATGGGCTTGAAGTTCATGATCATGGCCCCCATCTCCCTGGTCGG
>JAISJO010000076.1 GCA_031261485.1 Propionibacteriaceae bacterium | reverse complement strand
CATTCCCCTGTCACCTGCGAAGGCACAACACCCAGTCGCCACTGGCACATTCACCTTCTTCGCCACCGCCTTCGCAACACTGACCAAGGAGGGGTTCAGGCCCATTTGTGTCGACGAGCAGGTCTGGTGGATAGTCACCGATTCCAACTTCGGATACTCACCCAAGACCGGAAGGATGTTCTTGGCGACGAACTCCACTGCGTCAATGACCTCGATATCGATGCTGGGGTCGGACTCGATCATGTGCCGGAAGCCCTCGGTGCAACTGGACGCATCGCAGATGGCGTAGAGCTTGCCGTTTTGAGTGGACTTCTTCAGGATCGGGAGAACGATTGCCTTCATCGCTTCGTAGCCAGGCGTGATTTGCTTCGACGACCACACGGTGCCGCAGCACATAGAGTCGATTTCGGGCGGTACCAAGAGGTTGATGCCAGCCTTGGCACACAACTGTTCGAAAGCCTTCTGCACGCCACCGCCTTTCAGCGGTCCGAACATCCGGTTCACGCACGCTGGCAAGTAGACAGCAGTGATTTCACCACTCGGCGCTGGTCTGGCGCGGCGTTTGCCACCGGCCGGCAGTTCCTTCGAAACCAGGGGCAAGGTGTCTTCAGAAATGATCTTGCGACCCAGTTTGTTGACACCAATCACCACAGGCTGCAAGGGGCTGTGAGCGACTGTCATCGCCAGGCTCGCCGTCGACGTCGTGCCTTCCCAATGCTTGGCGGCAGTCGTCCAGAAGGCGGACACTGACCCAGGCATCTGCTCCTTGCGATACTTCTTCACCAACAAAGCGGTGTTGATCTTGAGCGCACAATGTGTGGCACACATCCCATCGACCGCACAGGTCTGCAACCCCTGGTATCGGTATTGATCCTCGAGCAGTTTCACGCGAGCCACATCGCCTTCGGCCTTGGCATATTCGATTTCGCGGCGCAGCGCGATGCGTTGTCGCGGCGTGAGGGTGAGGTTGCGTGCCGGACACACCGGTTCGCAATAGCCACACTCTGTGCAGCGGTCCACACTCGGGTCAACGGCCACCGGTGGTTTCATGTGCTTCATGTGGAGATCAGGATCATCGGTGATCACGACATTGTCGTTGAGCAAGTCAGTCGGATCGAAGAGCTTCTTCACGCCCACCATCACGTCGTACAGTTCGTGGCCCCATTGCCTTTCGACGAAGGGGGCCATGACACGACCAGTGCCGTGCTCTGCTTTCAGTGAACCGTTGTATCGCAGGACGACATCGACCATGGCCTCGGTGAAGTCATGGTAACGCTGGAGGGGCTCGTCGCCTTCGAATCGGTCAGTGATCATGAAGTGGACGTTGCCGTCCTTGGCATGACCAAAGATGACGGAATCCGCGTACTTGTACTCATCAAAGAGCTGGGACAACTCGGTGCACGTATTTGCCAGTGAAGCAACCGGTACAACGACATCTTCCAACAGTGCGGTGGTGCCCATTCTGCGGGCCCCGGCCACCGAGGTGTACAGGCCATTGCGCAGTGCCCACAACTCGACTCTCAGAGCCGGGTCTTCGGCCAACTGGACCGGCTGATCGACGGGCAGCTGAGCCAGTGTCGACTTGGCCGCCTCGGTGATGGAGTCCAATTCCTCCTGGGTGGTGGACTGATACTCCAGCAGCAATGCGGAATGATTCTTGACTGCGATTCGCTTGATGAGTTCGGGAGTGTCGTCGAAGGATTGGCCGACACGCAGTGACGTGGCATCCATCAACTCCAGGGTGGCTGCCCCAGACTCCACGAGTGCGGGAAGCGCCGAGTTTGCCTGGAAGAGATCGTTGAAGACGATCAGGGCAGTTCGGACGAAGTTCCTGATGGGGACCGTGCGGTAAGTCGCCGAGGCAATGAAGCCTAAGGTCCCCTCCGAACCGATCATGAGATGGGTCAAGATGTCGATGGGTTTGTGAAAATCAACGAAGGAGTTGATTCCGTATCCCATGGTGTTCTTCATCGAGAACTGCTGCTGGATCTTGGCCACCGAAGCCGGGTTCGAGACAACCCGGTCCCGCAGTTGGATTAACCCGTCGTAAATGTCCGGTTCCGTCGCCCGCAATTTCTGATCTGCATCGGCAGCGCCGGTGTCAATAACAGTGCCGCTGGGCAGGACGACAACCAGAGACTCGAGTGTCTTGTAGGTATTCTCAACAACTCCACACGCCATGCCAGAGGAGTTGTTGGCAACAACGCCTCCAATGGTGCATGCTTTGGAGCTCGCTGGATCGGGACCAAGCTTGACACCATAGGGAGCGAGATAGGCATTCACCGTTTGCACGGTCAAGCCCGGTTCCACGCGCACCCTGGCGCCATTGTCTAGGATCTCAATCCCGTTGAAGTGCCGACGGACATCCACAAGGACTTTGTCTGTCCCGGCTTGGCCGGAGAGGCTGGTTCCTCCAGAGCGGAACGTCAGCGAAGTCCCTGCCTGCGAGGCGGCCCGGAGTAACCGGGCCACCTCATCAGCACTCTTCGGAACGACGACGGAACTCGGATAGAGCAGGAAATGCGATGCATCATGTGCTCTAGCTCGACGTTCGAACTCGCCATCCAAGATCTGAGCAGGATCGCTCACCGCGCCCTGGAACGCCTGTGTGACGTTGACCGTCATGTCCTTACCCGACGCCAGGAATCATCATCGGCAACAGGTACGCTTGCGCCGTCACCAAGAGGGCGAAGATGATCAAGAGGACCAGTGACCAGCCAATGACTTTGCGGAAGATTTCGCCTTCTTGATTGACCATGCCAGCAGCAGCGGCTGCGACCGACAGGGACTGCGGAGAAATCATCTTGCCCATGCAGCCACCGGTGGAGTTCGACGTTGCCATCAGAACCTGCATAGCTTCGTTGCCAGGCCATTGAGTCTGAGCTGCGACGACCTGCATCGAGCCAAACAGTGCGTTCGAAGAAGTGTCCGAGCCGGTGATCGCAACGCCAAGCCAACCAAGAATTGGTGAAACGAATGCGAAGGCGGCGCCAGTGCCCACTGCCAAGGCCGTACCGAGAGACACGGTGATACCGGAAGCGTTCATGATGTAGGCGATGCCCAAAACGGACGCGATGGTGACGATGGTCCACTTCAAGGTGGCCACAGTCTTGCCGAAGACCTTGGCAGCCACGCCGATGTTCATCTTGTAGATGATGGCCGTGATGACGCCGCCGAGGAAGAGCAGGGTTCCGGTTGAGAGCACGGACCACAGGTTGATGGATGGGTTGACGCAAGCGCTTGTTCCAGCGTTGAAGCAGCCAGTCAGACCGGGCCATGTGAAGACCAGGTGCGATGGCAGATTCTTGGCCTTGTTGCCCGCGGCCCAGGTTGTGATAGCAGTCTTAATGACCGGAATCTGCGATAGAGAGAAGATGATCACGACGATCACGTAAGGAGCAATGGCGCCCCAGACGCGGGCAGCGCCTGTGGTCTTCATCGCAGCGGTCTGCTCTTCATCAGCGGTGGAGAACTCTGCAAGAACGGGGTTCTTCGGCTTGACGAAGCGGAGGATGACGAGGATGCCCAGGATGCAAGCGCAAGAGGCGATGACGTCGGTGATCTGATATCCGATGAAGTTCGAAGCCAGGAACTGGAAGACTGCGAAGATCGCGCCTGCAGACAGAGCGATATGCCAGGTGTCCTTGAGGCCACGCTTGCCGTCAACCAGGAAGACCAGGAACAACGGAACGATGAGAGCCATGAACGGCGATTGACGTCCTGCCATTGCCCCGAAGGTCTCGGCGAGTGTGGCCGCATCGACTTGAGTGGCCCACGCGCCACTTGCGGAGGCGCCCAGGGAGGTGATCGGGGCCCCCATGGCGCCGAATGCGACAGGAGCGGTATTGGCGACCATGCAGACCACGGCGGACTTGAGAGGCTTCATGCCTGCTGCGACCAGGAGGGCGGCGGTGATAGCAACCGGGGTGCCGAAGCCGGCCAGGGCTTCCAGCAGCGCGCCGAAGCAGAAAGCGATGAGAATCGCCAAGATGCGAAGGTCGTCGGTGATGCCACGAAGCAGGTCGCGAAGGACCTTGTCCCAACCGAGTTTCACGGTCAGGTTGTACATCCAGACCGCCGGGATCAGGATCCACATGATCTGACAGATACCGAAGAAGATACCTTCCGCTGTCGAGGATGCGGCAAAGTTGAATGGCATCTGCCATACGAATATGGCTAGCAAGATGGAGACAACCAAGGTTGCCAGGGACGCCTTCCACGCGGCAATCTTGAAGACGCCAAGGGCAAGGAAGAGCACGACTAGCGGCAATGCCGCAACCAGTGCTGAGAGGGCCAGACTCTCGCCCACGGGGGAAAGAATGTGGTGGAATTCAAGGGGTATTAACACGGCTTTATCTCCTCGCTGAGATGTGAATTACCTGACTATATTGAGCAATTCGGCCATTAGGGCAAGAGAATCATATGAAAATACTCGTACCCCATTTGGCTTCCTTGAAGCCTGAACCTACACTAATCTGCGGCCCCTGCAAAGACTTTGGCACAGGTTTCTTTCAAAAGGTAAGACCTTTGATGTTCTGGCTAGTCATCCGAGACACCGGTCAGTGCGTGAAATGCTCCCCGGATGTGCCGCTCCGTCAGGTTCACTGCTTGGTCAACATCTCTCTCAGCAATCGCATCGCGGATGCCTTGATGCTGCTCGATCAGCCCCAATCGGAACTCCTGCCAGTCCCCCATCTCGTAGGAGGCTTCCCGAATCGGATCTTTGACCGCTTCACGGATGGCGACTGTCAAGTCAGCGACTAGCGAGTTGGAGCCGGCGCGGGCAATCAGCACATGAAATTCCGTGTCGAGGGAGTTGAACGACTCGATCTGATCGTCTTCGGCCATCGCAGCCAGGACTTCGTCCAACTCGGCAATGTCCGCTTCAGTGGCGGATCGGGCTGCGGCTGCCACCGACACTTTCTCTAGAGCGATTCGGGTTTCGGTCAGGTCATGTATACCCTGACCGGCAATGGCCAAATGCAGCCGCAGTATTCTTCCCAAAGCATCATCTTGAGCAGCGACGATTCGTGTCCCGCCGCCACGGCCCGTGCTCGCCGCGATCAGGCCCTGGGCGGAGAGCACCCGTATCGCTTCCCGAACCGCTGGGCGTCCCACACGCAACAAGGCTGCGAGATCCCGTTCCGGTGGAAGCAAGGTTCCATTTCCGTACCGGCCTTCAAGTATCCCGGCTTCGATGTAGCGCAACACAAGTTCGTACGCTCTGACTTCGCCATCCGCCGAATCGACGTTTGTTCCCAACTTGGTACCTTCCACAGAAGAAATCCTAGCCTCACCCCTTGACGATTCTCCTAGATGACTCTAGTTTGGTTCTATGGTCTGACCAATAACGCTCAGACTTGGGTGCCGCGTTCCCAGCAGTGTTGCTGAGAGCCCTACCGAAAGGGGTTATGGCTTTGCCTGTATCTGCGAAAGGTCTTCGAGTGGCGCTATTCGCCACTTGTATCAACGACCTGATGTTTCCTTCCACCCCGAAAGCGGTGGTCATTCTGTTGGAGAGGCTCGGTTGCGTCGTGGAGTTCCCGATGGAGCAGACCTGCTGTGGGCAGATGTTCACCAACACGGGGTATTTCAATGATGGCCTAGATTGTGTCAAGACGTACGTCAAAGCCTTCGAGCCTTATGAGTACATCGTTGGACCGTCCGGGTCTTGCGTCGGTGCGATTCGGCACCAATCGGTCATGCTCGCCGAAAAGGCTGGCAATGCGAAACTGGCGACAAAGGCTGCCAAGTGCGTGGAGCACAGCTACGACCTGACCGAATTCCTGGTCGATGTGCTTGGCCTGACGGATGTGGGCGCGTTCTTCCCGCACAAGGTCACCTATCATCCAACCTGCCACTCCGTCCGCATTGCCAAGGTCGGCGACCGGCCGTACCAGTTGCTCAGAGGGGTCCGTGGTTTGGAACTAGTGGACTTGCCCGATTCCGACACCTGCTGCGGGTTTGGTGGAACATTCTCCATCAAGAATCCAGAAGTGTCCGCCGCAATGGCCGCTGACAAGGCGCGCAACGTCGTGTCCACCGGTGCCGAATACGTCGTCACAGGTGACAATGCGTGTCTGATGAACATCGGTGGCGTCTTGCATCGCAACAACACCGGCGTGAAGCCGATCCACCTAGCTGAGATTCTCGCTCACCAGGAAGGAGATGCACTATGAGCACCAATCCTCCAGGACAGGCTCGACGCACTCCCGCCCCACCGAAGGGCACCGTCGGCATCGGCCAGCCAGAGCCAGTGGCTTCCCCCGTGTTCCGTGAGAACGCGAAGAAGCAACTGCAGAACACACTGATGCGTCGCAACATGAAGCACGCGACCACCACGATCCGCAACAAGCGCCTCCTGCGTGTGGCCGAAGTCCCCAACTGGGACGAGGTCCGCGCCCAAGGCGCCGGTCTGAAAGATCGCGTTGCTCGCCATCTCGACTACTACCTGGCTATGGCCGAGGAAAACCTCATCAAGGCTGGCGCTCAGGTTCATTGGGCGAAGGACGCCCAAGAGGCCAACCAGATCATCGTCTCATTGGTGAAAGCCAAGGGAGTCGACGAGGTCGTCAAGATCAAGTCGATGGCCACCCAGGAAATCGAAATGAACGAGGCCCTGGAAGCGGCGGGCATTGCCGCCTGGGAAACCGACTTGGCCGAGTTGATCGTCCAGTTGGGCCATGATCGCCCCTCCCACATCTTGGTTCCGGCCATCCACCGCAACCGCGAAGAGGTTCGGGAGATCTTCAACCGGGAGATGGGCCGCTACGGCACGCCTCCGCCGAAGAACATGCCCAACGATCCCCCAGTCCTGGCTGGCGCTGCTCGTGTCCATCTGCGCGAGAAGTTCCTTCGCGCGAAGGTGGGCATCTCGGGCGGCAACATGATCATTGCCGACACTGGAACAATGGTCATCGTGGAATCTGAAGGCAACGGACGTATGTGCCTGACTCTTCCAGAGACTCTCATCTCGGTGGTCGGCGTTGAGAAGATCATCCCGAGCTTCGACGATCTGGAAGTCTTCATGAAGTTGCTTCCGCGTTCCTCGACGGCAGAGCGGATGAACCCCTACACCTCCATGTGGTCTGGTGTCACCCCTGGTGACGGTCCGCAAGAGGTCCATGTCGTACTGGTCGACAATGGCCGCACCAAGGTACTGGACGATCCTGAGGGACGTTTTGTACTGCGCTGCATCCGCTGCTCGGCTTGTATGAACAAGTGCCCAGTGTTTGAGCGCGTTGGTGGCCATGCCTATGGTTCGGTCTATCCGGGCCCGATCGGCATCGCTCTGACTCCTCTGATGCGTGGCATCGACTCGCCCATCGACAAGTCACTGCCGTTCGCCTGCACCCTGTGTTGCGCCTGCGACGATGTGTGCCCCGTGAAGATCCCACTTTCGGACATCATCGTTCACAATCGGAACAGGGTCGCCGACAAGAAGCGTCACGACATCCATCCACACCTGGAGACGACAGTGATGATCCCGGCCGACTGGGCTTTCAAGAAGGCGAAGCATTTCGAATTGGTCCAGAAGGCCGTGAGCATTGCTTCTGGCATCGCGTTCAAGAACAAAGACTATCTTGGACCGATGCCTTGGCCCGCGTCGCCTTGGACCAGAGCCAGAGACATCCCGGCGCCGCCTGTTGAATCCTTCAGATCATGGTGGGCCAAGAACAGAGGAGGCGCAAAATGAGTTCGCGCGATGTGATCCTTTCCAGGATTCGTAAAGCTCTCAGTGACGTGCCGAATCTGCCGCCTGAGAAGGATATTCCCCTGAATTGGGAGTACGGAAAGCCCTTGGCAATGGACGATGTCCTCGACACTTTCACCCAGATGTGCCTGGACTACAAAGCCGTCGTCGAACGGGTCCCAGTGGCCGAAGTGCCTGCGACTATCACCAAGTTGGTCACCGAGCGCCAGGTCAAGACTTTCGTCGTGCCTGCAGGACTCGACCAGGACTGGCGAAAGGCTGCTGCCGATGGTGGAGCCAAGCTCATCGAAGATGACCCGCCCTTGAGTTCTCCCGAACTGAACGACATCGACGGTGTGATCACTGCTGCGCGTGTCGGTATCGCTGACACGGGCACAATAGTGCTGGATCATGCACCTGATCAGGGACGGCGCGCACTGTCGCTGGTTCCCGATCTGCACATTTGCGTGATCCTGGCCGATCAGGTCGTCTCTGACGTTCCCGAGGCCGTCCAGAGGTTGAAGCCATCCATCGTCGCTGGCAATCCACTCACCTGGATCTCTGGTGGTTCAGCGACCTCTGATATCGAGTTGAGCCGAGTCGAAGGCGTCCACGGGCCTCGGAAACTCCTGATCATTCTGGCTGAGTAGTCGGCTGCGACACCATGGCGCCGGATGGGTTCCTGTCCGGCGCTATGTTGTGCCTGCAACAATGTGCCCCACGCCATCTTTTGGCCATGGCTGGCTGCCCTGCTCACATGGAGGAAGAATGAGTACCAATCAACTTTGAAGGAGCAACCATGCAAGCACGCGCGTACGCAATTGACTCACCCACCGGGAGCTTCGCCCCCACCATCATCGAGCGACGTGAACCCGGCCCGACCGAAGTCACCTTCGACATCAAGTTCGCCGGTATCTGCCACTCAGACATCCACACCGCCCGGGGCGAATGGGGTCCCGCCCTCTACCCGCTGGTTCCAGGACACGAATTGGCCGGAATCGTGACCAAGGTGGGTGCCGAAGTCACCAAGTTCAGGGTCGGAGATCGCGTGGGCGTGGGCTGTTTCGTGGACTCCTGCGGTACGTGTCCTGACTGTCTCGCGGGCAATGAACAATTCTGCGAGGGTCCGAACGGCGGGACCGTGTGGACGTACAACGACCTGGGCCGCGACGGACTGCCCACAGCGGGAGGGTACTCGACGTGCTTCACGGGCGAACAGGATTACCTGTGCCGCATCCCCGACTCGATTCCCTTGCAGAACGCTGCCCCCCTGTTGTGCGCGGGCATCACGACGTATTCTCCGCTGAAGAACTGGGGCGCCGGTCCCGGCAAGCGTGTGGCCATCATCGGCATGGGCGGCCTGGGTCACATGGGCGTCCAGATCGCTGCTGCGATGGGCGCGACCACTGCGGTCATTTCGCAGACCAGATCCAAGGAGGCCGATGGTCGCCGTTTCGGTGCGACCGAGTATTATGCCTTGTCAGAGCCCGACACCTTGAAGAACCTGCACCGCAGTTTCGACCTCATGGTCTCGACAGTCTCTCATGCGTCCAACATGGACTCCATCCTCGATTGCCTCAAGGTCGGCGGCGCCTTCGTCGACGTTGGACTGCCCGAACATGCCTCTGAGTTGCATCTTTCCACCCTCACGGGCGGCAATCGCATCCTGGCGGGTTCGCAGATCGGTGGAATCGCCGCGACACAGGAAATGCTCGATTTCTGCGCCCTCCACGGCCTTCAGGCCCAGGTCGAGGTCATTTCGGCGGACCAGATCAACGAGGCGTACGACAAGGTTGTCGCTTCCCAGGTCCGGTATCGGTACGTCATCGACACCTCCACTTTGTGAGTCCCAGCCCCGGTTGGGACAATCCGCAACGACAAGTGCCCCCGGCTCAGGCTAGGGGCACTTGTCGTTTACTCACTGTTTGCCGCCCTAGCTGCACCCAGAGGTGGCACCGCAGCCCTCACAGACGTAGCACGAACCTGACGGACGCATCTTGGTCCCGCATGTCAAGCACAGCGGCGCGTCCACAGAGGCCCCGAAGGACTCCAGCAACTCCGCAGTCGTGTGGGGGGCGGCGATGAGGGCGGGCTGGTGGGCACCTGATTCGTCGATCCTCAGGTTGTCCCCCTCGTCGTTGCGCAAGGAATCAGGCTCCGAGATGTCCGCGACCTCGTCCACATAGGACCCCGTGGCGACATAGCGTGCACGCTCAGCGGCAGTGTAGATGCCGAGTTCTGCACGAGTGTCGAAGTCGAGGTAGTCCAAAGCGAGGCGGCGGAAGATGTAGTCCGCGATGGACTGTGCCATGCGGATGTCCGTGTCATCGGTCATCCCAGCAGGCTCGAACTTGAGGTTGGTGAACTTCTGGACGAAGCTCTCCAGCGGAACCCCATACTGCAGCCCAATGGACACCGCGATGGAGAATGCATCCATCACACCTGACAAGGTTGAACCCTGCTTGCCGAGTTTGAGGAAGACTTCGCCCAGACGCCCATCTTGATAAGCGCCGGAGGTCATGTACCCCTCGGCCCCGCCCACGGAGAATCGGGTCGTGCGTCCCATGCGTGACTTGGGCAAACGCACGCGGCGAGGACGATACTCAATCTTGACGACTGTCTCGGGAACGGCGTCGGCCAACTTGTCTTCCTTCTTGACGCTCAGCGGTTGCCCGACTTTGCAGTTGTCGCGGTAGATGGCCACGGCCTTCAGTCCGAGCTTCCAGCCTTGCCTGTACACGTCTGCGATGTCGTCCACTGTGGCGGACTCGGGCAGATTGACTGTCTTCGAGATGGCGCCCGAAATGAACGGCTGGACCGCCGCCATCATCCGGACGTGCCCCATCGCAGCAATGGAACGAGCGCCCACAGCGCAATCGAAAACCGGGTAATCGGACTCTTTGAGGTGGGGAGCGCCGATGACATGGCCGTTGGCGGCAATGAAGTCCACGATTTCCGAAACCTGGTTCGGCGTGTACCCCAAGAGGCGCAGGGCGCGTTCGACAGTCAGATTGACGATCTGCATGGACGAACCGCCGACCATCTTCTTGAACTTGACAAGGGAGAAGTCAGGCTCGATGCCCGTCGTGTCGCAGTCCATCATGAAGCCGATGGTTCCGGTTGGGGCGAGCACAGACGCCTGGGCATTGCGGAACCCATGAGTCCCGCCCAAAGCGAGGACCTGGTCCCACTGGGTGCTCGCGGAGTCTGTGAT